>CAZRLY010000044.1:0-25055 GCA_964601015.1 uncultured bacterium
AAAAGAGGAAATTCCATGATATATGACATTAAATCTGACATAGAAGAATTACTAGAGGGTTTCCGTTGGGAAGTTATTGGGCTGCTTTTGGAAGACCAAACAGTAATTGATGTTCCATCTGATAGCAGGGCTATCTCCGCAATATTCGAGGATTTGGTGATAGCGCGAATTAAACCGATTGCAGAAAAATACGGATGCGTTTTTGAAAGAGGAGGCGGACGAGAATATCCCGACGTTACTTTACGAGATATTCCTGGATTGGAAGGGAAAATAGCCATAGATGTAAAAACATCGCGAAAAAAAAGCTCTAATACCATTGGCGGCTTCACTATAGGAACATATCTTGGTTACTTTCGCAACCCCAATGCGAAAGTAGGAACCATCCGCTACCCGTATGGTGATTATGTCCAGCATTGGATTATCGGCATTTGCTATAATTTCGAGACATACGAAGAGATACATGGTGGTGTCGTAGAAGAAAAATTTCGCATCACTGATTTAGACGTAATTATCCAAGAAAAATGGCGTATTGCATCAAAGCAGACGGGCAGCGGTACGACAAAACATATCAGGTCAATTACGAACATAAATGCCCTGAAGTCTGGGCAGGGAGAGTTTAACTCCAGAGAAAAGTTTCTCCAATATTGGCGTAACTATTGAGCGACAAGGAGCAATTCATTGACTCCCCTCTTGCTCAAGGCATACTTGTAATCTTTACTATCAATGGAAATAACGCTGCTTTTATGCTTTGCGAGCAATTGTATTAACTCGTCCGCCGATGGAATGCCAGGAACTCGATAGGAAACAACTAACACGCTATCTTTGTATTTTGAGAATACTCTGTCAAAGGCTGTGTAAATCAGATCTCTATTCGTCCAGATTGATTTTGTGTGTTTAAATTTGCGATGTTTGGTACGATAGTCAATTTTATCGCCCCAACTTTCATAGTCCACCAATCCTTCAAGAAAATGATAGAAGGCAAGATAATCTACGCCCACCCCTTTTTCAGAAATATACGGCGGGTCAAAATAAACCAAATCATATTCTCCGGGAACGGAAAGCACATCGCAATTTAAGGCGGTGTTTTGGTGTTCATTGGCAAATACACCCATGGACGCTTCATAAGCGAATTTTCTGAACCAGACTTCAAAGGGTGTATCCCATGTAGTCTTATTTCCAAAGCTGCGTTTGACATTCCTTTGGCGCATGTAGAGATTTTTTCGGTGGAACAGGTTGTAAGGGCGTTTGATGATACAAGCCTGAAAGAGTGCGAAGTACGCCAGCGCTTGCTTGTATTTGTCCGATAACTGCTTTATATTCGTAACAACTATATCCAACCATTCATTTTCCGCATCAGTAAAATAGATGTCATGGAAAGTATCTCTGATAAAAGTTGGATATTGAATATCAGGGCGGGGCTGAAGCAAAAAATCTATATCATCGTTCGACAGCGTGACATTGTCATTTTCAATCAACGCTAAACCGATGTAGTAGTTGAATTTTAATCTGTCATTGTATGTAACCCGTTTGCCCTTCGTTTTGAACATATAACCGACGCTGCCTGTCCCTCCGAAAGCATCCAAAGCGCTCTCAAATTCTATCCCTCTTATGTTATTCCAAATCCAATCGACCAATTTTAGTTTACTGCCCTGATATCTCGTTGTAGGAAAAGAAGGAACATGAAATAGTTCTAAATTTCGGTCAAAGTAGGAGTTGCGGGACATTTTTATTCACTCCTTATCTTCAGATATCGGCACACCGAGATGATATCTCTGACGACTTTCTCGCAGCATCTGGAGTTGCTTCTGACTTTCTGGATGTTCTGTTTCGCTTTGCAATAGTCGCTCAAAATCATCCATACAAATGATGACAGCTTTAGGAGTTCCAAACCGTTTGATGATATACCGAGCGCGGTTTTCTGATACGTCATCTAACAGCCTGCCAAAATTGTTTTGAGCTTTGGTTGAAATGATAGATTTCGTAATAGCTTCATTCTTCATCTTTTTACCCGTTATCTTGTTAGATAAGTTAGCTAACATAGGTAATTATACATTTAATTGGCAGATTTGTCAATATAAAAAGGAGCATAAATTTTGTCTTGCAATTTTACTCGTATTTCTGGTAAGCTTTCCCGTGAAGGGGCTGATAAAGGAGATGTGAAACAATGAGACAATTATCTATAATCATTTTGATAACATCGCTGCCTTTCATAGGCTGCCAATCTGGAACTATGGGCAAGCTCTTTAAGGCTCAAAATTGGAGTGAAAATTATGCCCGTATGGAGGGGGCTATGTGTAGCACCCCCGAAATGATAGATGGAGATATGAACACAGTAGGACGTTCAGCAAAACATGAAATCACCGTCACTTTGCCTGAACTCAAGGCGATTCACAGAATCGTCATTCGTGGGACGAACATTGAGGATTTTATTTTGGACGCGTCCACAGGTAGTGAGGGCAACTGGGCAAGAGTAACCAAGCTGAAAAATAACAGATTGGATACTATAGATGTTCGTATTCGCCCTGTGATAACTGATAAACTGCGGTTCATAATTGGCGGCACACATGACGATAAACGCATGGCTAGAACTCTATCAAATGTGACAGGACGAATGGAGAGGCGAATTAAGCGTGGAAATGTACTGGTCAAAGAACTTGAGTTGTATGGTTTTGCGGATAGTAAAGAGCAGGTTCAAGAGGATGATGAGCCGTTATTTTGATTGCGGCACAATTTTATTATGAAAATACTCGCTGTTTTCCAAAAAGATTGGGGCAAACGCCAAGTAAAAAATATAACCGAAAAGGCACCTGGTGATTGGCAAATAGAAAGTTGTGTTGTGTTTCCTTTTTTGCCCCCTGTGATAGATGAACCGGAAGATTTTCTGCCGGATAATCTACCCTCTGTTGAATTGCTACTCTCGTTGGGCGAGAACACGGGTGTGGCTGAATTAATACCAGATATGGTCAAAATTACCGGTGCCGAGGCGGTAATAGCTCCTGTAGAGAACGCCCTTTGGTTGCCGAAAGGTTTGCAAAATCAGATACAGCAGAAACTAAATGCTATGAACGTAGATGTTGTATTTCCTATGCCTTTCTGTGAGCTTACGGAGAGAAGCAGTGATAACGAATATATCAAAGCCTTCGCCAAACACTTAGGCAGACCAATTTTAGACATCAACTGCGAAGAGGGAATAATTCGGCAGGTTAGCGTAGTACGGGGTTGTCCCTGTGGCAACACAAATTTCATCGCCGAGAATTTGCTCGGTGTAGAAGTCGATAAAGCAGAGGAGCGGGGCGCACTATTGCATCAATACTACCCCTGCCTTGCTTCGTTCAAACTCATACACAAAGCCGCATTGATGACCAAAACTGCGATAAAGAAAGCGATTAACAAGCGAATGATAGAAACTGAAAAGGTATGAACAATGCAGAAAGAATCAATTATAATTTTAGATTTTGGCTCTCAATATAGCCAACTTATTGCCCGGCGTATCCGGGAGAAGAATATCTATTGTGAAATTCACCCATACAATATATCCATAGATAGTCTGGCAAATATGCAGCCAAAGGGGATAGTTTTATCAGGCGGGCCGTCGAGCGTTTACATGCCGGATGCGCCGATTTGCGCCCCGAATATATTGTCGCTGAACATACCAATACTGGGGATATGCTACGGCATGCAGTTAATGGCTCATCTGCTCGGCGGCAAGGTAAACCCGGCCCCGCAACGGGAATACGGATTTGCGGAACTCACCGTAGACAAACCGACGCAATTGTTTGATGGGTTAGGCGATAAACTGAAGGTTTGGATGAGTCACGGGGATAGGATAGTTTCCTTGCCGGATGGCTATGTGCCCATAGCTCACAGTAAAAATTCGCCTATAGCCGCAATGGCTGATATAAAACGCAATTTGTATGGGTTGCAGTTTCATCCGGAGGTTGTTCATACGGTGGGCGGGGATAAAATCCTGACGAATTTTGCGCACAAAATCTGCGGTTGTTCAACCTCTTGGACTATGAGTTCTTTCATATCAGATGTTATTGCTGAAGTCAAGGGGAAAACGGACGGTAAGAGGGTTTTATGTGCCGCAAGTGGCGGTGTTGATTCCACTACGCTCGCTGTGTTATTAAAGGAAGCGATAGGGGAGAATCTTGTTTGCGTGTCTGTAAACAACGGTTTATTGCGCAAAGGTGAAGTAGAAATCGTGAAGAATAATTTTCAGCGACTTGGCATAAGGTTACACTATGTTGACGCAGGGGATAGGTTCCTGAAACGGTTGTCAAAAGTAATTGACCCGGAGGTTAAGCGGAAAGTTATAGGCGAAGAATTTATTGCGGTATTTGAAGCGGAGTTGAGCAAATTAGGAAGGATAGATTTTTTAGCGCAAGGAACGCTCTACCCTGATGTCATCGAAAGCAAACCTGTAAAAGGCCCGTCTGCAACCATCAAGACGCATCACAATGTAGGTGGGCTTCCAGAAAGATTGCCGTTTCAATTAATTGAACCCTTCAGAGAGCTTTTCAAGGATGAGGTTAGAAAAGTTGGGCGTCAGTTGGGAGTACCAAAGGATATATTAGGACGGCATCCCTTTCCCGGCCCCAGTTTAGCAATCCGCATATTAGGCGAAGTAACGGAAGAGCGACTTGATGTTGTGCGAGAAGCCGACGCTATTTACATAGATGAGATTAAGAAAGCTGGTTTGTACGATGAAATCTGGCAGGCGTTCGCTGTTTTACTACCTGTGAAAAGCGTCGGTGTCATGGGCGATGAACGCACTTATGAAGACGTAGTTGCGTTGCGGGCGGTAACCGGCACTGATGCCATGACAGCAGACTGGGCGCAAATACCATACGACGTTTTGGGGACAATCTCCAATCGGATAATCAACGAGGTGCGAGGTGTCAATAGAGTTGTATACGATATTAGTTCCAAGCCGCCAAGTACGATTGAATGGGAATAGCGTGCGTCCAGAAACCGAGTTTCTCCGAGAAACTCGGTTTCTTTAGAAACACATGGCTCATCTTTTGCGCCGTGATTCACTTCGTGATGTAACTCGGACGCCGGGTTCATCCTTCAGCGGGCATTTATTTTCGCAGATGCCGCAGCCGATGCAGGTTTCCGTCACTACATACGGCAGTTTCGCTATTTTTATCAGGTTAGTTTCCTGTTCAAATACTTCTTTATCCCAGAATTTTATAGATTTTTCTGGTTTCGTCGGGCAGTGTTCCTCGCAGACGAGGCAGTCGATATGTTCATTCCAGGGGATGCACTTGTTTTTGTTAAAATAGGCTGTGCCGAGTTTTACTTTCTGTTTTGTTGTTGGAGTCAGATTGCGGATAGCGCCCGTCGGGCAGACTTGCAAACACAGGTTGCATTCGTAGTCGCAGTAGCCGATTTGCGGGACGAGTTTCGGCGTGCCTACGCCTTCGGCTCCTGCTTCAAAGAGGGTTGGGTGCAGGGCGTTCGTAGGACAGACTTTCATGCACTCGCCGCAACGGATGCACTTATCAAGGAACTCCTCTTCGGCTAACGCGCCGGGCGGGCGGATAAGCCATGCAGAGCGGTCGCGCACTTGCGTTTTCAATTTCAGCAATGGAACAACAAACACACCAAGCAGCACGGATTGGAGGAAGCGTCGTCTTTTCAAATCCAGTCCCTTCGGTATGTACTCTCTGGATTGCTCAAGGCTGATGGAAGGCGATTGAAATTTCAATCGGATTGCGTCAGTTGGGCAGAGATATTGACAGTTGAAACATTCCACGCATTCCTGCACTAAATATCCGTTTGCCTTTTCCATGATGGCGTTTGTTTTGCACTCAAAATGGCATTTGTTGCATTCGACGCATCTCTCCTTATCAACAACCCACCGCAGAAAACTCACCTTGGACAGCAAGCCAAGCATCGCCCCCAAAGGACAAAGATAACGACACCAAAAACGCTGATACAAAAACGATAGCGCCAGAATACCTGCGAATCCCAAAAACGCTATGTGGTGCATCGTTGTGATGGGCTGGTGTCTGGTAAATGGGTCAATTGGGGCAATATCCAACTTGGGAATGAATACGTGTCCTTTCAAGAAACCGTAGATTGGCTCTGAAATTTCCTTGATGACGGGAACCTGTCCAAGTGGACTCAGAATGGCTGTAGCCACATAAGTAAAGTAGGAATACAGACTTACTGCGTAACTGCGAGTGGCGATAGGAATTGGGTCAAACAGCCAAGCAATCTGCAAACTGAGCAAAGCGGCGACCAAAAACCCAATCAGGACGTAGTATTTCAGATTTCGCAACTGCGGCGTGTGGGCTATTTGGGGATGTTTGACGCGTTTGCTCCTCCAGCGTAGCAATCTGTCGAAAATATCTATCGTCGTTCCGAGAGGACATATCCAGTTGCAGAAAAAACGCCCCAGAACGATGGTCAAAAAAAGTACCACTATCGCCGGGACGAATTTTGTAATCAGCGTTTGCGCATTGCGACTCGATAGTATCGTGCTGATGGCTGCCAACGGGTCAAATCGAAGGAAAAAGTCGGCTGGGAGCCATGTTTTCAGTGGATAAGCCGTTTGGATAATTAAAATCAGAAACAGCAGGAATATCAATGTTTGAACCGTGCGTCTGATATTGTTGATGTGCAAAAAGCGTCGCAATTGGTCTTTCATCTCTTCGACTCCCTCTGTCGTTTTTACTCTGTTTCCATCCTCTTTAGTTTCTGGGCTAATTTTTTAGCCTCCTCCAACACTTTGCCCGCTGACTGAAAAGCCTCGTCAGCTTGCTGTTGGGTATATTCTTTCTCAAAGTAAAACGCAGGAGCGCGCTCTTCCGCCAACTGACGGGAGATTCGTCTCATTTCTATGAGAACTTCTTCTTCAATGTCAACCTTCTTTTCCCTGCAAACCCTTGCGAAGGTATTTCCAATGTCATGAACCTTGGGATACTCAATTCCCATCAGCTTTAAGAGCCCCTTCAGCGAAAGTTCTACAACCTCCTGCGCTCTTCTCACAACCAGATTCCAGGCTCGCATTTCCAGAGCGCGCCTCACTTCGCCCATAATTAGCACTGCTTCTGTGAGTAGCTTTTGATTTAGTTCCAAATTGTTCATAGTGTTATTACCTCCCCTGGCTTCCAATCAGGTTTTAGATCCCAATACCACGTCCCATCCGCTAATGTAGTCTTTTTGGCCCCCAGTTCTTCCAGTCTTTTTCTTAAGATTTCAAGCCTGCTCTGCAAAATTCCTGTGTCACAGAGGATAATGCCGTCATAAAGGATGTCAAGCAAAATATGAGGTTTGTCCCAAAGCTCCTGTTCGGTGAAAAAGATGCAAGAAGGACGGGGGTACAACCCCTTCTCCACAAGTCGTTTATATTCCTCGTCCTGCTCTAACTCAAAAGTAACCTGTACAAATCGCTTGGTTAGGTTGAAATCTACTCCCTTGTGGACGCAAAATAGGTCAATATCGCTGTCCGGGCGTGCTTGCCCTCTGGCAACAGAACCGAAAAGGGAAACGGAGAGGATAACCCCTTCGCCAAGCGAATCTTTTAAGCGTTCAAGAAGGCGTTGTATGAAATTTTTATATACCTCGTACCCGAGTTTCATCATGGAGTGCATCTCCCTAATTTATATCAATGTTTTGGCGGATTCGTCTCAACTCGACGAAGAATTGAAAGGAGCCCACCAACAGTTTGAGGAAGCTCAACAGCGTTACGATGCCATTATCCAGCAAATGTTTTGGTCGCATAAAGCATATCAAAACTTTTAAAAAATGACAAGATAATTTTCATTTTTGTGTGGAATTTTAAGAGGAAGTGTGATATGATAGATTGAAACCAAATCTGTAAAAAGAGGGTGACGATATGGACAATGTCAGATTAGCTATTATCGGTTGTGGTGGAATGGCGGGCGCGCATCTGAACGCATACATTAATCTTAAAAATCAGGGGATTGGTCAATTTGATTTCGTGGCTATGTGTGATGTGGATGAAGGGCGAGCCAATGGTTTTGCTGAAAAAGCTGCTGGAAGTCAGGACGGCAAGAAACCGCCCGTTTATACGGACATCGAAGAGATGCTCAATAAGGAGGAACTCAACGCCGCTGATATTTGCATGCCGCACTTCCTACATCATTCGGCGGCGATAACCTGCATGGAAGCAGGTTTAGACGTCATCGTCGAGAAACCGTTAGCGGTTACAGTGCGGGCGGGCAAGAAGATGGTAGAGGCTGCTGAGAAATGCGGCAGGATTCTGGCGACGGCTGAACAGGTGCGAAGATGGGTGGGCCCGAGAACTGTCGAGTGGGCTATCAACAGCGAAAAGTTGCTTGGCGAACCGAGATTTTTCTTCTGTCATGTCGTAAGTGGGCCCAGAGATAACCCGGATGATAAATGCAAAGCCCAGAGGATTACGTGGCGTCAATACAAACTGACGGGCGGAGGGGACGGAATCATCGACGGGGGCGTACATTTTGCTGACTTATTGATATATTTCTTCGGGGAGGTAGATGAAGTCTACGCCAAAACGGACAACTTGAATAAATTTCAGTACAAAGACGAAAACGACAACTTTGTGTTGCCGACTGTCGAAGATACCAGCGTCGCCACTGTGACATTCAAAAACGGTATCGTAGGCACATGGATAATAACCAGCGCTGCTCCGGGAAAACAACCGAGCTACAGCTATAACTCCTATCACGGAAGTCGCGGTTCAATTTACGGCGGAGGCGGCACTTATCCCACTTCTCCGCAATTACATTTGTGGGACGGCGCTATCACCGAACCTACTGACTTTCAAAAGATGTACATGGACAGCCTGAACGAGGAGGAGAAGGAAAAACTCTTTCCGCATGGAATTACCGAAGGCGTAACCCTTGAAGTATACGATTTCATAAACTCGGTAATCCATCGCACCCGCCCAGAACTTGATGGGCTGGACGGACTAAAAGCACAAACGATTTGTGAGGCAATTTATGAATCGTCCTGGTGCGGGCAGGCTGTGAAATTCGATGATGTCCTCAACGAGAAGGTTTCAGGCTATCAGGATGAGATTAATGAAAAGTGGGGGATTTGAAACGAGCAGGTGAGCGGATGAGCAGGTGTGACGGACGGTCAAGCCTCGGCATGATTGCGCAGTGCCTCCTCAAACCGGGTGTTTTTACCATAAAGTACGTCAAAATTGGTTCTTCGGATTTCTTCTATGAGCACATGCCCTTCGCTATCTGGGTTAGTGACAGCATCCCAAAACTCTTCAGGGCTTGCGTAAGTCAAGCGCAAATGGCCGGGAATATCCAGGTGTGGTTTAGGATAAAAAGGAAAAGTATCAAGGGAGCCATCTCCCGGGTCAGCGACATTTTCAGCAATCTCTAATAACCAAACGTCCTTTTCATCTCCGAGATGGTGCCAACAGGCAAACAGCAAGGGGTTTTCCTCGTACTGGCGGTGATACTCCACCAGGGCTTGAACTTGCGCTACAATTTCTTCATTTTCGTGAAGCGCTGGCATTTTTAACCTCCATAAAATTTAAAATACGATAAAATGTAACAAATTTCACGAAAGATGTCAATCAAAAATCAGAGGTAATTATCATGTCAAAAAAATACAAAGTTGGTTGTATTGGCTGTGGCGGACGCGGGCGGACGTATAGCTCGATGATTCACAGGATACCGGGTTTCAAGATGTGGGCTTATGGCGATAGGTACAAGGACAAGGCTGAAGCGTTTTTGTCTCAGTACGGAGGCGATTACGCCACCGACGATATTGACAGGGTTCTGATTGACCCAAATATTGATGTGGTTTTCATCTGCACCTACCATGACACGCATCATCCGTTTGTCATAAAAGCTGCTGAAAATGGCAAACACATCCTCGTCGAAAAACCGATGGCACTTACCATCAAAGAATGCAAAGAGATGGAAGATGCTGTCAACAAAGCGCACACAAGGCTGGCATGCGGTTTTAAGATGAAGTTTATACCGATGGTTCAGAAGGCGAAAGAGGTAATTGGCAAACCGTTGATGATACTTGGACAGATGATGGATAATCGCTGGGGTGATGACTCCTGGGCGCAACAGCCGAAGATAGGCGGTGGGAACGTAATTTCGCAAGGATGCCACACGGCTGACTTATTGTGTTATTTGGCTGGCTCTGCCCCGATTTCCGTACATGCCGAAGGTGGAACGCTGACGCACTCAAACACTGACATCATCGACAACATCGTCGCCACGATAAAATTTGAGAACGGCGTAGTTGCTTCGATGATTCAGGGAGATGCTGGACACAACCCCTACGCGTCCAAATTCTTCTTTGAACTATTCGGCTCAAACAAGGGCGCGTGTCTCTACAACCGCTGCCATGACGTCGTATTTTGGGGTGTGGAGGGATTGAACCATCTTTCAGCGGAAACCTATTCGGAGGATTCAAAACTTGACCCGGAGGGCGATTTTTCCCTGCTGAAACACTTTTGCGAGTGCGTCGTTGAGGACAAACCTACAATGGCGGACGCGCGAGCAGGACGAATCGCTACCACATTGATTGTCAAAATTTTTGAATCCATCAGCACAGGACAAACGCAACGAATTTAAGTAGAACATGCAGCCTTGCTTGTTTATAGGGCAATGAATATTTTTCGTAGAACATGCCGCTGTTTTGCTTGAACGGGCAAGGCTGCCAGTTCTACGGGGAGGTAGTAATATGATGTTATCTGTGGAATCTGCGCGCCAACTGGCGCATACCTTTTTAACTGACGGTGGAATACCAGCAGCTCAAGCTGAAATAGTAACTGACATCCTGCTGGAAGCCGAATTGCGTGGACGTAAGACTCATGGGTTCATTCGGTTGCCAGGAATTAAAAGTCGTTACCAAAAATCAACCGATGGGCATGTGCAAGACATCCGCATCGCAAAAGAATCGGGGCATTGGGCGTTGATAGACGGCGGCGACAATCTTGGTTATCTCGTGGCTCACCATGCTATGAACGTTGCTATCGAACGGGCAAAGACTTACGGCTCAAGTTTGGTGGGCGTTTACAACACTTCCCACTGCGGCATGGCTGGCTATTACGCGAACATGGCGCAAGAAGAGGATTTGATAGGGATTATGATGGCTGATTGCTTGCCGAGAATCGCCGCGTGGGGAGGGGTTGAGTCGATTTTGGGCACGAATCCTATCTCTGTGGCAATTCCCACCAACGACATCCCCATACTGTTGGATATGTCCACTGCGTCCATCACCAACGGAGATTTGCTCGTAGCGATGCGTTCCGGAGAACTAATTCCCGAAGGATTAGCGTTTGACCCGGATGGCAACCCTACAATTGACCCGGCTTTGGCGTTGAAAGGCAGCGTGTTGCCCTTTGGCGGACACAAAGGTTATGGGTTAGCTTTGATAATTCAGCTTTTAGCGGGTGCGTTGGTAAATGCTGCGATTATCCCACCGCCCGGCACAAATTATGGCATTTTGCTGACAGTAATTGCCCCATCAATTTTTATGCCGGCAGACGAGTTTAAACAGAGGGCTACTGAATTGGTAAATCGAGTAAAAAACTCGAAAAGAACGCCGGGAGTCGAGGAAATTCTCGTCCCCGGCGAACGCGCATGGCGCGAACGCACACAAAGGTTGGAAACGGGGATAGAATTGGATGATGAACTGGTTTCACAGTTGCAGGCACCAGCGAAATTGTGTTAAAATATTTCACCGCCGGTGTTCGCGACGGGGACGTGATTAACAATGGAAACTATTTACGCCCTTATTGTAGAATATTTGAAAAGGGGACTAAGTGATAATTTAATCGCCGTTGCTTTATTTGGTTCGTATGCCAGAGGTGACCAAAATTCAAACAGCGATGTAGATATTTTGGTGATTGCCAACGATTTGCCTGAGAATCATTTCACCCGCATGATAAGTTTGAATTCGCTCATGCCGTTGACCTTAGCAGGCAAAGTTGGTTTCACTGCTTTAACGCCAGACGAATGGACAAGTAGTTTTCCTTCGTACTATCTTGACCTGGGTTTGGACGCTAAGATACTTTTCGACCCGGTTGATTTCTTGGTGCCCAAGTTGCAACGCATTCGTGAAATTATCAAAGAAGCCGGACTTTCCCGCGTTCGCATTGAAAGGGGGTTCGCTTGGTGTTGGAAAAATGCGCCTAAACCGGGCAAATGGGAAATTCATTGGGAGGGATACCATGAACGCGGTTGACGACGTTCAATACCGCTTAGTTTTAGCTACAGAATTTCTGGATACAGCCGAAAGAGATTTTTCAAGAGGTGAATGGCCCAGTTGTGTAGCGCATTCTCAATTAGCCGTTGAAAATGGTGCTAAATCGGTCATTGCGTGTTTTGAACCGGTTCCACAAACACATCAACCACAAAATGTTTTGACACAGATTTTGACGACAAATCCAGATATTTCTGCCAACATTGCCGCAGCTATTCGCTCACTCATTGAGTCCTGCGGGCGTCTGGGGATGAGAGAACATATCCTGGCATCGTACGGAGACGAACGAACCCGGCGCACACCTTCGCAAATATTCGGAGAACCTGAAGCAAACGTAGCGTTACAGGAAGCCAGAAATGCAATCCAAAACGCTTTGCAGGTGATTCATCATTTCCAGCCAGAAGGATAAGCAACCATTGATATTGTTGAAAAAAAATGCTCTTGGTAGCGTATACGCCACCAAATTACAGACGAGAGGTATTTGAACATGTTCAAAGATTCTAAGCAATTTCCACTAATCAAAGTAGCAGGTTCGCCCTACGAAATGGGTTATCAACATGGGCAAGCCTGTGAAGACAGAATAAGAAGATTTATTCAGTTAATCATCGAAGGTGCGACTGGCGGTGATTCGACGAGGAGACAAGACGTCCTCAACCGAACGAAAGTATTCCAACCGCTATTTGAAGAATACTGTCCGAATTTAGTCGAGGAGGTACGCGGTTTAGCAGTTGGCGCACGCATCTCCTTTGAAGAGGCGTTGTTGTTACAAATTCGCGGCGAAATCAACAGCGTTCGCGCTGAGTGTACCGCTTACGTCATTTCAAAAGAAGGGACGGCAAGCGGGGAGATAATAATCGGTCAAAATTCTGACATGACGCCGATTATGGAAGAGTTGGGGATAGTATTGCATCTTATGCCTGAAAAGGGGCCGAACATCATGATGTGGACGTTTGGCGGGCATCTTGGCTATCACGGGATGAATTCCGCCGGCGTGGCTCACTTCGCCAACGCATTGAGCGGCGGACCGGATTGGAGAATCGGCTTACCGCATTATCCTGTAAAAAGGCGTATGCTCGAACAAACCACCGTCGCTGAATGTTTGCGATTGTTGGACAAAACGCAAGTGTGTTCGTCTGGCAACTATGTCTTGGCGGGCGCATGTAAAACCATCACAGACGTGGAGTTGACGCCTGAAGGATACGACACGTTGGACGACGCTGGAGAAGGTTTTATAGTTCACACGAACCATTTTCTAACCAAACGTTTCGCATCACCGGATACCGATGCGTTGAGTTCGCAGGATTCGTTTCAGCGGCTTGAGCAGCTAAAGACGCTTGTAAAAAACGAATACGGTTCCATTACCGTTGAGTCTATAAAGCGTTTTCTATCTGACCACAAAAATCCGCCGATAAGCATCTGTAGGCATCTCAACGAGCAAAACCGGGGAAGCAAAACTGTGGCGTCGTTGATTGCTGAACCTGAAAGTGGTAGATTCCATGTGTGTTTTGGTAACCCATGTGAGAATAAATATCAGACGTATGAAATTTAACCCTCGTACATTTCCCTTGCCAAACGACAGTAGATTAAGCTATTATATTAGGTAATGGTTTTTGATTTAATTTTTGGGTAATGAGCATTGGATTGCTAAGGAGGCTCACGATGGCAAAAGAAACTAACATACGTCCTAAAGATATATCCCTCTATTTCCTTCCTATTGAGACGCGCATACCACTGAAATTTGGTCCGGAGACATTAACGCATGTTACTTGTGCGCGTATCTGTATGAAGGTAGAAGATACTAAGGGGAATGCGGCAGAAGGCTGGGGGGAGACGCCTCTGAGCGTTCAGTGGGTTTGGCCCAGCAGCCTTACCTACGCAGAACGGCATGAGGCCTTGAAATCATTCTGCATCCAATTAGCTGAAGCATGGGCGACGTTTAAGGCAAGCGGACATCCCATTGAAATTGGATATGCGTTTCTGGAGGACGAACTGCCGAAACTCTTGACACGGTTCAATCAAAAACGTGGCGATGCCGAGCCGATGCCGTGGCTTGCCGCGCTGGTATGTTGTTCGGCTTTCGACATTGCTCTGCACGATGCCTACGGTATGTTACATCAACTTCCCGTATACGAAACCTACAATGCTAAGTTCATGAATGTTGACCTGAACCAATTTCTCACCCCGGCGGAGGGAACAAACATCTCGTTTGCCGGCAAATACCCGGCGGATTTTCTTGTCATGCCCCGTCCCGATATGCTACCGGCATGGCATTTGGTGGGGGGAAAAGACTTGATTGACGAGTCTGAGCTTGACGGGACAGAGCCGGACGATGGTTATCCGGTTTTGTTGCGGGACTGGATACGGCGCGACGGGCTGAAGTGTCTAAAGGTCAAACTGCGCGGCAACGATACCGAGTGGGATTACGAACGCCTGACACAGGTGGGGCGGATGGCACTTGAAGAGGATGTCCACTGGCTGACAAGTGATTTCAATTGTACGGTCAAACATCCTGACTATGTCAACGATATTCTTGACCGGCTACTCGTGGAACATCCTCGCATCTACGGAATGATTCTCTACGTGGAACAGCCGTTCCCGTATGACTTAGAGGAAAACCAGATTGACGTACACAGCGTTTCTGCGCGAAAGCCTTTGTTCATGGATGAGAGCGCTCATGACTGGCATTTGGTCAAACTCGGGCGTATGCTGGGCTGGACGGGCGTTGCGCTGAAAACCTGTAAGACACAAACAGGCGCGCTATTGACAATGTGCTGGGCAAAGGCACACGGCATGACGCTAATGGTGCAGGATTTGACGAATCCCATGCTTGCGCAAATCCCACACGTCCTCCTTGCCGCCTACGCTGGGACGATTATGGGAGTTGAAACGAATAGCATGCAATTTTATCCAGAGGCCTCGCTGCCGGAGGAAGCGGTTCACCCGGGCATCTACAAGCGAAACAAAGGCAACGTTGCCCTGTCTACTATCAGAGGCGCTGGCTTCGGTTATTGTCTGGACAAAATAGAGCGAAAACTGCCGAATCCTATCGTGGATTTCAAGAAGCTAAGTGACTAAGCAATGGGGTAATTGGGTAATTAGGAAGATACCTGTTACCCAATTATCCGCATAATTCAAATGCAGGAGGTTCTATCATGCAAAGTACAACAGTCCGAATCAGCCTTGCAATGCGAGAAACACTTAGGTTAATCGCTGCCCAAACAGGGGAATCAATGCAATCAATCCTCGATAAAGCCATAGAAACCTATCAACGGCAACTCTTCCTGGAACGTGCCAATGCCGCTTTTTCTGTCCTGCGGGATGACTCCGAAGCATGGCAGGCAGAACAAGAAGAACGGGAAGCTTGGGATGCCACTTTAGCCGATGGACTGGAGGAAGTGTAACCATGTTCCAACCTTCCAGGGGAGAAATATGGCTTGTCGATTTGGATCCGACCCGAGGGCATGAGCAAGCAGGTAAACGGCCGGGACTTGTCGTTTCCGTTGACCTCTTCAACCATGGTCCGGCAGGGCTCGTCGTTTTACTTCCTCTTACTACCCGAGCAAAGGGTATCCCTTTTCATGTGGAAGTAAATCCTCCCGAAGGCGGGTTGAAGGAAAAGAGCTTCATCAAGTGCGAAGATGTTCGCTCTGTTGCCAAGGAACGACTTTCCCGACGATTGGGCTCAGTATCCCAGGCGACTTTGGCGGCTGTTGAAGACCGACTCCGAATTCTGCTCAACCTCTGAGATGAGGCATGTTTCAAATTCCCTCGTATGATGCGTCCATCTGCACGTCTATGCCCTTTCGGATGCCTTGTTGAGTCTGCCCTTAACCAAGAGATATGAACTGATGGAAGAACTCCCGTAACTTTCATCTGTGCCCAACGGATACTTACCCTTCGCGCTCAGTATACTCAAAATCTCGCCTCTGCCATTCTTCAGGATTCACATTTATGCCATTTACCTTGATGCCCCAGTGCAAATGCGGGCCGGTCGCTTGACCAGTTTCTCCTATCAATCCGATGATTTGTCCCTTTTCTACCCTATCGTTCAAATTCACTTTCGTCTCGCTAAGATGGTTGTAGGCGGAATAGACACCCTGCCCGTGATTGATAATGACGCTGATTCCATGAATGGGCAACCTCTCCGCCAGCATGACAACACCTGAATTTGCCGCCTTGATGGGAGTGCCAGTTTTGTTGGCTATATCCAGCCCTAAATGAACCGATTTGAGTACGCCGTTGTTGTATACTCGATGTTTGCCGAAACTTGAGGTAACCCAACCCGTAGTTGGTCGAATAGACGTGCCTTTCCAGAGTTGTTTCGCTTCTTCCTTGCTGTATGCTTGGGTAGTTTTCTTTTTGTCGAGAGAGCGCGCTTTAGTATCGGTCAACAGCCTCTTTTTCCTTTTGGGTAAATTGACAACTCCCTTTTCAAAGCTCGTTTTTTTGACCAAAACATCACGCTGTTTTGTCTGCTGATTTCCTGCTCTATCAATGCCCGTAACCTCCAGCGCATGCGTTTTGACCTTTTCATAAACGGACACTCCCACCAACCCGCGATAGAGTTTATCGTCGAATTCATTCGGATAAAAAACAATATCTCTGCCAAATAACCTGCCCGACAATCCCGACAACGGTTCATCGGATTTTACAAATATGACGAGCGTATAGCCCTGTTTCACAGACTCTGGACGTAATTCTATCTCAAGCGCAGGGGGAGTGTTATCGACGGTAAAATTAACGTCCTTAACTGTAGCATTGCGCCTGAGCGCGCCATCCACGACTTTTATTGTTAAATTGTGTCCTTCTTCTTTTAACTTTGTGGTATCAACGGATACGGTTTCAACGGTACTCTTCTCGCCGGGGCGTTTGTGAAAAATCTCTTGCCCATCCAGTTGGACGCTCAGACGCTTGATTTTCATCTTCTCGTCCTGCGCGTCAAGCGTAAGTTCCAACACCCCGCCGTATGTTTTTCCCTCCTCAATTCCCTTGATAGCCAGCGAAGGGGGGGTGCCATCAAGATACCACGGCGCAAAATAAATCGCAAGCGCTATAAACACTATTAAAACAAGGATGGCACGAATCAATCCTTTGACAGGTTTTTTACGAGATGGGTGGTTATTCATGATTAAGTTCAGAAACCAGGTTTTTCCAAAAAACCTGGTTTCTATGCCCTCTTTTCACAACGGCAATTCAATCGCCTTGTCCGATTCAGAAGACATATACGCCGCTTGCATTAGCTCAGTTAGATTTCGCCCGTCCTGAATGGTAATCGTCATGGGTGTGTCTTTGATAATTGCATCTACCCACTGTACCATCGGGGGAGGAGGAGATTCGGGTTTGTTTTCGATGTACGCTTTCGTTTCCTCATCGGACAGTTTTCTGCTTTGCAGATGCAATCCGCCATGTCCCGTCACAAACGAACCTTCCGTACCGTATACTTCCAACATATTTGGACCGGAGCGATGTGTCCATGCGACGTCGATGACTCCGATAGCTTTGTTGGCAAACTCTACGACGGTAACGCTATTATCGTCGATGGGGAAGGCTTCCGTGAAATTATTGATGATAGCGGTAACCTTTTTCGGTTCACCCATCAGCCAGCGAATCACGTCAACCCGATGACAACCCAAATCAAATAGTGCGCCCCCACCCGCTCGAACCGGGTCAACGAACCACCAGCTTGTGCCGCTGAACCACTTGTCAAGCGAGGCAGAATGGGCGACGCGTCCTCTTCCAAAAGTCAAGTCACCCAAGACGCCGTCATCAATCGCCTTTTTTGCGAGCAGTATGTCAGCACTGCACCGCGATGGCAGCGAAATCATAAACTTTATCCCCGCTTCATTCACGGCTTCTATAATGTCATCGCACTCGTCCACCCTTATTGCCAATGCCTTTTCCGTGAGAATATGTTTCCCCGCCTTCGCCGCCGCCACCATAATGTCTCGGTGCATCGAAGTAGGCGCATTAATCACAACCCCATCCAACTCGTCCAAACTCAATACCTTATCCAAATCAGCATAGAACGGGACGTTGAGCCTCTCTGCCGCCTGTTTTCCGCCGTATTCTTCCTCATCCCACACGGCAATAATTTCTGCGTTGGGGTTCTCTGAAACCTGATTAGCATACCCGTTTGCGTGGACATGCGCGAAACTTAACATTGCAACTTTGACCATTTGCTTATCCTTTCAATGCGTAATCTTTAAAAATACACTTTCAATTCCCTGCGCATCCTCTTGAAACATCATTTGTGTGAAAAGTAGGTTGGGTTGAGGCACGAAACCCAACGAACTCTCCACTCTCCATCTGTTGGGTTTCACTTTCGTTCAACCCAACCTACATGGGCATCGTAGTGTCGTTCTCCGTCTCGACACTTCTCACACATGTTTTAAAAATACACTTTCAATTCCCTGCGCATCCTCTTGAAACATCAGTACCTTTACGCCAGCGTAAACCAGCGCGTTTAATACCTCATAGACGCCTTGGGGGTTGCCGATGTATTCAGTTGAAATTCTATCGCCCATAATGTTGACATCTGCTATGTCTTCCCGCTTGGCAAGGACATCCTTAGCCATCTCAGCTTGCCCAAGCACTTTAATCTCTATGATGCGCTTAACGCCTGCGTGTTTGAAAACGCTGCCGACATCCCCGAAAAACAGTAATTTTCCCTCATCCATCATCCCAATTTTATTACATATCTCGGCTGTTTCGGTAAGCATGTTGGACGCTATGACTATCGTCTTTCCCATCGCGCTCAGTTCCTTCAGCAACTCCCGCAGTACAATCCTACCCCGCAAATCTAACCCGGTCATCGGCTCATCCAGCAAAAAGGCAGTTGGGTCAATTAACAAAGCCTTAGCAATACACAAACATTGCCTCTGCCCGCGGGAAAGGTATGCTATGCAATCACCCCGCAACGCTGTCAAATCAGTCAACTCCATCACACCTTCAATAGCTGAAACACGTTCCTGCTTCGGAATTCGATGCGCACTCGCAAAAAAATCCAAATATTCCCACACAAGCATATCACCGTATCCCGCAACAACTTCAGGCACATAACCGACCAATTTCCTGACTTTATCGGCGTCTTTCAGGACATCGTATCCCGCAATCTTCGCAGTACCCTCTGTCGGCTTTTCCAAAGTCGCTAAGATGCGCAAAACCATCGTCTTCCCTGAACCATTTGGCCCAATCAAGCCGAAGATGTCACCCGCTTCCAACTGCAAGCTGAAGTTCTCTAAGACGGGGATATTGTTGTATTTTTTGCACAGAGAATCTATTTCTATCATCACAAGGGCGGGAACGCCCGCGAGAGCGCGTCCCCGCCAGAATTTTGACTACATCGGAGTCCACTTGACGTACTCCACCATAATTCCATCTAAGTCCTTGAAGAAAGCCAATTGCAACCTCTGGTTGATTTCTGGAAACTCCAACTCTTTCAGGGGCGTCTCAAACTTAACACCGTGAGCTTCCAGACGCTCACAGGCTTCTTCGATGTTATCCACGGCAATGCCGATATGGTTGAAAAACCCCGGCGTTTCAGAGCTCCCTCCCTCTCCCAACTGGGACAATTCAACTCCCGGCAGAAAAACAACCCTGGGATTGTCAGCCGGACCAATATGTCGGACGATGGGCAAGCCCATAATCTCATGGTAAAACTTGACGGATTCTTGCAAATCCTTAACTCTTATCGCTGTGTGATTGACAGCAGAATCTACTTTGATTTCAACATCACCAGCCATTTGCCTCTCCTTTCCATTTTGGAGTGCAATGATTCAATCTTTGCACTCCTACACCTTAAAACAATCAGTGACTAACGTAAAAATCTGTAGATACTATACCAAAAGCGATTCCGTTTGTCAAGAAATTATTATGAAAAGTGAAGAGTAAAATTATTACTTTTTACTCTTTACTCCCTCAATATTTCCTCGAAATCAATCACAGTTGCAAGCGCTGGAGGGGCTGTGGTTTTCTTTTCTCCCTTCTTAGCGTTCTCGCCGGGTTGATAAGCGTTTACGCATCTGATGTCAACCTCGCCATATTGCCGCCAAACCTGCTCGTATTCCATTAAATCCAACCATCTACTGATAAGGGGAAAACTATCATCTCCCAACTCTTCGAGCAGTATATTCATCATCACGTTTGGTCGGCAGAGCCTTCCCTGATTTACGTCAAGGATAACGCGTGTTATTTTCTGTTTTAAGTTAAAGCTAACGGGCAATCTGACGTTGTTAATCTCAGGATAAAACAGGGAATGGTATCCTTCTCCTTCGCTCATCAGCGCGTCCTTTAGAAGGATGACGCCGGATAACCTATCGTCAGCTACAGCGGCGTGAAGAACGTCAATGAGCAATCCTCCGCCCCTATCGCGCTTGTTTGAAAGGAGAAGAAAACACCCGTCAACGGTGATGATGAGATTATCCCTCGCGCTGAGGCAAAGAAGAACGCCTGTGTAGAATTGTGCCTCGTAAACATCAAATTCGGTAGTACGCCGTATTTGTTCAGCAAGTTCGATTTTAAATTGCTCTGGAACTCGTAGCTCTGACAGTTCCTCCATTATCTTTGCCATTTCCTTCAAGCGTTCTTCCATGGTTGCCAACTGTGCGTTTAGTAGCATGAGCAACTGAAGGTTTTGATTCACTTTTGCCTGTTCTTTCAATAAATCCAAACTGTCAAGGTATTGTTGAGCTTCCTTTTTCGTCTCTTTCGACCAGTTTTCCAGATGTTGCCCGAGGTTTTTAGGGAATGCCTGAGAGGATTCTAATCCGCAAGCAACTCGGCAATCGTTATATTCCCTTACGAATCGGTCGATGGCAATTTGTAACTGTGCGGGCGGTTCCTCCGTAGCATTGCCGTCGTTAATATCCCTTGCGAGTTCAGCTAATGCTGTGAATTCAGCTTTCAGCTTTTGTATCCGTCGGCTAACAGACACGAGATTGCGCACTTTTGCTTTTACAGTGGAAAAATCAGCCTGGGGGATTGAAGCAATACCGGAATTTATTTTCGCCAGTTGTCCTTCAACTTTCTTTTGGTGCTCGGACAACTGATTCGGCAGCGCATTGACTAAAACATTCGCCAGGTTGTCTAAATCGTGTTTATATCTTTTGAGCAGCATCCCGCGACTTTCCTGATTAGGCAACTCCTCAAGAAAATCATAAATAGCATTGTGGACTTTTTGGCGATGTAAGGTTAGCCTGCGGCACAACTCTGCATAGCGTCCTCGTTGCGCGGAAATCTTTTTGCGACAAAACCTTATGATAGAAACTATCTGTTCGCTCTTTTGCCTTGACACATCGTGATTCAGGGTTACAAAGAGCAGATTTTTGTTGGCGTAATGGGCAGGTATAATCGTTCTGATGGGTTGCAATTTTACCTCAAACTTTTTTGAATGCAGAACTTGATTGAAGAAGGCTTCCAATCTGTATTGCGCGTCTTCTGGATAATTCCCCCACCATGTCGGGATAACCTCTGCGTTGTCGGGAAGAGCCAGTCTTCTTGAAAAAGATGTGTATTCTTCTGGAAGGATTGGGACGCTCACCAAACCCGTGTTTTCATTCAACGAATAAGCTAATCTGAGAAAGTAGTCCTCCCTCAGCAAGTTGGTATCGAGGAGTTCAGGGTGTTTTAACGTGTTTTTGATGTATGCCAGTAAATCCGTGCGAATTTTCTGCGAACGCGTAGCATCCGGCGGAAATAACTCGCCTGGTATGATGAGATGTGGACTACAATTTCCGCTGTATTTTATGCAAAAGGATAGCCCAAAATCTCGGAGTTGCTCTACTAAAGGCTGCATTTCATCGAAACACATACGCCAATCTTTTTTGTAATCAATTGCCACAACAAAATCACAAAAATAGTTCCCCGATTCATCCACTCTTGATATTGTTCCATGTAAACTGGGCCAAAGGTGGCGGTCAATTTTGGCGCAGTGAAGAGCTATGTACAAAACATCCTCAGGCGCACGCAAACCATCGAACATCGGATGAAATTCTTTCAGGACTGTTATTTGTCTCCCTTTCGCAAATTCATAAACGGCTACTTGTATATCCGAGCGGAAATAGTAATCATAAATCTGTTTTAAACTTCCAGTCGGCTTCTGTTGCGAAGCAAAAGCATCTGCAATCTTCCGTCCGTCACTAACCATCGTCTTGTAT
Organism: uncultured bacterium; assembly: GCA_964601015.1. GTDB lineage: Bacteria > Poribacteria > WGA-4E > DTYX01 > CAZRLY01 > CAZRLY01. The sequence goes on from CAZRLY010000044.1 coordinate 22,356, forward strand.
CTACTGTCCAGTCCTCTCATCTTTTTTGCCATCAATGTATCTCTCCCACAGGATTTATGGGATGGAGTAACATCCCTATATGGATATAAATACGCAAAGTTTGAAACCATAGTTTCTTTTTTTACGGCAGAAAAATCTGCGCTTAGTGCATCTTGATGATTAATTGAGGTATGGTGACAGAAATTCCCCATGAAGATTTATCACGCTATGAAGATGATGAGTTGGAGTGCAAAAATCAACGAAGTGTATTTTTGCCTGTAGCGAAGTCCAAAGTTTTCGTCGTAATGTTCCAAGTTTTCAGAAGTGAAAAGACGAGGCAAAAGCGGGCTTTTCAATAATACGCTGCCGCTGATTATTGCCCGTAACGAAGTGGAGGGGCGAAGCAATCTTTTCACTCCTACATATATCCGGGGGGGAATTTTTGGTATGGTGATAAATAGCTTGAATATTGGTTAAGGAGATATTATAATATAACAATGTAATTTCCGGGATGGTCTACAAACGCCATTTTCTATTCCTGAGTTAGCGTGACAATTCAGTAGGTGCTTGGAGCTATGAGCTATTGGTCAGTTTCATAAATCCGTATAGGGTTTGTTTGACGGCAGACATTTTTTACCCTACGTCAATAGTCCCCAGTTCCATGTTTGGTTGGGATAAACTGTCACACTATCTCCGGAAGTAAAATCGGGGCATCTGAACAATCCCTAATTTCCTAAACCCAAAAACAGGTGAGGTAAAAAATGTTAGATAAAAGAAGATTTCCAAGACTTGATGAAAAATGGGAACTGGATTATAGAACGATAACCTCAGAAGAGTTTAAAGATGACCCAATTAGTGGGTTTACTGTGAACATCAGTGGTGGGGGAATCTGTTTTGAAACTGAGGAGGAAATGCCCAAAGGAACCATGCTGGCCCTCGAGTTGAAATCAGCGGCTTTTCCTTCACCTATCATCGCTTTAGCGAAAGTTGTCTGGTGTAAGAAGGAAAGGAAAAAAGATACATACGAAGTGGGCTCTGAATTCTGGTGGGTAGGTTGGAAAGATAGCGATACGCAGCAAACAGTAGCGGGATACATCAGCAAACAAACCACTTAACAGGGCAAAATGCCAGAAAGCCGGAACGTCTGGTTGTCTGGACAGTCCGGCTTTCAGGAGTACCACCTATCTCAAATGAAGCGTACTAAAATAATTTGCACAATTGGACCAAATAGCGATTCTCCCGAAATCATGAAAGCGTTGATAGAAGCGGGCATGGATGTGGTGCGCATGAATTTTTCCCACGGCACCCACGAAGAACACGCGGAGAGAATCAAGAGCCTGCGTCAGGTTGCAAAAGAACTCGATAAGCCAATCGCTGTCATGCAGGACTTATCCGGCCCGAAACTTAGAATTGGGAAAATTGACCAAGAACCTGCGACACTCGTACCCGGGAACAAGTTCACGTTGACCAATCGTTCCGTGTGCGGAGATGAGCAGGAGGTGTCAATTACATACTCCGGCTTGCCAAAAGATGTAAAAAACGGTGATACGATATTTTTGGCTGATGGACAATTCCAGCTAAAAGTATGCAACGTCACTGATACCGACATAAACTGCGAGGTTGTCGTCGGCGGCCCGCTTACATCCAATAAGGGAATCAACGTGCCTTCAGTATCTCTCAGTGCGCCGGCTGTTACGGAAAAGGATTTACGCGATTTGGAGTTTGGAATCCAACATGAAGTGGATTGGGTTGCCGTCTCGTTTGTGCGAGACCAAATGGACATCCTGTTTGTCAAGAGAATGCTTGAGATAAATAAAGCGGACACTCCCGTCATAGCGAAAATCGAGAAACACGAGGCGATGGACAACATCGACGAGATTATCAAAGTATCGGACGGTATCATGGTTGCTCGCGGCGATTTGGGCGTGGAAATCCCCGTCAATGAGGTACCGCTGTCGCAGAAATCCATCATAAAAAAGGCAAACGCAGCAAACATACCCGTCATTACAGCAACGCAAATGTTAATGTCGATGATAAACAACCCGCGTCCTACCAGAGCTGAGGTGACAGACATCGCCAACGCTATATTCGACGGCACCGATGCCCTGATGCTCTCCGGCGAAACGGCAATAGGAAAATACCCCGTGCAGGCTACGCTAATCATGGACAAGGTAGCGGGCAGCGCAGAAGAGGGGATAGATTATGTCAAACGCCTCGCTGAACACCCGATAACATTGGATAACCACGATATTCCGGTTGCAATCAGCCACGCCGCATGCCACGTAGCCTTAAACACCGGCGCTAAGGCTATCATCTGCTGTACGCGTTCTGGACAGACAGCCCGATTGGTGGCAAAATATCGCCCGCATGCCCGTATCGTTGTCGTAAGCCACAACGAGAAGGTACTGAGGCGACTCGCTCTGATATGGGGAGTGTTTCCGCTGAAAATCGAAGAGGCAACCGATACCGACGATATGATAACCAAAGCCAAACTCGCTGCCCTGAGTTCAGGCGTCGTGGAAACCGGCGATGTCGTTGTGATAGTAGCCGGCGTTCCGATAGACATGCCGGGAACTACCAATATTATCAAGGCAGACAAGCTGTGAGGATTGAAGATTGAAGATTGAAGATTGTTTGTTTCGTCAATTTTCAATGTTTTCTGAAAAGTAGACTCACTATGTCAATATAAAAATTCATAAATGGCTCTGAGACACAAGACAC
>CAZRLY010000045.1:0-24882 GCA_964601015.1 uncultured bacterium
CCTGTCATAGTGGGGGTTTTACCCACATTGCATCAGTGTTCTTTAGAGCGCACCAATCCGTTTTTATTGGGCATGAGATAGTCTGTCAAAATCAAATCAACAGGCTCTTCTTTTATAATTTCAATACCTTCTTCTCCCGACGCCGCAGCCAACACGTTGAACCCCAATTTCTCAATAAACCCTGTCATCATGTCTCTTAGGGAGATTTCATCATCTATAACGAGAATGGTTTCTTTTAACATTTGGTGATTAAGTTTACTGCAAAGAACCTATTCTGTCAAGTCCACTTTTGACTATGCTTCATAAAAAAAAGGAGACAGGAATTTATAAAACCATTCCTATCTCCAATTGCAGTCGTAGCGTCGCCTCTCTATGGCGACAAAACTTAGGGACTGATTAAGGCTGAAATTACTCCCTAACCGCGTTTCCCTTTGCGTCCTTCTTGCGTCTTTCCTCGTTTCCCTTTTGCGTCCTTCCTATCGTCAGGTACTTCGATTCCAAATCCTTTCAATAGTTCCTCGACAGCGACTTTGATTTCGTCGCGTGTAGCGCCTGCTTCCTTCATTTCAGCTATCTGCTGACGTTGCTCTTCTATCTGCTGACGTTGCTCATCGGTCAAGTCTGCGAACAAGTCGCCTTTGCCTCGGCCTTTTTTCTTATCGTCAGGTACTTCGACGCCAAATTCTTCCAAGAGTTCCTTGACAGCAGCATTGATTTCATCACGTGTAGCGCCTGCTTCTTTCATTTCAGCAACGGTATCTTTTATCTGCTGACGTTGCTCATCGGTCAAATCTGCACACAAGTCGCCTTTGCCTTTGCGTCCTTGACGTTTGTTTCCCTTTTTATGCTCTCTCCAGTCATCAGGTACTTCGATTCCAAATCCTTCCATGAGTTCTTTGACAGCGACATTGATTTCGTCGCGTGTGGCACCTGTTTCTTTCATTCCAGCGACAGTATCATTTATCTGCTGACGTTGCTCATCGGTCAAATCTGCACACAAGGCTTTTCCTGCGCCCTCTTGTGTCTCGTCAAAAACGCCTGGGGCTAACTGAACTTCACTATTCAGTGAACTCGTCGGTAATGTGTCGTTGTCCGTTCCGCTGCAACCGTGTAAAACGATGACTGCTAACAGGATGGTTAGGGTGAAAAACAACTTCTTCATGGTAATCTATCTCCTTTTGTAATCTATCTTCTTTTGAATTTTAATCTGTTGCTTAACTTGCCACATCTTATTGCATAAGGTATGCCAACATAAAAAAAAAGCCGCTAATGGGCTTTATGACTGCGTTATTCGGGATTCACGAAAATATTCCGTCTGTTGTTAATTAGACAAAATAGTCGAATTCCACTTCTCATTTTATTGCGAGTTGCGCTGGAGTTACGCTGTGATGGTGTTATCACACTATCGACTATTTTGTCGAGTATTTTCGACGTTTTAGTCGAGTGTACACGTTACAGTTTAAAATTTGGGAGATGCTGGCAAATAGATTTCAAACCGGGCGCCTACTCCAAGCTCGCTATGTACATCTATCCAACCATCGTGGTTTTTAATAATTCCATATACCATTGCCAATCCTAATCCGGTTCCACCTTGCTTCTCCTTTGTCGTAAAGAAAGGTTCAAAAATTCGCTCACGCGTCTCTTCGTCTATTCCAATACCATCATCCTGCACCGACATCACAACGAAATGTCCAGCCCGAGCGTTGATGTTTCCCCTGCAATAGTCATCGTCAATGATTACACTTGCCGTTTTCACGGTTATGTTTCCGCCATCCGGCATGGCATCCTTTGCATTGAGTCCTAAATTCATCAACACTTGTTGTATTTGCGTCCGGTCGACTTTTACCGTGTTTAACTTAGGGCTCAAGTCAATTTCGATTTTAACCCTTTTAGATATGGCATGTCGTAGGAGTTCAACAGTTTCTTCCACTACCATGTTCAGAATAGTCTTGCTCTGCTGACTTTCAGTTTGCCGGCTAAAAGTCAACAGCCCCCGAATAATTTTAGCGGCACTTTGTGCGGATTGGTTAATTGTCTGTATGTGGCGGTATGTCGGGGTTTCCTGTTCTGTTTCCATCATCAGAAGTTGAGCATGTCCCTGAATACCAGCCAACATGTTGTTGAAATCGTGAGCGATACCGCCAGCTAACTGACCGATTGCTTCCATCTTCTGCGCCTGAAGCAACTGCCGCTGAAGTTTCTCTTTCTCCTTCTCAGTTTCCTCCCGTTCCCTCTCAATTGTCCATTTGGTTGCGAGGTTCAACGCTACTTGCTGAATCTCTTCCTTATTAAAGGGTTTTCGCAGAAACACCAACTTGCTGGCGTTTTCCACTGCCTCCACCAACTCCTCCAAGCTATAGTCGGCATAGGCTGTTACCACGACAAATTCGATATGCTTATCAATGCGCCGAATTTCCCTTATGGCTCTGATTCCCGGCCAACCTCCGGGCATCCGCATATCTACAAAGGCGACGGAATAAGGGACTTCCTCTGAAAGTGCTTTCAGGACATTTTCGTATCCCTCTTCGCCGTTCGATGCTGTGTCTAATTCAAAATGATACCTTAAACCATTTTTGGGTTCTTCTCTTGCTGGAATAAGGTCAAATTTTTTGCTTACTTCTATTTCATCTTTTCTGGGACTTAAAATCTGTTGAAAGGTATTGATAACTCCGTCCTCATCATCTATAACAAGTATTCTACGGTTAAGATTCATCTTTCGTCCCCCTTGCTTGTATACCAATCCACAAAAAAGATTAGGGTAATAGAAACAGAGTTTTTCCGAAAAACTCTGTTTTTTTAGCAGCAAAATATTCTGTGGAAGGGTATATAACACATCAAGATTCTCAGCGAAGAGCCGTTGAGTTGGAAAATTGACCTCCAGTTTACGTCACCGGAATTTCAAGACAGATAGTTGTTCCCTGTCCTCGTCCCTTGCTTTCCGCCCAGATTTTGCCGCGTAGTGACTCGATTAATGTCCCCGCAAAATGAAGTCCGAGTCCACTGCCATATTCTTTAGTTGTGAATCCCCGCGCACACATTTTTTTTAAATCACCAGGTTCCATACCAATAGCGTTGTCGGCGACATAGAAATGGAGTAGCTTTCCCTCGCATTCCAAACGCCCACCAATTTTAATCCACTTCGTCCGGGCAGAAAAGTCACTCTCATCCAAATCATCATAAGCTTCCATGCTATTTTTTATGAGATTCAGGACTAACTGATGGAAGGGATTTTTGGGTAGATGTATCTCTGGGACATCCATAAATTCGTACTCCACCTGAATTTTCCGTTTCTCAATGCTTTCGCCCAGGAGTGCTACCGCATCTCTACTCAAACTATACAGGGCAGTCGGTTGGGTGAAAATTCCGCCTTTGCGATAACTTTGTTCTGTCCGAATAATCTCGCTGATGTGACGGAAACTTTCGGCAATAGAATTTTCCGCGTGCTTTAACCTTTCAATAGTGCTATTGGCGGTTTCCAGTATGGAATCGAGAATAGGCAACACCTGCTCGCTTTTCTCATCGGTTTCAAAAAATTTGGCTAATCCGATTGTTTCCTCCTTTTCCGCCAATACCGTTTTCAAATCATGTAACGTCTTTAAGAAGGGCAGATTGGCATTGTCGCCCTTTGCTTTGCAAACCCCGACTTTCCCACCCAAAAGAATGTCCTGAATATTTATCAGATTTCCATGTGCGCCTGTTAGGACATTGCCGATGTTGTGAAGGATTGTACCGCTCATTTCCGCCAGTCCGGATTGATAAGCACTTTCGACCACCTGCTGCTGCAATCGCTCTTGTTCAGCTTGTGACTGTTTCAGTTTTTCCGTCATTTCGTTAAAGGAGCGCGCTAAAAATCCTACTTCATCTTTTCCTTTCACATCAACTTGATGTTCAAAATTTCCGCTTGCAACTATTTGAGTAGCGGAACTGAGCAAGCGAATTGGGGTGAGCATACGCCTAACGAGTAGATAAACAACACAAGAACTCAAAAACGCAAGCGCGAGCGAGATGACGAAACCATTGCGTCTGTTTTCCTTGATGGCACTCTTCATTTGTGCTAACGAAAATCCAAGGCATACGAAACCTGCGGTTTTTTGCTTCTGTTCCTGAGACTCTTCGCCGAAAAGCCATGATGTATCATCCACCTCTTCTGAGTTAAGCAAAATGGCTTTAGTCAGGATAAGCAACGGTATACCCTCATCAGACTTTCCTTTCTCAATATGAGGAGAATACAATTTGATATTCTCTTCGATAGTTAGCCAATCCAAACTCTTGGTGATATTAAGCTCTCCACTTCCTAAACCCGAGATAGGATTGCCATCCTTACCGTGGAGACTTACAAAAATTATCTGGGAACTGGTGGTTATGCCGCTAATAACTTCTGCCAGTACCTCCTTTGTCTGGGAAGACTCTGCAATAATCTGTAAATCATTTACTCCTGTTGGCACAAGCGGTTGCATTTTTTTCTGAATTTCAGACGTTAAACGATTTACAAGCTGTATGCCGCGGTCAAGATATTCGTCTTTCATGCGCTGGGAAAAGTTGCGTTCATAAAAAAAGTCGCCAATAGAGATTACCAGAAACAGCACGATGACGAAAGATAAGAAAAATTTGAGCCAGAGTTTATTCGTGATAGTTTTTATAGCGTTCATGGCAAAATCACTCAATTAGAATGGCGTTGGATAATGTACGAATGCCCCTTCCCTTCTTGGCATACAATATCCAATATTCAGGTGCCCTTAGCGGTATTTTATTTTTTCCATTGAGAAATTGAATGGCAATTTCTGCCGCTTGCTTGCCGTTACTTTTTGCATCAACGGTCAAAGCGACATCAGCGCCATATTTCCCTTGAAGAAACTTTGGCGTAGGCGCGTAAATTGGAATGCCCTTTTTGCGGATACTCAAAAATAGTCTTTTGCGATTGTTGGGAGTAAAGATAAATCTGTCAGGAATCATCCAGAAAAGGTCAATTTTCATCTTCTGAAATGCCACGACAACATCATCAGTTTCTCGAATCAATTGTGTTTCCAGTACAACCGTTTCTTTTGAGGCGTTTATGATGTCCGAAACATAATTCACCCCCGCCCGACTGTAGATAATGCCTATCCGTTGCGTTTTGGGAAAAATTAGGCGAAGTTTCTCCACTTGTTTTCTTATCGGTATATCCACCGTAACGCCGGAAATATTTTGCTCTGGGGTTTTGGCATCCTTCAAAATTCCGTATTTCACCGGGGCAAGTACCATAGCGAAGACAATCGGTACACCCGAAACACTCTCTTTGACTGCTTTCGTAGCAGAATTGCCAACGGTAAATATCAACGGTGGACGGGATATACGAATCTCCTCTAAAACCTTCTTTTGCTTTTTCGGGGTTAAAACATATTCTTTGCCATCTCTCTCCCGGACATAACCTTCCTGCGCCATCCGCTCCCAAAACCCCTCCACCGCTTGTGTAAACTGAGGATAGTTGCCGCCTTTCACGACAATGAACTGTCGCTTAGGGGTGTTTTGAGCAAAACCCCAAGCTGGAAAAAGGTATAATATTAGCGAAATTACCGTAGCACTATATCTAATCGCCCGCATCGTCCTGCTATATTTTTTACTTGTGCGATAAAAAAAATGTCTCATTTTAAAAGTCGAAGCGATATTTGACACTGAGGAGAGCGCTTATCAATTCCTGCGGCACTTGCGGAAGGTAAACTCCATGTTCTGGGCCTATCCCGGCTGTATAGTATTTTTGGTTTAAAAGATTGTTTATCAGCAAACTCATTTCCAGATTTTTGAGCAAGTTGACGCATCGAATGTTGAGGTTTACCACCTCATAACCGGGCATCCGGGTTCCCGCGTATCGCTTATTTGTCTTGCGTGTGACTATTGGGCTTACCCAACGTAGACGTGGCGTGATTATCACCTTGTCAAGTAGATTCAAGCTAAACCCGCCGGTTATTTTGTGAGTGGAAGTTCCGAATAAATCCAACTTTTCTCCGGTGCGCTGGTCAATATTAAAGCCGTCCATGAAGGAATAATTTGCAAACAGTTTAAATCGGCGGCTGGGGATGTAATTGAAGCGGATGTCCGCGCCGAATGATTCCAACTCTCCAAAATTATCGTTCCATTCAACAAGTACGCGCTTATCACGGCTGGTGTCAACCCTAGATTCAGGATAATCAAACGGTATCTCACCGTAGATGCGCCGCACAATAAGATTATCTGCCTGATTGGCATACAAACTTACAGAAGTTTCAAACTGTCGCCTCCATTTTTGCATCCAATTTAACTCCAAAGTCTGCATTGTTTCCGGCTGTAGCTCTGGATTCTGGATGTGACCAAAATCCTTGCCGGGAACAAACCAGCATTCATACCGATGAAAATACGACGGCGCAATGAAAGCGCTACCGTAAAGGAGTTTAACGGAGTACCTATCTTTCCCTTTGTAAACCAATCCTGCTCTTGGGTTAAAAGTCCCTTGATAGATAGTATTGTAATCGTATCTGGCTCCTGCTGTTACATACCAGTGTTTTAAGAAACGGTATTTTGCCTGACCAAAAAGCCCATAATTTTGGGACGAGAGCGCGGCTTGTGGATATTCGTCATTGTAATAATTACTCAACGAAAGCGGGGTATTTCTATCAAAAGGCTCTCCAATAACGTTCCCGGTAGGCAAACCGGTAATATCCTCAGTCACAAATCCTGCTGTCAGGTTTAAGTTTTCCGAATGGCGATAATTAGCTTGTAGCTCAAGTTTAATACTGTTAGTCTTGCCATACTGATGAACTTTTTCAGTAGTATACCAACGAGCTTCAGAATCACGTTTATCTTCATCACGTTTACCTTCAGAAATCGGAAAGATATAGTACCAGGTCATTTTTGGGTCAATTTCAAACACAGTATAGGAAAAGCGTGAGATGACATCAAATTTATCAGTGGTGTAGGTATGCTTCAGATATGAATTTTTGATACTATGCCCCCAGTATGCCTCCTTATTGTATACATACTGCATTGGGATAAGCCCTTTGGAGAACTGTTCCTGGTAATAACTTTCGTGGTATCCTAACGTGAGATTTTTTAGGGTAATGGTTGCGTGGACATTCCTGTCATTGACTGGCGCCTCATATTCGGCTCTGACGAGCTTGGTAGGGGATTTTTTGGGGTATTGTCGGATGAAGTTGAGTTCTTCGTATTCATCGGATAAGTCTTGCCCATTCGTATGGTACATCCTGCCAAAGAGGGTAAAACTCACATCATCGTTCAATTTCTTTCCGATGTTGAGGTATGCGTCATAAGTGCCAGCAGTGCCACTGGCAAGCTGAACGTCAATACCGCTTATCTCATCTGCTTCCTTTGTAATAATATTCACTACTCCAAAAGCGTCGGGGCCATACAGGGCGGAGGCTGGCCCGTAGATAATCTCAATCTTTTTCGCGTTTGATAGCGGCACATTGTTACCATAAGGGAATGGTTTCCCCGAAGGAGAGGTAATCTCTTCGCCGTTCAGCAACAAAGCCAGTTTGTTGTTCCCGCCAATCCCGCGTTGAGCCACCAACGTTGCAAATTCACCAGAGACGTTAGTGCTCAAATCAAAACCGGGCAGGTCAAAAAATACATCCTTCAGGTCAAGATAGCCGCGCTCCTTTATCATTTCTTCCGTGATAACAATGACGGTGGCAGGCACTTCAAAGGGATGTTCCGCCTGTTTGGTAGCAGTAACCACCAGTGTGTCGTCGCCCCAGAGAAAGGCGTCGATATTCCCTTCGCTTCCCTCATAGGCGACAACATCAACCGAAGAAAGTTCGTCCTGTCCCAGACTGAAAGATGAGGAAACGCATAATAAAACGATAAACAATATAACTTTACGCATATTTCAATCTCCTGTCAGATGATGTCTAACCGTACTTTCCCCAGTCGAAGTTTGGCGAAATTTCGCCCTGCCAATCCTCCCATTATTCACACCAGGCGTTTAAATCGTCAATCCAAACAATCTTCAATCTTCAATCCACTCACTTAAACTTATACTCAAACTTCAAGTCCACGCCGAATTGTCCTTTTTCATCTCGTTCGCCTGCAACGGAGATATTTTTGTTTGCTGATTTGAGCAATTCGTATTCGGCTTCGATTCGTGGTTCTTCGTGTAGTTGCAGGGAAGATGAGTAGGTTATTGCCCAGCTTGGGGTTAGTTCTTTGGTGAATAGAACGCGTGATTCTTCGAAGGCAGACGGGCTTATGTCAAATTTTAGTTCACGGAGCCCAAGTTTGCCAGCGAACATACTGGATAAATACCATTCGGTTCTCTTTTTGATTAATTCTGAAGCGGTACCTGAAATTGAACCGTTGAGGTTGCGGATTTCGGGAATTCCGACTGTTAAGATTGAAATAATTTGTTCTCTATCCAATTCGTATTTTTCATCTGGGGCTTTATGCAGGACTTCCGCGCGCAGCCCGGGCTCGCCTGGTTTTTCCAGAGTCCCTTTCATCTGCACTATAACGCGGATATCTTTGGTTTTGATTCTGTTCGTTCCTTTATCAGAGAGGGGAATATTTTCAAGTGGTTGTCCTTCTGAAGTTTCAGCGCGTATTTCATATTGAGGATTAAATTTGCCTTGTGGTATATCATTGTAGACGCGTCCTTTTTTTACGGTAAATTTGTGTTCGAAGTACCAGATGTCCCCTTTCAGGATGTCCACTTGTCCCACAAATATAAGGTTGTTTAACGAGCCCAATAATTTCCCATCAGCGCACGTTTCTATTATCGCCATACCGGGCGTGTTCAACCAGAGGTTGTTGGGTGCTTGCACGTTGAAATCTACTTCCAGGTAGCGCAGGATAGGGTAATCAAAATAGATGTCGTTTTTGACATCTATGTCGCTTTTAAGCATCTCCCTTACCAACTGCCTCCAATGTTGTTTATATTCCCCCCTGATAATATCTACCTTTCCAGCAAGATGGGGCATGTTTAACTGACCGGTTAGCTCTGCCCCTCCGGAACATTTGACCTTATACAAGTTAATTTCGGAGAAGGTACATTCTGACCAGTTGCCGCGAAGATTCAGTTCATTGGGCATGTATTTCGACAAACCCACATACCCGTCTATTTCGTAAGTCCCACCATTGAGCATGCCCGAAAATTTGTCAACTTTAATTCGGTCATTCCGGTTATTGTCTAAAGAAAGCTGGATGTTCGTTTTCCTGAATTCAAGGTTAGGGTAGAGCACTTTCAGGTTGATATTCTTGATTTCGACAGAACCTGCAAAATCAGGTGCCCTGATGTCTCCGCCGGCGGTTATGTGCAAACTCCCCTTGCCTTGGGCATCTGTATAATTGCTGTCTATTAAAGGGAGAAATTTCAAGTTTTCGAGTTGAGCGTCAAGGGTGAGTTTTGAATCTTTATCAAGAAATCTGCCTCGCATTTCTAACAGGGATACTCCAAGGGGGATAACACCTGTAAGTCGAACGTAGTTATTACCTATCGCTGCTTCAACTTTCTCAATACGGAGCGCTTGATTTTCGTATTTTATCGTTCCTACGAACGTATCCACGTATGCTCGCTCAATTGCCAAGTTTTCAGTATTCCAGTTGAAAGTCATCTTGGGGTTATCTTCCACGCCACGCAATGCCAATTCATAATGGAATTTTCCTTTCACATCATAAGGAAAGCCTTTCCGCTCGTTTTTGGACATAAATTCTTCTATCATCCTTACGTCCACATACCCATCCAAGTCAAACAACAACTTGTCGCCAAGTTGCCAATGAGCACCGGCTTTGATGTAGAAAGGCTCGTATTCATCGTATTTACCTTTCAGATTGCTTTCTTTAAGCTCAAAGGAACAACCCAAAGTCCGTTCTTCTAAGGTAATGTATATCTCCTTAGTGGGTTGAATGTCATGTCCGGCAAGTGACAGAAGCATATCTTTTTTTATTATCAGTTCTCCAGACACGCACCGGAGGACAGCGAAAGGATTAGAATTTCGGGGAACGCGCTCTCGCTCGCTCTCATCTGCTTCCCTAATCGCCAATAATTCTTTCAAATTGACCTGTATGTCTTTCGTATTCACGCTGACATCCCCTGAAATGTTGCGAGCAAGCTCACCTCTTAAAAAGTTTCGGGCGAAGTCTGCAATTTGAATGTTATCCGCTGTGAATCTGTCCAATACCAGTTTGTCAGGCAAAAGTCCATCCATCTCAAGATGTGCCTTTGTGCTGCACCTGCCTTTGCCTATTTTAAAATCAAATGCGTTGATTTGAATATTCCCTTTGCTGGCTGTCAATAAGATGTCATCTAAATTTATGGGAACATCAAAATTGAAAAAACTCATACTGCCGTCTTTTATCAGGACGGCACCCTCAAGATGAGGTTTGGCTGATGTGCCGCGAATTTGAAGTTCTATGTCCGCATACCCCTTAGCTTTTTCCAACTGTTTGCTCAAGGAGGTAATAAAAGCGAAATCAATGTTTCTGCCGTTTATGTCTATATCAACAGGTTCATCTAAAAAACGTTCTTCTACAGGTACTAACGCCAAATTCAAGGGCATCCTGCCTTTTATCGTCAATTCGTTGCCAAAACCTTTGACCAGAATTCGTTCGAGATACAACACCTCATCATGGTAATTAGCTTTTCCAACTACCTCCTCTATTTTAGTCTCTTGCATTCCAACTTCAAGGAGTTCCCACGTCGAATCAATAATCGGCTTCTTCACGGTGCCTTTCACCTTGACATCAAAGGAGGCAAATCCGCTCAAGGGGCGCGGAGAGGAGGTAATGTGAATGAACGGTTTCAGAAAAGGATATATCACCATAAGGTCAAATCTATCGGATTCAATGTGTACATCAACGTTCTCGTCAATATCAACATCTCCCCGTATCTGGAAGTGGGAAGTTTCCTGCTTCGCGGTTTCTTCAGACAGTCGGAAGGAGTCAATTTGACAACGCCCATCTTTCAAACTTAGCAGTATTTTCCCTGAGTTTCTGAGTTCACGAACTTTTGAAAAGCCTGTTCGTAGGGACATATCATCTATGATAATCTGCGCAATCAGGTCAGTTGGTTTTGCACTTTTGCCATTTAACTGCATAAACAGCGAAGCGTTGCCGTCAAAGGGGAGATTTTGGTCGTTTATGAGAAATTTGACGGGAGAACCTAAATCCATATTATCAGCCAAAATGGTAAAGCTGAACGCAGGTTGCGATAAACTCGCATTTACCCCGGAGAGCGCGTCGCCAAACTTATTTGAAAATAATCCAGAATATTCGCGGTGCCTCGTAGGCATACTTGCCTGGATTGAAGGAAATTTCAGACTGCCAAAAGCCATATAATCGCCTTCACCGATTTCCCACTCCAATCTCCTCAAATCAAGGACTGCCAGATAAGGTTCTTTCTCTGTACCGCTACGGGAAAAGCTGTTTGTGGGTGCCAACTGCGCCTGAAACTGAAGCAATCCAGCGAGATTCCTAATGGGCTGCGGAAGACGGGGGGATGTTAAACCAACGCCGTTAAGGACTACCGTACCCGCCAATTTTGGTTGCAAAATATTGCCCGACACAGTAGTTACTATCTTTACTCCGCCTGTAATTGAAGAAACGTTGGGAGAGTATTGGGGTAGGTTGTCCAGAAGAAAGTTATTGGATATGAGATGGAGGTTTATTTGACCGTCTGGAACACGTGCTTCAATCGGCATCGGAACAAAAGTCAGGTCAATTGGAATATCCCCCATTACCCGCACAAAATTGTCATAAATCTGAAAATCTGCCCTGTCAACGTGTAAAAGTTTGTCCTTATACGAAAGGAATCCGTTTGCGTTCGTCAATGAGATGGGCTGAACAGGGTGGGATATGGTAAGCTCTGGCAGTTCCCAGGTAAGCGTGATTATCGGATTTTCTGGCGTATTTTTAATCTGCAATTCATAGCTCCCCACACCTCGGAAGGTGGAAGGAATCAGTAAATCATTGAGAATCGCCAGGTCAAATTTTTCAGAAGCCACAGTAAAATCCAACTTTCTTTGGCTGATACTTCCGAACATCTTGATAACATACGAGTCTTTAAACAAGCTGGCAGCTTGTTCTACTTTCAAGTTGTCAGTTTGCTCTACTGAGACTAATTCAAAGCCCTTCACATAAGCTGTCTGATTAAAATAGGTTATCTCAATGGGCCTAGGGGTGAAAAGTTTGTAGTGTTGTGTGTTTAGCGACAGCTTGTGCAAGGTTATCCTGCCTGTCGAATCTAACGGGGAGAAAACATCGCCGGAGAGTTGAATTATGCCGTCTACGTTCCCGTTAATGGTATCCCGTAAATTGGCAATACCAAGAAGAGGGTTCACATCCCAATTGCTTAGTTTGAGCGTTATTTCGTAGGGCAGAGAAACAACATTGCCGCCCTTTAGATTTCTGAGCACTCCAGTTATCTGGCAAGCGTTAGACAATCCAACCCCATCGAATTCAAGAATTTGGTTTTGAAATTTCCCGTTCAAGGTGATTTCGCCAATCTCTTGTGTGGCGTAACGAATTTTATCCAATCTCAATTTTATGAGGGCGGAGGGGTTTGCGATATTGCCTTTGCCGCTGGCGTTTAAATCGCAAAAACCTTTTAGCAGTTGATTCAACTTGTAAATCCCTGCCAATTTAGCTAAAGAAAGTTGCTCCGCAGTCAATTTGAAATCGTAATCGCCGTTTGGAGCAAGGAAGAGGGAAAGATGGACGTTATCGCCGTTGCTAGAAATGGATAACTCAGGAATGCGAATTGCGTTGTCCTCTAAATTTAACGACACTACAAACGGGGCAAGTCGTACCCCCCAAGCATTGCCCTGTGTGATTGTCAGGGAAGCCTTTCCATTTAGTTTGTCCAGTTTTCCATGAACGGATATTTCCCCTGCTACCAAACCGGCTAAAGGGATAGAATCTCCCAACAACGCCATATAACTATCCAGCAGGAGCGGTTGTAACGCTATTTTCATGTCAACAACCGGCGCAGGCGTTAGCGTTACATCTCCTGTGAGGGAACAGTTGGTCGTTTTGTTACTCAGAGAGATTCTTTCCAGAGTCACTTTATCCTTCGCGTAGTTTACCCGCCCCACAACCTTCCCAATGGGGACGTCCTTGTATGCGACATCCGCTTCAAAATCAGCGTTGATTGAAATGGGTTCCTTTTCGCCTTCTGAACGGGACAGAGAGCTTGAACGAGACAGAGGGCTTGAACGGGACAGAGGGCGTTCACTACGCTTTCCACTTTCGACCAGCCCGCTGCCGGTAATATTTGCCTTCGCCCTTCCACTCCCGGATAGTTGTGGCAAACCCAACACAGCCGAAAGTTTTGCCAAGTCAACTTCTGTTATACCCAAAAGCAGGTCAATTTGTCCAGCCAAACCCAGATTCCCCGTTAAGGAAGCAGTTGTACCATCAAGGTTAGCATTAACTGCAATGGCATCGTTTTTTAATTCATAATCGGCAGAAAACGCCTGAAATGGCACATCGTTTAATTCTCCTTGCGAAAGTTTAACCCTGCCTTTAGATTCGAGGTTCGCCAAATCTGAGCCGTGTCCTTTGACGCTGAAGTCACAATCCAGTTTTGAATGACGAATTGGCGAGGGTTCCTCCTTTAACTCGGAGTTAGCAAATTTTAGGTTTTCATCTCTATTTGGGGAGGACAAGCCTTTCCCAGTTTTGGATGAAGACAAATTCCAATTCATGTCTCGTTTTCTCGTTTTCCCGTTTTCTCGTTTTCCCGTTTTCTCGTTTTCCCGCCTTCCCAACATAGCAAGCAATTGCTCAACACTGAGGGAATTCAACTTAACTTCACTTTCATAGTTAATCTCCCCATTGACGAGTTCAACCTTAGCTTTGCCAGACAGCGAACCAGAGGCAATCTTTCCTGAAATATCCGTTATTTCAAATGTATCCTGGCTAAAGCGCGCCCTTATATGTAAACCTTCAACTTTAAGGTTGTTTAAACGGGAAACTGGCAACTTCAAGTCGAAGTCACCTGCGATGTCGGATAAAGTGCCATTAGCGTTAATGGAAATGGTAGCCACTCCATCGACATATTCGTGCGGAGGTAGAAAACTCTCAACGTCCTTAAGGTGGAGTTCTGATGTTATCTGCGCATCTAAAGACGAACCATCCATCCCAGCAGTCGCCGTAGCTTCTACCCAAGAAGAATGCCCCATATTCACCCTGAGCTGTTTAATCTCCCCCTTATCTCGTAACAAATGAAATATAAGAGGTTGCTCACCTGGCACATATATCGGCACATCTATTTTCTTCCCAGCACTGTTTACTTCAATGTTTCCATCGTCGAAATACAACTCACCCGTGTGATTCCAAGCATCAATTGGTCCACTCAATGTAACGCTAAAACCTTTAATTTTTAAATTTGCACCCGCCTTTTTATCAACATAGTTCAGTTCTCCGTCCCTAACCTTGATGTTCTCCATACCGACGAAATTAAAGAGCGACGACTCTTCAGAAGGTGCTGGCGTGTTTTCCCGCTCAGGAATGAGGGCATTCAGATTTAACTCGCCATCTTCGTCCAATTCAGCATTTACCAGAAGTCTCTTAAAAGATAATTCGTTCACCAAAAATTTCCCGCGCAATAACCCCCAGAATTTGTGGTCAAAATCTATCCTATTAGCAGCAATAATCGCTCTATCCGCCGTTTTATCCCAAATTGCAACATCTTCAGCGACTAACGATAATAACACATTCCCGGAAAGTTTCCGTATCTTAACATCGTGGTTGATTTGTTTGCTAATCTGGTATTCTAAAACAGTGCGTATCTTGTTTAGCAAAAATTGCGATTGCAGGAAGAAGTATCCACCGACTAACACAGTCAGTGAAAGAATTGCAGAAATTAGTATGATGATGTCTCTTCGTTTCATAAAAAAAATTTCCAGTAATAATGTTTGTGTTTTTGACAAAATTCATTTCAGAACCCATTATTATATCACAAAAATCATTTATTGCCAACCTAAAAATCACCAAAATTTTGTAAGAACTCAGGAATTCTAAGGATAAAGAATTTAAACAATTGAAAATTGATGATTGAAGAGTGAAGATTGTTTGGAGTGAAGATTGTTGATTGGAAAGAAGCAGGGTTTTTAGACAATATTCAATAGTCATTGCATTCATGACTTCTGCGGAGGAAGTGAAGATTAGTACAGCGGAGCGAAAGTTTTTGACCTTTCATCTCTCAGTGTACAGAGCTTTTTGGTATTGGGGTATTGGGGGAAAAAAGGGCATGGGGTATCGGGGTTGGTTACCCCATGCCCCCTAATACCAAGGGGGGGTAAGAGCTTCTGAACACATGTATTAGTTAAATTGAGGCAGCCATCTGCTTTCAGCTTCGAGCATTTCATCCACCATCTCTCTGATACGTGGTAAAGGCAATTGTGCGCCCGTAAATGGGTCAAGAGCAATAGCCTGATACAGAAGTTCCCTGTCCCCGGTCATACCAGCGTGGACAGCCAGTTCCTGCACGTTAATGGACATGCGGTTAATGGCGGCGCAACCGGACGGCAACTGACCGGGAGCGGTGGGCTGAATCCCGTTGCGGTCAACTAAGCAGGCTACCTCAACGATGCAGTTCTGCGGCAGGTTCGGAATCAAATGCGCCGCAGGAGTATTTGGTGGAGTACCCGGAGGCCCATAGTTAGGTACGTTGCCGTAGATAACTCGTTTTTCATCTGTCTCCATGGAGTGGATTATTTTCGCCCCGTATTCCTCGGAACATTTGAGTGGAGTAGATACGTTTTCTATCCATTGTTCCTGACGTTCAAAATCGTGGTGGAGGCAGATTTGGTAGTAGTCCCACCGATTCTTAATGTAGTTTTCCACCATCTCCTTGTTCTTCCTGAACCACATCACATATTCGCTTCCGTGGTGGCTGGACTCAGTCTGGAAGTAGCCGAAAGTCCGCATTATTTCAGTGCGTACCTTCTCCTGATGGTAAACGTCGCCGTGTTCGACTGCGTAATCGCTCTCAAGCCCAACACCTGTGCCGGGGGATGGAAACCGCTCGTCCATGATGCGTCGAAGTTCGGGGTAGATATCTTTCCCGTTGTGATAAAATTCGGTGAACCACGCCTGGTGATTGATGCCGTAGCATTTGAAGGATACTTCCTCGTAGGGTATTCCCAAATGCGAGGCGAGCATCCGAGAAGTTCCCTGCACACTGTGGCACAGTCCCACACATTTAATGCCCGTGTTGGCTACACTCCAGCAGTTGATGGACATTGGGTTGGCGTAGTTTATCATGAGCGCGTCAGGACATAGTTCCTTCATATCCGCGCAGACTTCCAGATACGCCAAAATTGACCGCGCGCCACGGAACACGCCGCCTGGCCCGAGAGTATCGCCCACACACTGGTCAATGCCGTATTTACGTGGAATTTCAACATCAAAGGTATAAGCATCAATACCACCGACTTGCCAAACCACGATGACGTAGTCTGCGCCATCAAGAGCCTCGCGTCGGTCAGTGGTAGCCTCCAGCGTCGCCGGTAGTTTGAGCCGGTCAATCGCTCTTCTTAGCAGTCGTTCCGTGCGAGCCAGGTTCTCTTCATTGATGTCCATCAGGGAAATAGTAGAGTCCTGAAGTTCTGGAAAAGATAGAATGTCAAAGGTAATCCGTGCGGGAAAATTGAAACCGCCGGCTCCCATAAAAGTTATCTTGGGCATATATTTCTCCTTTCTTACCCTCCACAAGATGGAGCGTATTTACGAATTGGGGGCTGCCGTTTTCTGGTTCAATCTGAAGTTTAACATATTTTCTCATTTAGTTCAACAAAAATTTTATTCGCGCCTTGTCTCGTTTTCCCGTTTTCTTTTTTAACTCCAGCACGGGCTATACATCACCAATTGCCTCCGGCCCAATCGGAGCGGTTCGCAGTGTAGCGTAGTGCGTGTTGAAAAGTGATTCATCCCCGATTGCCTTCATTTTACGCCACATCCCCTTAGTCATCTCGATTAGTATCTCGCGGTAATTTGGGTCAACAGCCAGATTGACTCGCTCGTTTGGGTCAACAGCAAGGTTATAAAGTTCGTCGATGCCGCCAGGACTGAACACATATTTCCAGTTGCCATGCCACACAATCCGTTGGGTATAAACAAAACGCTGCCCAAAAAACTCGGCATACGCATCTCGCCAGTCCTCCGGGTTTGCCGTGCCTTCGAATACGGAGCGGAGGCTCTTGCCGTGGGCTTCGTCCAGTGCATTTACGCCACAAAGGTCAAGCAGGGAGGGGGCGATGTCTACCAGACTCGTCAGCGTCGTATTATCCTCGCGTCCCTCGGTCATTTCCGGTATATGCACAATCAACGGAATATTGTAAACCTCTTCATAGGAAGTACCTACCCCTTTGGTGGCAAGCCCGTGGCCGCCGAGCATATCGCCGTGGTCACTTGTAAAAACGATAATCGTATTGTCGTACTGGTTGGTTTCCTTGAGGACATCGATAATCCGCCCTACTTCACTGTCGATGAATGTGATAACCGCCCAGTAAGCTGCTGTTATTTGTCGCCAGTCAGCGTCCGTGAGGGATTCCCACACTTCCCGCATTCGTCGGATAATTTCGGGTTTGTCGTGCGGCTCATCACGCAACGTAGGACTTGTCCGGATGCTGTCCACATCGTACATATCAAAGAACCGTTTGGACGGCACATACCGGTCATGCGGTTCCGAAGTTGAGACGAAGCAGCAGAAAGGCTGGGGCTGCGTGCTGTTGGACTGATTGGTTACATGCCGTCGAATGAAGTCGATGCCCTCGTCGAAGGCAGGATGAGTCAGTTGGTCGTTGTCTTCGCTAACCCCAGCCAGGACGTAGTCTCGATACCCCTCCTTAGGCACGATAACCTGACTGCCCTCAATTGGCTTTCTGCGTACGCTCCCACTCCTGTGATTGTATTCGTGCCATCCGAAATTTTCCAGTTTATTGCTTTGCTCCACATGCCATTTGCCGAAGTAACCATTTCGATAACCCGCGTCGGCAAGGATATGTGAAAAATATGTAAACCGTTCAACCGGCACGTCAACCCACTCAGGGCGTTGTGTATGGGTACAGTCCCACATGCCGTGGGTGGAGGGAAACACACCGGTCATAAGCGAAGCCCGCGCTGGCGAACAGATTGCGTTGGGCGTATAACACCGTCCGAAGCGTATGCCCTGAGCGGCCAGTGCATCAAGATTGGGTGTTAAACATTGACTTCCCGGTGCCAACGCTTGAGCGTTAGTGTGGTCAGTTAGCAGAAAGAGTATGTTTGGACGTTTGGAATTGAGCATTGATGTCTCCTTTTTTTATTTGGAAAGTATGATGATTTGCTCAAGATAACATCATTAACTATAAAAATCAAGTCAAAACAGAGGTACCCCATGACAAAATTTTAATATCTAAACAGTGCGTGGGGAATTTCCGCCCACCTACTTGACAGTAATCTATTTATAATGTTATAATAATGTTTAATGGAGGGATGACAATGAGTGACTTCAAAGTAGAAGTATTGCCTGTAACAATTGAACCGCACCCGAACGCTGACAGGATAGAGATAGCCCGCATAGGAGACTATATGTCCATCGTCAAGAAGGGCGACTTTGTTAATGGCGACTTAGCAGCCTATATACCCGAAGCATCTATCGTACCTGAGTGGATACTAAGGAAGATGAAACTATGGGACGAGGAGAAAGGTAAAGGCAAGCTGGCTGGTAAGGCTGGCAATCGCGTCAAGGTTGCGCGTATTCGCGGCATTGTATCACAAGGACTTGTATTACAACTTGAGAAAGTTGAATTGAGATGAATACCGATATAGTTATCTATAAGATTGAGAATTTAACTAATGGGAAGTTATACATCGGCAAGACAATGGATATGTATTCGCGCTGGCTAACTCATTTGAAACACGTTAAGCGCGGAACAAATAGGCGACTCTACGATGCAATGCGCAAGTATGGTATAGAGAACTTTGCTATAGAGATGATAGAGGAGTGCCACTTAGATAGTGCTGATGATAGAGAACAATTTTGGATTGCTCATTTAGATACCACAGATACTGAGAAAGGATATAACATGACAAAAGGCGGTGGCGGCGGCGATACTTTTACTCTGCATCCCAACAGGGAGGCTATTCGTGCCAAATACACTGCAAGGCGTTGGACTGATGAACAACGTCGCAAATTCGCCGAAACCATGACTGGACGTAAGCGCGTACCTCTGAGTGATGAACACAAGCGAAAGATTAGCCAGACGAATAAGGAACGTGGTATAAAGCCGCCACTTACCTCGTTCAGTGGTGAAGAACACCCAATGTATGGAAGAACGCATTCGCCTGAAGCAAGGGCAAGGATATCAACGGCTCGTAAAAATAAATCGTATGAAGAGATAATGGGGTTTGCTAAAGCGCAAGAGGTGAAGGCTAAAAAAAGAATTCAGAATCAAGGTGAGAACAATCCGTTCTACAGGCATATCAATATGGTTGTCGTATTGGAGCGACTTGTTGAATCGCCAAGATTGCAATTGGAAATTATTGCTACTGAGCATGGTGTCTGTAAAGTGACACTTAGCAGGCGGCTACGCAAAATAATGTGCTACGACAATTTACAGCAATTCCGCGCCGGACGTTCCAATGAGGAACTGAGTGCAATATTCAAGGAGAAGTTAGATGAATTACGCATACTTTCTAACCAATGATAGAGGAGAACGAATAGAAGTCTTTGAAGGAATTGACCTTACCAATTTCTTAGGCATTGTCAAGTATGAGCCTCCTATACCTGTTCACATGAAAGGTGAAGTATACAACGCCGCTCCGGAGTTGGCGCACAAGTATGACATTGAGAACATAAAGCGTTATCCTGATGTCCTACAGGAAGGCGAAGAGGTAGTTGTCACGGAGAAGATACACGGTACGCTCATGGGTTTCATCGTCGTTCCTGATAGTATGGCGAATGACAACCATTATCAGGGCATATTTGCAGTATGCAGTAAGGGATTAGGCGCGCAAGGGCTGATGTTCAAACATAACGAAGCCAACGAGAAGAACGTATATCTGAGGGCAGCCAAGCAACATGAATTGTATGACAAGTTTGCCAGTAACGAAGTAATGGCCGAGGATAAACCCGTGTTTATATTTGGCGAAGTTTTTGGACACCGCATACAAGATTTGCAGTACGGATGCGAGCCAAATAAGCTAAGTTATCGTGTATTCGATGTTGCTGTCGGCAAAGGCAACTTCTTAAATGATGCCCAACTTGATGCATGGTGTGTTGCGTTGGGCTTACAACGTGTGCCTGTCCTGTATCGCGGCCCCTTCAATAAGAGCAAGATAATTGAGCTAACTGATGGCAACGAAACCGTGTCAGGGAAGGGGCTACACATGAGAGAGGGCGTAGTAGTACGTCCTGTCATCGAACGATACGACTTAGACTTAGGGCGTGTGATACTCAAGAACGTAAGCGAGAGGTATTTGTTGCGCAAGGGTGGGACGGAACACAATTGATGCCATAACCTCCCGACGGTAAGAATGGATGCGCTCAAAAAATTGATGTGATAAGAACGGTATATAAAATGTCGAAATTTCAGATAATTGCCACAATTGGTCCATCTTCAAGAGATTTGGCGGTGATAAAAAAGCTGATACAGTCGGGGATGACAATGGCTCGGCTATCCTTTGTGCATGACACTCGTTCCGTTCACGAGCGCACGGTTTCCTTTGTCAGAGAAGCATGCGCCCAATTGGGTACCTCTGTTCCTATTTTACAAGACTTACAAGGTACGAAACTCCGTGTCGGCAGAGGGTACGTCAAACTTTCCAAAGGGCAAACCGTCGCTTTAGTACCACAAACGGTGGTTCCAGACTTCAAAGGAAACAGCCCTTACATACCGCTCGTGGTCGAAATTCACCAGCACGTCAAGGTGGGAGATTTAGTCTTAATAAACAATGGCATCGTTCAGCTTGAAGTGAAGGAAGTATGCGGGGTTTCAACAATGTGTAAGGTCAAACATGGTGGGATAGTTAAATCGGAAAAGGGTATAAATCTGCCAATGACCGACTTGCCCGCTAAGGCACTCACAGAAAAGGATAAGGAAGATTTGGCGTTTTGCTTTCAGCACCAGGTGGAATGGGTAGCGCTCTCCTTTGTCAAAAATGCTCGTGATATAATTGAGTTGAAGGAGTGGCTACGGAAGCAAAATCCTGAACGTATGCCGTTGGTGATGTCGAAGATTGAGACGAGAGCCGCTATTGAAAATCTCAGGGATATCATAGAAGTCTCGGATGCAGTGATGGTAGCGCGGGGGGATATGGCACTTGAAGTTTCCTTCGCGAAACTCCCGCTATTGCAGAAACGGATAATTTCAGAATGTCGTTCTTTGGGAAAGCCAGTGATAGTAGCAACGGGTTTTATGGATTCGATGTGCCAGCGATGTGTGCCTTCCCGCGCCGAAGTGATGGATGTGGCCAACGCCTTCTTAGATGGCGCTACAGGGATGTTATTATCCCAGGAAACCGCAGTGGGACGCTATCCTGTCGAAACAATGGAGATGGTTTCAAGCATCCTTGAGGAGTTAAAAGAATGCTGAATCGGTCAGGGACCAATGCTACCCGGAACATAAACTTTAATACTGAAAATTACCTAACGTGAATTCGGGATAAGAATTTGGGTTTTCGTTTTGGGTGTAGCGAAGAGTTAAAGTAATTGCGTCATTAACTCAGAACATGATGATTTTCTCCGTTGCACCCAAAACAAAAAAGATTAGAACACGAATGACACGAAATAGAAGACTTGATGACTCAGTTTCGTAGTGCAGCTTCAGTGGATTCCCTTACTTCAGCATCTTCGTCCTTGAGCATCTCTTTCAACCGCGGCGTGACTGACGCATCGCCGATATAATCCAAAGCGTACACAACATTCAATCGCACACGCACTGATTCGTGTTTTGAGGCTTCAAGAAGTGTTTTCTTTATTTTCTCCCTGGTTTCGGGTTTGAGGTTGTGTTCCATTGGTTCGCCCCAGCAACTTGGCCAACCTCTCTTTTCCCTGTTTTTATACCCTATCATGCCAAGGACGAAGATTACATCCGCTTTGGTGAAATTGCTGATGTCCTTTCGTTGATACAATTCAATCAGCAGCAACGCAGCCTCGTCGCTACCCAACCTGCTCAAGCCAGCAAGAGCGGCATCCAAATGTACCCAAACCATCCCCATGTATAATCTCGTCAGGTTCACGCCGAGCCGAGATAAACCACGTTCCGCTGGGTGTTTATCCTTGTAAGACAAAGTACCTGCGAAACCAGCAGATATTGCCGCAACGTAGTGTCGTATCGCCTGTTCATAATTACCAATGGCTTCAAAACATCTGCCAAGTCCGATGTTTTTCTTCAATCGCCGTGGTGTTGCCGTTGTGCCGCAACAGCCCGTAGGACGCATACGCGTGTAGGCTTCAATGGCTTTTTTGTATTGTCCCAATTCTTCGCAGCATTTACCGATTAACAACCCCGCTTGCTCATAAGTGCCGCGCGGAAAACGTTCGGGAGATTTGCGTATCTCCTTCGCAAGTTTGACAACTTCATCATAATCTCCGCGCAGATGTAGTTCCCGCAACCATCTGTATGCCATCTTTGTTTCCTCAGAAACCTCTGTTCCATGCCGAACCCTGTCGTATTTCTCCTCTTTTGCTGACAAATTCTCTCCAAGTTCCATCAGTAGTTTGTAGTAAATCCGCTCGCGGGCTTCTTCAAGCGATAACTGCTTCGCGGGTATTCTATCCACATATTCTAAGATACGATACATTCCATCACGCAATTTTATAACGTTGCTGTGTCCGCCCTCAGTTAATTCAAAAGCCGCATTCTCGTATTCCTTCGCCATTCTCCCCCTGGCAAAATAGCCGGGCGTCTGAATTTCAAGCGAATTTTCTTTGGCTACATCGTCCAAACTCATCCCCGCATTCAACCTCGCAAGGATTTGCTCGCCCTCTTCCTGTGAGGGCGGGACAATATCTTTAACCTTCACCTTTTCGGGGAGTAGAAATTCCCATTTGTGTTCATCGTAATATTTTTCGATTCTCTTCTCATCCACCGGCAATTTGTAGGATGCGTCCTGCCTTTCTGCAAGCGTCCGCTCTTCTATTTGCTCTATAGCTTTCCTCGCTTCAAATTTTATTTTATACGGCTCATCAATACCGCGCAATTTGGCAAGCGTTGGTATCGCCCGTTCATCGCCTATCCTTCCTAATTCGACTACCGCATCGCACAATGTCAGAGGCGGGTAGAAGGTAGCAGACGGTTTAGCGTTTGTGTTAATCTCTTGCGGAAACATGATGCCTTCTTGCTTTGGATATTTGAGTTTGCCTGATGCAAGTTGTTCTGCTGTTTTTGTTTGCACGTACTGAATCAAAAACACCATTTTTTCTTCACGTTGCGATTCAAGTTTTGTCTTGCTATAACAAGCGCAAAAAGCAAGTACAATAAACGCCAGAATAGTCCAAAATGTATTTCCTTTCACAATCTACCTCCTGGTTTATTGAAAAAATGAGCTACCGTTTCGCGTATGCACATTTTATGCCGGAGGGAAATTAGCGACATTACGTCGCTTGTCGGTATTCGTATGCACCAAATCGTTCATCGCTGACGGGAAGATGCCCTAAATCGTGCAGTTTGTCGTATGACTATTGGTTTTGTTGGGTCAATTTCATAATAAGTAATATTCAGCATTAATCAGGAGGTTGCAAAAAAGCGTCTGAAATGGTAAAATATATGCTTGCGATACAGCCTTTATGATAAACAACTTCACAAAAATTCCCCAAAAATTGTCTCAAATATCATACAAATTCGCTTTGCATCTCAGTATACTAATTATTGTTTTTCTATCGGGCTTCGCACAAGCGGATGACTGGTCAATCGAAGAAAGCGAGCATTTTATCGTCCATTTTGAGGGCAACCGCAGTCAAGCGAAAATGATTTTGCATCTGGGCGAAAGGTTTTACGCTGATGTCACGAAACGGTTGGGTTCTATAGAAGGGAAAATCGAAATCTGGATTTTCTCTCAAAAACAATTTAGAGTGGCTGCTGGCGCGCCCATACAGGATTGGGCTGTGGGTGCCGCGTATGCGCGTTTGCGAAGGATACTTCTTAGAGAACCGAGTTTCATTGAAGGGCGCAAATTGGAATTAGCGCGAGTTCTACACCATGAGATAGTACACGTCATCTTCGGATACCGACTGAAGGATAATGTGGAGGCAGTGCCTTTATGGTTCCATGAGGGGATTGCAATGTACGAATCTTATGAGTGGACTTATGGGAGAGATTGGATTCTGCTCGGAAATGTATTGAGAAATTCAATCATCCCGCTCAACCAACTTACCACCCGATTTCCCCGGAAAGCAAGCCGCGCGCAACTGGCTTACGCCGAGAGCTTTAACGCTGTTTCCTTCATCGTCATGGAACACGGATATGAGAAACTCCGCATGATAATTGACCTATTGGCGTCGGGGGAGAATATGGATGAGTCCTTTAAACTCGCCATTGGTATCAATGTAACAAAATTCCAGTCGCTGTGGATGCAATATCTGGAACGACACTATCAGTGGTTTTCAATTTTATCCAGTTCGGTTTTGCTTTGGGGAATAATTTCTTTCATCGTCGTTTGGGCATACATCAGACGGCGAAGGAGTAGACGTGAACAACTTGCCCGCTGGGACGAAGAGGAACAAAAAATAGATGAGTTTTTTCGATAATTATGTGAAGGCGAGGAAGCGAGAAACCGAGAAGATAAGTAGACGTCAACTACTGCACGCATAAATCGGATGAAGCCTCTCCGCTTCGCTCCGAACGGCAGCTTGAATGCTGTTAGTTGACCAGACTAAGCACTTAGTGGTTTGTTCCATAAATCTGTTCCGCTTTTAAGGCGTTTAAAGTCGTC
>CAZRLY010000046.1:0-9212 GCA_964601015.1 uncultured bacterium
GATCAGAATCTTCGATTAATGAAATTGGGTCTGCATTTCCCCAAAGAATCGAATTTTGAATAGTAACAGTTATTCCCCTATTAAATCTATTTTGACATACTATACCACTCGGATTAGAGATTGTATTATTCATAAAAGATACCGTAGAATTTTGATTAATCCAAACTCCTGCACCCCCAGATGTAGCACTGTTACTCTCAATAAGATTGTTCATAAATCTCACTTGTCCGTTAACAATGGCACCACCACCACCTTCTCCTCGTTTACTATGTTGAGCCCGGTTATGATGAATGTGATTTCTTTCAATCAATAGATCCTGAGTTCCTATAACGCTAATACCTCCACCATAACCTTCAACTCTGTTGTTATCAATAACATTGTTAACAACCGTTCCTGTTCCATTTTCGATGCAAATACCGCCGCCACCACCAATCACATAATCTCCCGGGCAATCAGGAGCTGGTACTGTCTGGTTTGAGCTAATCTTATTATTTGCAATCAAAACATCCGTAACACCACTGCAATAGATTCCGCCTCCAGGCCAGTCTATTGATCGATTATTGGATATGGTATTTTCTATGATAATAGGAGAACCACTTGAACAATAGATTCCACCGCCAGAACCACCCGCTTGGTTGTTACAGATGATATTTCCTTGAATAATCGCCGAAGATGAGGAACAGTAGACTCCTCCTCCATGTGTCACATAGTATTGCAAATACGGGTCATCGTTGCTAACAGCATTTTGCATGATGTTACCGATAATGGTAGGGGATGCGCCGCTACAACAGATAGCAGCGCCACTAAGTGTACTTTCCCAACCCGCTCCGCGCTGAATTGTGAATCCATGCACCACCGAATCATGACCTTCTCCACTATGGAAATAGAATCCACGTCCATTGTGTTCACAATCAATAACACAGCTTTCGGGACCGTTTTTAGATTTCAGGTAGATAGCTTTTCCCTTGAAATCTAAATTTTTATTCCCGGTACCTGAGTAATTACCGTCAGCGACAACGACAGTATCCCCATTATCAGCTGCATCAAGCCCCTCTTGAATAGTGTTATAGGGATGGTTTTGGCTACCATCTTCCACTCCTGATGTATTCGTCACATCTACATATATATTAGCTCCATCTAAACGAGTTGCTTGGATTACGACACTGTCAGACGCTATAGCACCCAGAGCATCAGAGACTGTTACAGTATAGGTAAATTGATCCGCGGAGGTAGGCACACAGATGGGATTCGCTACCGTCGGATCATCCAGTCCTATGGTAGGAGCCCAGCGGTAAGTATAGGGAGAAAGTCCACCCGTCGCCGTAGGGGCTCCACCTATCGAAACTGGGGTCCCAATTGGAACCTTAGAAGGAGCGCCGGCATCCACCTTAATCGGTTGAGCAACAGTCACCGTCACGGAGTCAAAAACAATAGTCCCCAAACTATCGGTCACTGTGACTTTGTAGGTAGTCGTCACATCTGGTGATGCAATGGGATTAGATACATTGCTGGCGGATAACCCTGTTGCAGGCTCCCATTGGTAGGTATAAGGCGGAGCTCCGCCACTTGCGGTCGGCCTGCTGCCAATCACAACGTTGCGAATGCCAGTGCTATTTCCTGAAATGATGTAGTCCTCCCCTGCTGATACCTGCAATCCAGTGCTTTCAGAAGCTGTGCCAATGATATTAACCATCATCGGCGAATTCGAAGCACTGCTATAAATTGTCAATGTGCTACTAATCTGACCCATGGTGGGTACCGTAAGTGTCAACGTAATTACATATGGAATCCCTCCAGACCTAACTGTGAACGACGTATCAGAAATCTGCAGATTTGTTCCGAGATCACTAGTACACGAGCGCGCAAATTTTTGACCCATCTCTCGATTTAGGGGAGTAGGCGAGTAAAAGAGAGCATTGGAGCGTTGGAGCGTTGGAGCAAAAGAGAACATTGGAGCTTTTGCCCCATCTCCCCAATGCCCCAGCGCTCTTTATCGTCCACATATCCACTCAAACAAAGGGAGGTTAAGAACTTACGCCCACATGTACTAGTGATATCTGTGACTAAAATATCATTCGCTCCATAATTAGCAAGTTCAATGTCTATTTGAGCTAGTTGATTAACAAAAAAGAAGCCAAAATCGATAGGAACGGGTTTGACAATTAGCTCATTTAGAGACACAAATTCATAAGCGCCAATGTCCGGTGATAGGATTCTATTGTTGCCTTCAATATCCGTTGTTGGAGCGTTCGTAGCTGTTCCTGCATTGATGCATGGGCTATTAGACGACAAATGGCAATCCCCGTTTACTTGATCAACAACCAGAGGATCTGCATCAATATTGCCGTCAAGCCAATTCAGTGTACTATTTTCGGAAGTAATTTTTGATTGTCCATCTTGGACATCGGAATAACTTACATTGAGAGTCGAATTCTGAATGAAAACTTGGGCTGGTTGATTATCCCATAATATCGTGTTAGTGATGACAAGATTGGCTCCACCAACTGCTTCAACTACGGCACGTCCTCCTGAATTACCTATAATCGTGCAGTTGATAATATCTGATGTGCCACCTTCAACTATTAAAGCGCTACCATAGCTATTTACTGAATTAGATACAATTACACAATTAGCAAGATATATTGATGAATTACGTCCGCTTATGGCTCCACCAAGATAACCGGCTGAGTTTGATTTCATAACACAATTCATTA
This sequence comes from uncultured bacterium, assembly GCA_964601015.1. Taxonomy (GTDB): domain Bacteria; phylum Poribacteria; class WGA-4E; order DTYX01; family CAZRLY01; genus CAZRLY01. The sequence goes on from CAZRLY010000046.1 coordinate 2,715, forward strand.
TATGAGGCGACGAATCTTCGACAAGAATAGCTGCACCATTGCCTGAAGTATAGCCATTCATAATTGTAAATCCGTTCAATACAGCATCAGCAGTGATGGAAAAACCTCTTCCACTACTACCACAATCAATGATCGTGTCTGCGGCTCCACCTTCGGATTCTACAGTGATAGCTTTGTTTAATGTTATGTTACTTACTATGTATGTTCCAGCGGCAACTCTGACAGTATCTCCACCATTAGCCGCATTAATTCCATCTTGAATTGTGGGTTGATCTGCTGGAACATTGATAATCGCACTATAGGCTATATTAGCTGCCAGGGTAACCATTACGGTTGTAAAGATTATTGTTGAAAGTGTCATTGGGTGCTTGAAAAATAAGCGTTTCATTAAAACCTCCTAAATTTGAAAGCTTAAGCTAATCCTTCGAATCAATTCGAGACTTAAAGATGAAGTCGGCTAATTGGAAGCTAGCCGAGGTTTTTAAGATTTTGGAAATCTGATTACCAATTTTTTCAGTCAAATCATAAATTAGCCTAACACATCCCCATCATTTCTTCAACAAAAAATTTAAAAAACTTTATTTTTTCATCGCTTCTTTGAAAATCTCTATGTAAAGGATTTTCATCGCACACGAACGCGCTATCCGCTTCTCAGCGTTCAATCGCTCGAACCATCACATTATCAAAATACGCCCCCACATCATCCCCCTGATTATCGCCAAAGCCAGATAGCAAGATTGCGCCAACGAACTGCCCCGCTGCAAGGTCAACCGTTGCGAAGATAATCTTGCCATCGCGTTTTGCCTGAATGGAGCCATTCCTACGGATGATTTCGTAGTGGTGAAATCGTCCATCCTCAAGAATTGCGGGGCTTTCATTGCTATCAAGCCGCGCCTCACCAGGCCCGCCGGGTCCGCCTATCAACAGAAATTTCCATTTTTGATATTGCAATCTGAATGCTTGAGTGCCAATATCTTTTTCGTTTTCGATGTGTGTATGGGCGGAAACTGACCATATAGCGTCGGGGCGAGTGGCTTTGACATCAACGCTGAAGATAAAATCCTGAGCAACAATTAGGTGTCCAGGCACTTGCGCTTTGCTCGGCAAACTCCGCCAGTTTGAATGCTAAACTGCCATCTGTTTCTACTACCCGATATTTTCTTAAATCTTCTTCTTCAATGGGCCTAAGAAAACGCCAAATCGGATTGGCAGTGTAGTCGCCGTCCTTGAAGTCATCAAATAAAAGAGGAGGATTATTCGTCTGGGGTTGTGCTTCTGCCTGCTGCGGGCTCTCTTTTGCTTGGTGTCTCACTACGAAAAACAACACCGCTACCAGCCCCAAAAATCCGATGAGTATCCCGGGAAGTATCCGTCCGACGTTTCCCTTCGGTGTGGGCGATAGATGTCTTATTGATTCCATCATTCTCTGGACAAACCCCTCTGGCGCGCGCAGTTGGTCGAGATTCAGGGCTGCGGCTGCGGCTCTTAAATCTATGCGCAGATTCCTTCGAGCTTCCTGCAACCTGCTACGGACAGTGCTTACAGGAATGCCGAGTTCCTCGCTGATTTCCTGATAGCTGTAGCCTTCAAGGTAGTGCATGATGACCGCTTCGCGATTAATCTCCGATAATGAATGAATAGCGTCCCTAAGTTCTTCAAGAATTCGCTCATCTGCGAAGCTTTGAAGCGATTGCTCATCAAGCGTAGATTGCTCGTTCTCCTTCAACGGCGCGGTCACCTCCTGCTCGTTGCTGCGAGCCTGCAGCCAATCGGTGCAGATATTCACAGCAACCTGCTTGAGCCAGCCCTTGAATTTATTTGGCTCTCTAATCTGTTTTAATCGGAGGAAAGCCTTACAAAAAGTTTCTTGCGCTAAATCCTCCGCGTCCTCACGATTAAGTGTTCGCTTGTAAACGAGCCGATACATATAGTTCTGGTATCTGTTTACAAGCTCACCAAAAGCAACCTTGTTTCCATTGCGCGCTTTTTGGACCAAAGTTGCATCATCAAGTTCGTTCATAGGTATACCCTCGTAAAAGATCGTCTCTATATATGTAGACGGAAAAATTGGGTAAAGAATCGGGTGGGGTGAAATTTTTTTTGGAAAAAACTGTGAAGCAGGGATTAAAAAAGTCTGCGAAATCAGTAAAGGCGGGGTTTTAACCCCATTGGAACTTTGGAATTTTTTGGGTGGAATTTTTTAAACATTTGTGAGAGTAGTTTCAGTGGAACACAATTTTTACATTTGTAGGTCAAAAATCAAATTTGGGCAGACACGCAGGTCTGCCCCTACAGTATTTATCAACGATTGTAGGTTGATCTTGGAGAATCAACCTACAATTGTGAAACAATGTCGATTTGGGAAAATTGACCTATCCAATCAACGCTCTCTCCACAATTGCAACCGCTTCATCAACGTGTCCTTCATTTATTATCAAAGGCGGTAGGAATCGCAGAACGCGCTCCATCGTACAGATAGTCAACAATCCGTTTTCGATACATTTACTGGCGATGTCTTTTCCATCAACTGTTAGCACAAGTCCGAGAAGCAGCCCGCGTCCGCGTACGCCTTCAATAGCATTGCATTTGTCTTTCAGGGCGAGCAGTTGATTCGTAAGATATTCGCCCATTTTAACGGCGTTTTCGGCTAAATTTTCTTTGATTAGTACGCTAATGGCAGCGTAAGCGGCTGCACTAACTAACGGATTACCTCCAAATGTTGAAGCGTGAGTGCCAGGCCCAAGGCTTTCAGCGATATTGCCTTTTGTAAGCATTGCGCCTATCGGAACTCCCCCGCCCAGTGATTTTGCCATAGCAAGTATATCAGGTTCCACACCATAAGCCTGATACCCGAAGAATTTACCCAATCTACCCATCGCCGTCTGTACCTCGTCAAATATCAGCAGCAGATTGTGCTTATCGCAAAGAGAGCGCAAGCCCTCCAAATAACCATCGCCCGGGACGTTTACCCCACCTTCAGACTGTATTGGCTCTACCATAATGGCGCAGGTTGTTTCGTCGATAGCTTCTTCGACAGCTTGAAGGTTGTTGAAGGGAACGTATTTGAACCCGCTTACCATAGGTTCAAAGCCTTTGTGGTATTTTGGTTGCGCTGTCGCCGTGATGGTAGCTAACGTCCGTCCGTGGAAGGAATTGTCCATCGTAATGATTGAGAACCGATTCTTGTCGATGTTCTCCTTCGTATATTTTCTGGTGAGTTTGATAGCGGCTTCATTTGCTTCCGCGCCGCTGTTGCAGAAGAAACACTGTTCCATGGTACAGTTGTCTATCAACAGTTTCGCCAATTTAGCCTGCGGTTCGATATAGTACAGATTGGATACGTGGAGTAGCGTTCCTGCTTGTTCCCGGATAGCTTCTACCACTTTGGGATGACAATGCCCTAAACCGTTTACCGCAAGCCCACCTAAAAAATCCAAATATTTCTTTCCATCAGCATCCCAGACATAGCAGCCTTCTCCGCGCACAAGTGCTATTTGCCGCTCGCCGTAGGTGTTGATGATGTATTTTGTCGCCATTTGTTTGATTTCGGCTGTGTTCATTTTTTTACCTCCGTAGTGTTAGTAACACAATCTGTTAGATTGTGTTCAGCGGTTACTTCGTGAACCGCCCAGAAAAAGCGCAAACTAACAGTTTGCGTTACATCTCAGTTCAAATCCAGATAACTTTCAACTAACATTGACAATCTCCGTTCCGATGCCCTTCTCTGTAAAAACTTCCAACAACAGGGAATGGCTGATTCGCCCGTCAATGATATGTGTTTTTGTAACACCCGCCTCTAAAGCTGTGATGCAGGCTTCTACCTTGGGCAACATGCCCGTGCTAATTGTACCGTCTTTGACCAAACCATCAATTGCTGATATGTTCAGTGTCGGGATGAGAGTATTTTCGTCGTCCTTGTCCCGCAAAATTCCACGTACATCGCTCAATATGATTAACTTTTCCGCTTTAAGTGCGGCGGCGATTTCACCAGCGACGGAGTCAGCGTTGATGTTATAGGTTTGTCCGTCTTCGCCGACACCGTTGGGCGCTATGACGGGAATGAAGTCTTGTTGGTAGAGTACCTGAATAATTTCGGGGTATACCTCTGTTACTTTCCCGACGAAACCGATATCTACCACAATCTGCTCGCCCGTATCGGATGTAACCTGTGCGAAGTGTTTTTGCGCTCGGATAAGATTCCCGTCCTTCCCGCATAATCCGACTGCCTTGCCGCCATGCTGGTTGATTAGTAAGACTATCTCCTTGTTGACCTTTCCTGCTAACACCATCTCAGCGATGTCAACCGTTTCTGCGTCTGTTACGCGCAACCCCTGCACAAATTCCGCTTCCTTGCCTACGCGTTTCATCATTGCGCTAATCTGCGGGCCGCCTCCGTGTACGATAACAGGATTCATGCCCACAAATTTCATCAACACAACGTCCTGCATTACGCTATCTTTGAGAGCATCGTCCGCCATAGCGGCACCGCCGTATTTTATCACAATAGTTTTGCCATAAAATTCCCTTATGTAAGGTAGTGCTTCTATTAGCACGTCGGCTTTTTTTACAAGTTCTTCCATTTTATCATCTCCCTTATTTAGACGAAACAAGTTAATTTTCCGCTTGACATAAACTTTCGTGGAGGTTAAAATATAGAATATACTTTACTTTTTACCGAGGTTATGAAATTACCCATACCAGCCAGTGGTGAATTCTACCTTATCGGAGATGTTGATGTAACAGGACGAAATCCAAAATGCTTCATAAGGTAAAATACCAAAAGGGGAAATTTTATAATGGACAATAATACATCACCCACAATTGATGTGAAAAAAGATGACCTAATTTTAGCTTGGTCAATTTTAGAAAATATAACTGTCTCGTTGTCACAGATAGGCGGCACTTATGGACACGGCATGGACGCGTCGGGAAACTGGCTCAACAAAGATGCCTATATCTCAATGTTGATTAGCTTGCATAATTACTTTACCAAAGAACTCTGTGAGCAGATTGGTGACGCACGAATGAGATTAGGAGAATACATCTCCGACGAAGAAGCAGAGGAACTAAGTCAACATAAAATTCCCTGCTGGAATTATAAGAGCGTTAAAAGAGTATTGGGAGACTAAGTGTTTCGTTGGGTTTCGATACGTCGCTGCTTGGTTTCGATACGACTCTCCATTTCATTCCGAGTCTACTCAACCGACGCCTACTCAACCCAAGCCTCAACCCAACCTACTACTACTACGAGCGGTATCCGACGTTGATTTTCACGTAATCGTAAGAAAAATCGCATGTCCACACGGTGGCTTCTGCGTCTCCCGCATGCAAATCTGCAATGATGCTTAATTCATCGGTTTTGAATGCTTCTTCTGCCGCTTTTTCGTCGAAGTTTGCGTCCATGCCTGCTTTCACTAATTGTACGTCCTCCAACCAGACATCAACTTTACGTGCGTCAAAGTCTGCGCCAGAATAACCCAGCGAACACACTATGCGCCCCCAGTTGGCATCCTGCCCGAAAATCATCGTCTTGACCAGACTCGACTCTGCTACGGCACGAGCAGCTTTTTCTGCGTCAGAGAAGTTCTTTGCGTTTTTAACTACAACTTTTACAAGTTTTGTAGCACCCTCGCCGTCGCGCGCAATCATCTTTGCAAGTTCCAGCGTTACATAATCCAACCCCGCTAAAAACTCTTGATATGAAGAACCGTTACTGGCAGAGTCTTGTTCCGTGATTTTGGGATTGTTTGCGGTACCTGTGGCTAAAATTATCGCCGAGTCATTTGTGCTCATGTCGCCATCGACGGTAATCATGTTGAAGGATTTGTTCACGGAACTCCGCAACGCCGTTTGTAGCAACGCTGGTGTGATGTTCACGTCAGTGGTGATAAACGCAAGCATCGTTGCCATGTGTGGCCGAATCATTCCAGAACCTTTGGTTATGCCACCTATCCTCACCGGAGAACCAGCGACTTCTATCTCAATAGCTATCTCTTTATGGACTAAATCCGTTGTCATAATGGCAAGCGCGGCATCATGTCCACCTTCGTAGTTTAGCGACGTTGCTGCCAATTTTATAGCCGGTTCAACTTTGTCCATCGGCAAGCGTTTCCCGATAACTCCAGTCGAAGCAACTAATACCAATTTTGGGTCAATTTCCAATTCAACTGCGGCAATCTCCGTCATTTTGCGTGCGTCAGCAAGGCCGGCTTCCCCTGTGCAGGCGTTTGCATTGCCGCTGTTGACGATGATTGCCTGAGCCATTCCGTCCCCAAGATGTTCCTGACATACATAGACAGGAGCGGCTTTAGCGCGATTTATCGTAAATACGCCCGCCGCAACGGCGGGTTTATCTGCAACGATTAACGCTACCTCTTTTTTATCCGTTGTTTTTATATTTGCCTCTACGCCGGATGCTCTAATCCCCGGCACAGCAGTTATGCTACCATCAATTTGTTTCATCATTATCTTCTCCCATGCAAACGGTGACTAAAGATG
>CAZRLY010000046.1:9312-24520 GCA_964601015.1 uncultured bacterium
TTCAATCGACAATCTTCAATTGTTTAATTCCCTTTCCCTATTGCCCAAAGCGTTTTGAGCAATATTTTTAAGTCGAAACCAAGCGACCAATTCTCGATGTAATACAAATCGTATCTTATTCTCTCCTCCAAGGATGTATTACCTCTCAGCCCGTTTACCTGCGCCCAACCTGTCATGCCACATTTTACCTGATGCCGTTCCAAATAATGTGGGATTGACTTGCTAAATCCTCGAATCAAGCCAGACATCTCCGGCCTGGGTCCGACGAGACTCATCTCGCCTTTGAGAACGTTGAACAGTTGTGGCAATTCATCAAAACTCCATTTACGCAAGAAAGCACCAACCCTTGTCCTTCTACTGTCATCGTCTGCCGCCCAGATGTGTCCTGCGTTCCATTCAGCATCTTGGTGCATTGAGCGAAATTTGTACATGATAAACGGTTTGCCGTCCTGTCCTGCGCGCTCCTGCTTGAATACCACCGTGCCTTTCGAACCAATTTTTATCACTAACGCTACGATGAGCATTATAGGCGATAGCGTTATCAATGCTATCAGGCTGACCGCGATGTCAACCAAGCGTTTAACCAGACTACGCCAACCCTGAAGCGGAAATTCCTTCAACCCTATAATCGGGATTCCGTCTATTTCCCCCAGTTTAACCTTTCCAAGCATGATTTCAAATAAGTCGGGCATCACTCTGAATTTAACAGGACATCCTTCGCAATGGTAAACAATTTGTAAAATCTGCGCGTGGGATATATCTGGAGATGCAATGAATAACTCGTCGATTTGGTGTTCTTCCACAATGTCGCAGATGTCAGAAATATTGCCCAATCGCTTACGAGATGTCAGTGCGCCTTTTCCTGCCTTGGGACGGAACGAGCTGACCGGATGTTGGTCATCGCTACGTGGTGAACCGGCGATGACACCCACAAGCTCGTATCCTAAATCAGGGCGATTTTGAACTTTGCTGATGAACTTCTCCGCCGTTCGATTGAATCCTGCGATTGCTATACGACTTACTCCGACTCCCTGCGTTTGCATTTGCCTTTTGAAGAAGAGAACAACAGCGCGATTAAACCATATCAAACCAATATTCAGCCCCCATATTAACACCACGACAGCGCGCGAATACTGGGAACCGTGATAGAAAAAGAACGTCGAACATAAGGTCAAAACTGAAGCTAAAGTAGAAACTTTTACGCTGGAGTAAAAAATATCCAGACGAGGCTGATTTTCGACCACATACAGTTTGCACCAGCGCATTGCCGCCAGCCAGATTGCAGTCATTAGAGGCATTAACTGGATGTAGCCATCAAGAGGAGGCGCTTCTTCTCTGTGCGCCCCGATAACAGCCATAATGTTCTCAAAAAATTGCCAATTAAACAATCCAGAATGAAATCTGAACCAGTAGGCCGCCAGAAAAGCTAAATTGATAGCGACTACGTCTAAAAAGATAATTAGAACTGTAGAAAGTTGGTTGAGGCTTTTATTTGACATCTGCTATTCCTCCACCATTCCAGTAGGTCAAAATTCAGATTGTGTTCAGAGGTGCCGATGTTAGAAAATCAACCTACAATTGTGAAGTGCTGATAACACAATATAATACCAAACAATGGGGAAAAAATCCAGACGGAAAGTTAAAAACTAAGTGGTTGGGAAACTAAGTAATTGGGTAATTGGGGTGTCTTTCAATTACCCAACTACCTGGTTACCCAATTTAGAAACGCCTCCTGAATACGAATTGGCTTTCGACGGAGTTGTCTGGCTGGATAATCATTCGAAAGGAAAGAGTTGGTGTTTCACTGTGGCGCTCGTTATAAATTTTAGCCATAATACGGGCATCTATGGCGCTGATTATGTGATTAAAAATGGTCAACCCGACAAAGATTTTTGATAACTGGAATCTGTCATTGCTTTTTTCACGCAGGGCAAGAGCCGCCTGCCGCTCTTCAGAATCCGGGTCGCGTTCGCGATTTTCATCTTTGACGTGCTTCCGGTCTTCCCAATAGAAGGCACCGACTCGTTCTATCGGTGTGCCGTCCGATTCAGTATATACGTTATGCCAGTTATCGTACATCGTTGCATGCTCATAATCTTCACCATTCCAGTTCTCAAAAAGGCAGGCTTTATCGGGGGTATCATCGTTGAAATCATCGCACAGGACATATTTTTCCACTTCTGCGAAGCAGTCATCTCTCCATTTCTCTGCTTGCCGATGAGTTATAATCGCGGCAGCTATAAAACCAACCTCCGCTATTATTTGAACATACCCGCGTTTAGCACCCGAATAAATTTCGCCTGTTCCGGGTATAATAGCTGAAAAGAGGAATGCCTTGGTTGGAGATTTTGGTTCAAAATTTAACGGTATATTTGATAGCTCTTTTTGTGCTAACGGTGTTTCCGTCAACCCCGCGTTTTGTTCGTCAGACCAAACGTTGGTTGCAACGAACACCATGCTTAGAATACATAGTAAAAATGGTAGGTAAAACTTTTTCATTTGACTGCTCCAGATTGTAAGTTTATTGTTCAGAAACTACCAGCCCCACACTTAAAAAGTGTGGGGTTTGGAAAAACTGGTTTCTATGTTGTTGCAATGTGGTTAAAATCGAATCGACAACGCGAAAGTATTCAGACGCTTATTCTCGGGGCCGCCTCCTGGCACCGAAGCATAGTCTAACTGGTAATTAATAGCCATTATTCCAATTCCATAAGTCAAGTGGTCATCTATACCGGGCGGATAGACTATAAATGGGTCATCTTTATATCCCATTCGGAGAGCTAATGCGAATCTGTCGTCACCAAACCGGTATTCCGCTCCAAGGCTCTTAACCATGTTGCGGTATCGAAAAGCGTGGATGCCTACACCGCGTTTTGCTTCAACCTCTGTCTGAATCTCTTCGCGTGTTTTGACTGGTACTTCCTCTCCCCACCAATCCCAGAAGGCTTCAGGATTGTCTTTCTGCTTCTGTTCAAGCTCGTCTACGAATACATCACGTCCCTCTTCATCATCCTCTTTGAATTTATCTATAGAAGCGGTAAAATCCCCTAAGATTTGAAGTCGTTGGTATTGGCTATCAAGTAAGGTTAAACCAACGCCGTATTGGGCGGTTCGAGGCAATGGGTCAGATTGATTTTCATCCTTGAAGTGAATTCGCGTCCCCCAATTTTTAACGGAGGCACCAAGGGAAATGGGAAAAGGTAGGGATTTTAAATGGTATTGCGCGCCCATATCAACAGCGACAGCCTGCCCAGATTCAGGACCGAGTTTCTGCTTAATGAGCTTTACGGTAGCGCCGCCAAGGAAGTTTGGGAAGAACTCATCAGAGTAAGCTAAAGCCCAAGCCCAGTTGGTGCCGAGGTTTTCCTGTCCCAAGACTTCGGGGGAATCACGCGTAATATCAATGACACCTTGTCCATTGACCTGAAGTGTCGTTGCGATGACACCCCAATTGCCTACTGGAAGTGCTCCGGCGAATAACGAGTAATATAGTCCTTCGCCAGCTTCACCAAAAAGTCTGCTGTAATCCGTATAAGCCAGAACTGCTTCCGCTTGTTTTATTCCATATAAACCGCTTGGGTTCCAGAAAACTGCCGTAGTATCCCCGGAAACAGCGGCAAAGGCATCTCCCAACGCCGCAGCTCGAGTAGCGCCTCCCAGTGACAAAAACTGTGCTGCCGTTCTGCCTGCACCTGCGTGTAAAAGCGGTGTTGAACATAATATTAGACCAATTGTGATAATGCTGAAAAATGTGCGTTTCATTTTTATGAAATCTCTCCTTTTTTATTTATGACGCATACAAACGCAGAATAATTCTTCAAGTTTACACTTTTTTCTCGCTTTTATGAATCCCATTAAGTGCCTATCCTAAAAATGTGGCGGCAATCTCTGTCCTGCCATGTCAAGACAGAGGAGCGACACTACGGATTATGACTTTTAGGATAGGTTCTAAGCCCATTGGAAAAGGCAGAAAAATCTTGCGTTTTTACGCGAAATTGTGTTATCTTTATCCTACATTCCGCATTTGGGCTATGTAAAATTTTGAAATAAGAGGGCATTAGTTATGTATGGTGGATATGTTAAAAAGATTCTTTTCATCAACCTTTCGACTGGTGAACTGCAAGTAGAAGAACCGGGCGAAGAATTTTATCGCGACTTTCTCGGTGGTTACGGCATCGGAGCGAGGATTATCTACAACCATCAACAACCCAAAGTCGCCCCGCTGAACGCAGATAACATTTTGGGGTTTGCGACCGGTCCGTTGACCGGCACCCCAGCACTCATAGCGTCGAGATATACGGTGATGGGAAAATCGCCTCTAACTGGAACGTGGGGGGATGCGAATTCTGGCGGTTTTTTTGGACCAATTTTAAAATTTGCAAATTACGATGGGCTTTTCTTCACCGGCGTCTCGGAAGAACCAGTCTACCTTCTTATCGACAAGGGGAAAGCCGAACTAAAGAACGCAAGCGAAATCTGGGGCAAAGAGACGCGCCAAACTCAAGAATTTCTTAAGGTCAAATACGGACGAAATATCTCAATTGCTTGCATCGGACCGGCTGGAGAGAAACGCTCGCTTATTTCATGTATCATGAACGATGGAGGCAGAGCCGCCGGGCGTTCGGGGATGGGTGCCCTGATGGGCGCTAAAAAGCTGAAAGCGGTAGTAGTAAAGGGGAACATGCGCATTCCTGTGGCAGATGTAGAAGAGACGTCGCGTTTGAGAAAAAAGTATTTGGGCGAGCTATCGGGGTTGGTGGTTGACGTTTTTCGCGATTACGGCTCGTCTGGTTTGGCGCAGGATTACATTGCAAGCGGTGAAGCCCCTGTCAAAAATTGGCGTGGCGATGGACTGGAAGATTTTCCAAACGCCGCCGCCATAAGCGATGAAAGCGTCATTCGCTATCAAGTGCAAGCGACTGGCTGCTACGGCTGCCCACTCAAATGCGGAGGACGGGTCAAAATCGAAAACGGCCCCTACAAGAGCGAAAGTCGCAAGCCAGAATTCCAGACTATCGGCGCATTCGGCCCACTCTGTCTCAACGATAACATCGAATCCATTATAAAAGCAAACGACATCTGTAACCGCTACGGTATCGACACTGTATCCACCGGTTCAACCATCGCATTCGCATTGGAATGCTACGAAAATAACATGATAACCAAAGAGGACGCTGACGGACTTGAATTGACCTGGGGGAACCACGAAGCTATCACAAAATTGACTGAGAAAATCGCTAAACGCGAGGGTGTCGGAGACATACTGGCAGACGGCGTTAAAAAGGCGGCGGAGAGAATCGGCAAAGACGCTGAACAATTCGCCATGCACGTTCAAGGACAGGAACTTCCGATGCACAGCCCCAAACGCTCACCGGGTTACGCGACAACCTACAAAATAGACGCTACCCCCGCACGTCATACCCAAGGCGGCACCGCTTACGAAAGTAGCATTCGGCTTGAGGATAATCCGCAACTGACATCCGCAAATCGAGGCGAAATACACAAAAAGATGAGCAATTTCATCCACGTCATCAACTGTGCAGGATTGTGTTTGTTCGGGATTATGTGCATAAATGCAAACGCCGTTGCGGAATTCATAACATCCATCGTAGGCTGGGAGTATACGATGGACGAACTTTTAAAGACTGGCGAGAGAATCGCCAACATCCGCCACGCTTTCAACCTTCGAGAGGGACTGAACCCGCTGGATTTTAACATCCCCAAGCGCGTCCTGAAAAAGCGGGAAAAATTCGCTGATATTGTGGGCGGAGAGATTGACGCGGATACGCAAATACACGAATATTTGAAAGCAATGGATTGGGATGTCCAAACTACTAAACCAAGCAGGAAAAAGCTGGTTGAATTAGGATTGGATGATGTCGCGGGTGATGTGTGGGATTAGGGAATGTAAAACTATTCACATTCGAGGAAATTTCCCTTCTATGTTATAATTTAATGGTATGCAATTTGCACTCGCTACGATTTCACACGGTTGGAATATATCGCTTTTAGCCGGCAATTAACTTTCTCAAAAGGCGACCAAATGAGAAAACAGTTAACTCAGTTTTTAAAAGTTCATCTCAATGAGGTAGTTGAAAGACACGTTGATGGAATTCGTCAGGCGATACCCAGTTATAGCACAAGAACGAGAGAAGAGTTGCGCGGGACGATAACGGTTTACATAGAAGGCATCATAGAACACATTGAACATAAGCAGGATGAAAAACTCAGGCAATTCGTCGTCGATATTGCTCAGTTCCGCAGTAGCTTGGAATTCAAATTATCAGAGGTACAACACGCGTTCATGATAGGTAGGAGTATTATTCTCCAACTTCTAATAGAGCAAAGAAAAAATGGAGTTGATAGTATGCCGTTGGAGATAATGCAAAATATTGAGTTAGTAAATGAGAGCTTCGATTGGATGATACGTTTATTCTCCGAGACTTATCAAGAACTTCAGTTGGAGAAACTAAAAGCTACAACAGAAGCGTTGGCGCGCGCGGCAGAAGAAACCAAATATTTTCGGCAGAGACAGTATTTCTTCACCGCAGTCAACGATTCGGCGGATGCTATCATCTACCTTGATAAGGATGATGTCATCCGTTCATGGAACCAGGGTGCTGAACTAATTTTCGGATACAAACCCCAGGAGATTATCACAAAATCATTTGACGTGTTGATGCCGGAGGAACTCTTGCGTAAACGGGAATTAAAGTGGATTGCCGAGCAGATAGCGGAAAAGGGATTTATTCGCAATTATGAAACTGAACGCGTCAGAAAAGATAGGACAAGGATTGCCGTAGATTTAACAAGAACGCTCATTCGAGATGAAAAAGGGCAGGTAGTTGGAAGTTCGGCTGTCATCAGAGACATCAGCCAACGGAAGCAGATGGAAGCCAAATTGCTGCAAGCTGAACGGTTAGCATTGCTCGGAAAGATGGCGGCGCAGGTAGCGCATGAAATACGCAACCCACTTAGTTCCATAAATTTGAATTTGGAACTTTTGCGCGATGAAATACGGGAATATCGGCAGAGCCGCCAAACTGATGAAACTGATGAACTGCTTGGGGCAATTCAATCGGAGGTTGACCGGTTGAGTCTCTTCGTTGATGAATACCTCTACTTTGTCCGCCCTCCCCAGTCCGACAAACAACCCGAACAGATTAATCACATCCTTGATAAACTACTCCAGTCTCTCAATGAGGAACTAAAAGTTAAGGACATCAATATAACAAAAGACTTCGCCGAAGATTTGCCAGAAGTTGAGATTGATGAATCCCAGATTAGACGAGCTTGCCTCAATATTTTGCGCAATGCAATAGAAGCCATGCCAGAAGGCGGGATACTCAATGTACGGACGAAACGAGAGGGAAACGCAAATAAGATACTCATCTCGGATACAGGTACAGGAATCACTGCTGAACAGTTGGAAAAGATTTTCCTTCCATTTTATAGTACAAAGGAAATGGGAACGGGAATGGGATTGCCGTTAGTTCAACAAATACTTCAGAATCACGGTGGAACCGTTAATTGCTACAGCGTTTACGGAAAAGGAACCACCTTCATCATTCAATTGTGAGGTTCAATATTTGGAGAGACACAGTATGATAGACCAAAAATCCATTTTAATTGTCGATGATGACAAGGGGCTCAGAGAAGCCCTGACGAAAACTCTGACAAAGGAGGGTTACATCGTACATGCCGTTGAGGATGGAGAGGTGGCGCTTGCGTTTTTGCGTCAGCTCAGAGCGCATACACTTACGAGCGAAAGAGACAAAGCGGCACTTGATGGAGGGAATGTCAACCTGATTCTAACTGACATGGTAATGCCTAAAATGGATGGGGTACAACTTTTGAAAGCCGCTAAAACCATATTTCCTGAGATAGAAGTGGTGTTGATGACAGCGTATGGGACTGTGGACACAGCGGTAGAAGCGATGAAAGAGGGGGCTTATGATTACATTGAGAAAAAACCTCTCAGGCCCATTGAGGTCAAAACTGTGATAGCACGTGCATTGGAAAAACAAGTATTGGTACTCGAAAATAAATCACTGAAAAGCCAGTTAGATGCAAATTATAGTTTTGAAAATATAATCGGACGAAGCAACGCCATGCGGCGGGTGTTGGAAAGAGTTCAGCAGATAGCGCCAAGTTCAGCCACAGTGTTAATTACAGGTGAAAGCGGCACTGGCAAAGAGCTAATAGCCGAAGCCATCCACTACGCAAGTCCGAGGAAGGATAAACCGCTTATCAAAGTGAATTGCGCGGCGTTGCCGGAAACTCTTCTGGAATCGGAGTTGTTCGGCTATGACAGGGGCGCCTTCACAGGGGCGACAGGACGTAAGACTGGCAGATTTGAATGGGCGGATGGAGGAACGCTCTTTCTTGATGAAATAGGCGATATGCCGTTGCCTGTACAGGTGAAACTGTTGAGAGTATTACAAGATGGCGAATTTGAAAGGTTGGGAGGGCAGAGCACTATCAAAGTGGATGTTCGTATTATCGTTGCTACTGCAAAGGATTTGGCTAAGGAGGCAGAAACTGGAAATTTTCGAGAGGAACTTTTCTACCGTCTCAACGTCATCCCGATATATTTGTCGCCACTGAGAGAACGACCGGACGATATTCCACTGCTTGTAAACCACTTTTTGGAAATATACAGAAAAAAAAATAATAAGGATATTCTCGGCATTTCCAACGACGCGCTGGAAATATTATGCAACTACCCATGGCGCGGGAATGTACGAGAATTAAAAAATGCTATAGAGCAAGCTGTCGTTTTGTCAAAAGGAAATTCAATTACTACTGAAGACTTGCCCCCACACATCTACGAAAGACACTCCAGACAAAAATCAAACATCGTTGTGCCACTTGGCACGCCACTGGAAGAGATTCAACGACAGGTGATTTTTGAAACGTTAAAACGAACAAAGGGCGACAAAGAACTTGCTGCGAAACTCCTGGGAATCTCATCGCGAACTATCTATCGAAAGTTGAATCCAACAGAGGACAAAGGCAATCCATTAGAAGAAAATTAGCTTGACAAAACGTCCTTGAGCTTTCAGAGAGAACTATCTCCCTGTGACATTTTGTCGCAACAGGACAGAATTAACCAGCCATCATTGACAAGATGTCAGGGAAACATTTCGTAGAGCGTGGAGCGTTTTTCTCGCTTCTCACTCCACGCTTGTTTACGCTTCCCGTTTTTCACACTCTCCGCTCTACGTTTGTTTGACGCTTCACGCTTTTTCTCTTTTCACCCACTCCTCACCTCAACAAGCACGGGTTTATCCAACGTCAGAGCCTTTTCGACAGTGGGCGCAAAATCATCAAGATTTTCCACTCTGAATCCATAAGCCCCGAAGGATTCAGAGAATTTAACGAAGTCTGGGTTATGTAATTCCACTCCGAGTGTATCGCCCATGAGACGCATTTGCCCCCCTCTAATCGAACCCAGCGCGCTGTCGTTCATGACGATAACGACTACGTTAATATTGTGTTTCATTGCAGTCGCCATCTCCGGGCTGCCCAACAAGAATCCCCCATCTCCGCAGAATGCGACTACTTGCTTGTCAGGGTGCGCAACCTTTGCGCCGATAGCTTGCGAAAACCCACAGCCGATGGCAATTAAGATGCTGGAGTAGATGAAAGATTTGGAATCACAGACTTTGAAATGCCTGCGAGCGGGATAACCTGCGATGTGTACGTCAACGGACAGAATCGCATCTTTATCCATTATTTGACGCAATTCCTGAAGCAATCTCGGTTTTTCCGCCGATTCTACCTCTTTCTTAAAGGCAGTTAGCTTTTCCCCCCAACCTTCCTGCCGTTTTTGTCCCTTCATAGCGTCAAGCAGTTGTCTCAACACCAATTTCGCATCGCCAGCGATTCCTACATCTGCGGTATATTCTTTGTTGATATCATCCGGGTTAGATTCTATGTGGATGAAAGGGTGTGGAAGCTCAATTGACCAACTACCCGTATCCATCTGCGTAAACCGCGTACCGATGGCGACAAATAGGTCAGATTGTGCCATTGCATCCCTTGCAGCGCTATTCGTGAAACTTCCAAGGGAGAGTTCTTCGTATTCTGATATAGCTCCCTTGCCCATTGCAGTAGTGGCGACGGGTGCTTTCAGAAGCTGCGCGAATTCAAGTAGTTCAGGCGATGCGTCTGCGTGGTGGATGCCGCGTCCTGCCAGGACAAACGGGCGTTCTGATTGAGCTAACAAATCAAGGGTTTGTCGAAGCTGTTCTTCTGTGGCTTTCAACTTGATTCCATCGTTTCTTGCGGGGATGTTCAAATCAGCTTGGGGAGATAAAGCATCGCTTGTAATCTCCAGCAAAACGGGTTTAGCACGGCCGGAGCGCAGAACTCCGAAAACCTCGCTCACGGCTTCAGGTATCTCCTCTATTTTTTCCACCCTTCTTATAAATTTTGTAACCGCGCTGAAGGCAGCCAATTGGTCTAATCCGTGAAACATTTTGCCTTGGTCTTTTTTAGCATAGCGAGAATCGTTCTGCCCTGTAATCAGCAACACAGGCGAACATGCCGTATACGCTTCTAATATCCCCGTATACGCGTTGCTGGCACCCGGCCCGGGAATTGTCAAACATACCCCAACATCTCCCGTCACCCGCGCGTAACCGTCCGCCATGAGGCTTGCGCCACCTTCGTGACGGACTAAAATGTGTTTGATAGCATCGCGGTTTTTGTATAATCCGGCGTAGATATGATTCAGATGGTTGCCGGGCATCCCGAAAACAACCTTTACACCCTGTTCCTTCAGACATTCAACTAATATCTCTCCACCTGTCATTAGCAATACCTTCCTTTCTCTTTTATAAACTCCTCTTTGACATGTACTTAAATTTATGATATACTTTTGCCAAAAGTACGAAAATGCTGTCGGAACATTTTACCACCTTTTCATCAATATGTCAACAAAATAGCAATTTGAAGGAGGGTATTCAATTGCCATTCATTCGCTTCACAGAGAAAGCTACAGAAGGAAGTTATTTACTAATGACTAGCGGTCAAGCCTCCTGGTTTCCAGATGGAATTGTCGGAGTTACTGAAAAGCTTTTAAAGGAGCTAAAGGATGAATTTACACAAAGGGAAATTAAGTACGAAAAACTCAGCCTAAAGGAGTTAAATCAAAATTACCCGAGGGAGGTAGTGAGGAGAGTTGAGATATAACATCGCCTTCAAATATCGTTTTGAAGTACTTATTCCCCTGGCTGATAACGAAGGAAATAAATTCCCAGCAGAACAAATTATTCAGGTGAGGGATGATTTGACTGCTGAATTCGGTGGATGTCGTTCCCAACCTTTAGCTCCTTTCATAGGCACATGGGTGAATGGAAGCAGATTATATATTGATGAATTGATGCTCTTTGTTGTTGACGCGCCTAGGACAGACGCAAGTATAGACTGGTTTTTGCAGTATAAAGAACATCTTTTACAACAACTTTGTCAAGTAGAAATTTACCTAGCCATGAGCGAACTAATATGGCTTTAAGCATTGATTCATAATTTCCTCAATGCTCGGCGGACAGCCGGCCAAATGAGGGTATTCCTTTCTGTATTTAGACGTACACGCCCCTATCAGCAGTGCGTCTTTGCTTTTAGGCGTATCGTGTCCGATGACTATCTCGTTCCATTTTAAGTCGTTGTCGTTCAACTGTCTCAGGGCACCGAAGAAGTTCATGTTACATCCCGAACACGCGCCTTTGTTGAATATTTTTAAATCCGGATAGTTTTGGAGAATCGCTTCAAGAGGACGTTCAAATCGCCGTTTGTGTTCATCCAGGTTTTCGCCTACAACCTCGATTTTCGAGATGTCAGTTTCACCCAATTTTGTCTGCCTGGCAAATCGCAAGAGCATGACTTCGTCCGCTTCAACGCCCATCAAATAGCAAGCTACTACATCCAGGGCAACTACATCCTTGCTGGCTAACATCAGTCCCATGTCCACCCAGACGCCGCTGCCCGGTCCCATTCCCTCCATAGCCCTCGTCGCGTCCAAAATGGTCAAGTCAGGTTTCAATATCCTGTTCAACTCGACTATCGCCCTGTCCAAATTCATTTCATGGAATATCCTTTTCTCCCGCCTTCGGATACACCCCTTCAGGTTTTTCATGCCGAGTGTGACGAGCGTATTGAAATGGGTTTTCATTACGGGGATATTGATAACCTTGTCGCAGTCATAAACAAACTGTGTGATTCCCAGTTCATCGGGCAGATATTTCGATGCGTTCTTGAAAATGCGAAATGCGCCTTCGTCAAAGATTGCGTACTGCGCGCCTACCTCTTCTGCTAATTTTATGACGCCCAAGTTTTCAAAATGACCGCGTGCGTCGGATATCCCGTAAAATGGGCCATCGCCGATGACAATCTCGCGCGCGCCACAATCCCAAACCCATCGCGCTATCGCTTTCAGCACAGCAGGGCTCGTGACGCCGACGCCGCCGTGGAAGTTTGGCTTGAGCAGTACCGAATCGCCGGGTGAGATAACGTCGTCCGCGTCAGCCTTCGTAACTGCTTCAGCCACTGTCGTTAAAAGATTTTCTTGGGTTTTAATGACTGAAACTTTTTGCACTCCCTATCTCCCCTCTTCCCGTTGTATTATTTTACTTTTGAAATTACTTGAGGGGTGTGCAGAGGTACTGGAGGACACAACGTTTTGTCGGCTCAAAACAACTGATTTATGTCACAGGCCGAAGACGGGTGTTCCCACACCCCTCAAATTACTCAGTTAGATAACTCAGGTTGTTCGCGTTCCTTAAATGGGCGGAGTATTTCCATCATCTTCATCGGGGCCGCTATCTTCATCCGATTCAGGACATACAACATCTGCATCTGCCACACAATCGTCGATAGTATCTAAGTCTTCTGCGGCATCGTTCCAGATATCCAAAATTTGGTCACCGACGTTTGCGATAGCTACTACCAGAGTTAATCCAAGGAGCCCGACAAGTAGCGTATATTCGGCGATAGCCTGCCCGCATTCCTTTTTCAGGATAGACATTGATTTACACCTCCTCAGGACATACCTTACCAATTAGCACTTCAAAAGAGTAGGACTGTACTTTTGCAGGTTTTCAAGAATCGCAGTGGGGCATCTTCGTCGCATTGTTCTGAGCACAGGTTCATGGCGTTGAGAACACGCGGTAATAGATAAGAGAGGGGGACAAATCACGCCTACGACGTAAGGAAATTTGCGTCTGAAAATCTGTTGTTCTATAGTTGAATGTGCGACAAGCGAGTCCACTTTTCGGAGTGAATAACGGATTTGGTTACACTGACAAAGGCAGGCTGTAAAATAATTATACATTTATTATAAACTCAAAGATGAGTTTTGTCAAGTCTTTTTTTAGGTTTTTTTTACAGCGGCTTCAAAATTTACTGAAAGAATACGCTACATCAAAACTCGATAACAATTTAGCAAAATAAATAGCTCCCTTGACCGAGTTTTTGCTACTAAAGTTTTCTCCCGAATTTACCGATACCACACCTAACATTGGGATTTCTTAAAAGTGCACTCTAACTCATCCATGAAACGAAAAACTTATCCAGTTGACTGGAAAAAAGGAAAGGAACTTTAACCTTCGCGACTATGGTACTCGCTGAAAGGGGGGGAAAAAATGAAGCCTATCACAATAGGTATATTGATGCTGATAATCTTCGCTGTGGTTGGTAATGAAGCTAGAATAGCCCTTGAAATCACTTTATCAATAGCTTTCACGCTTGGGCTGTTTATTTCCATTTTATTAGGGATGAAAGTCAACGCAGATGAACCCGAAACAGAAGCAGAAGAGCTATTAGCACTGGAAGGTGAATCTCTGCAAGAGCAAACTGTATCTACTATTCCACAAGAGGAGGCGGCTCAGGGGGTGTGAAGAACCCGACGCCAATGTCTTTTCATTCAATGAGATTGGCCAAAGCCTCCTGCAAACGGGAGATAGAAGGCGGGAAAGCAAAAAAACACACCCGCCCTTTCTATCTTCCACGTCGTCTCCGTCCTTCACGTTCAGAATCACCTTGCCCCTGCTCGCCACGCCTCCGTCTTTCCCTCATTGTGTAACTTTTGATTACTCTGAACACTGGCATTATGGGCTTTCCCCCCTTATACAGGGCATGAAAAAATCAGCGCGGTTTGTGAATCTGTGGCTCTGTAGATTCTGCTGATGTGCCCAGTATTTGATACAATTCAAATTCAGGCGCACCTGCTTGTACTTTCATCTGTGTCCCATATTCTTCCAGAGCGCCCGAGTGCGAGGCTGCCAGTTTCAAAAAGACACCAATATTTGCCATTTCAGCCATCATAACGTAATCGGGTTGATATGGTTTCTTTTTCGCCTCCTGCCCCGGTAATGACATCCATTTAAGCGCCGTCATTTTCAAGCCCTGAATATCTTTTGCCGCAGGAAGCAATGTCTCAGTCAATAGCTTTTCTGCAACTTTAG
Organism: uncultured bacterium; assembly: GCA_964601015.1. GTDB lineage: Bacteria > Poribacteria > WGA-4E > DTYX01 > CAZRLY01 > CAZRLY01. The sequence continues at coordinate 23,781 of CAZRLY010000046.1, forward strand.
CGTCTCCTGTGGGTTTGAGCTTTAGCTTCCCAAAAACCAAGGTTGTGTACTTAGGTGTCTTCTCTTTCTTCTCATTTGCGACCAATGAAACGCACATTCCCACAATGCAGGCGATAACAATGCCGACGAACATGCCTTTGAAAAAAGTTTTGTTCATGTCATTCACCTCCTTATTTCAGTCCTTGACTTTAAATCTGTTTTAGCTTCCAGCGTCCTGTACTGAACCAGAAGCATACCATTGAACCTTGAATGATATTGGAGGCGGCAATCCCAAACCAAATGCCGATAAGCCCCAATTTCCATGAGAATAAAAGCGACAACCCTATTCGGAGAACCAGAAGCCCTATGGCGGTGATAACCATAGGTGACATGGTATCGCCAGCACCGCTGAGAGCTCTCCCAAGTATGATGGAAAGCCCGATAAACCCGAGTGTGCCAGCGGTTATGTGCATATAAGTAGTGCCGGTTTTTATAACTTCCGGGGACTTATCAAAAAGGCCAATAATACTTCTGGAAAAGATAATGTATGCAATTCCACAGAAAGTCATGATGGCAGCGCCAAAGCCCACTGTAATCCAGGCTGTTCGCGCTGCCCTTTCGGGTTTATTAGCGCCTAAATTCTGTCCAACCAAGGTGGAAGCGGCAGTTGCCAAGCCGAACCCCGGCATCATGACAATCATCCTAAGTCTCATGCCGATTATATAAGCGGTGGCTGCAAAAGTGCCATAGCCATTGACGAG
>CAZRLY010000047.1:0-24363 GCA_964601015.1 uncultured bacterium
CATATTGGAACGGGAAAAATGATATGGGGGAGAAAGTAGCCAACGGAATCTATTTTTGCACCTTACAAGAAGGCAACTTCACATCAACACGACAGATGGTAATATTGACGAGTAAAGAGTAAAAAGTAATAATTTTACTCTTTACTTCCTTCATTACAAATCTGATTTGCGTCCAGTATAACAAAGCGATTCATCGCCGCCGACAATCGGGAGGAGAGGAGGTATACCAAAAAATGACAACTCAATCAGAATACGAACCTACATCGAATTACACTATCCAAAACATTGAGGGATGGAACATCTACATGAACAACCAACTCCTAAACGAAAAGAAGGTACTCGGCTGCGAGGTACTGGGACTCATGAGAGTCAAGCTGTACGACATCAACCGAACCGTTCCAGAGCCTGCATTGGAGAAACTGCACGAAGTGCCTATCTGGATGGAGGCAGAGAACAAGCAAGTTACGTGTGCCTGCTACCATCCCTCAAGGGAGTGGCTGAGTGAACACGGATTCAATCCTGAGAAGGCGAAATCCGTCGAGATAGGCAACGCTATCAACTTCATCAAGTGGACTCTCCACCAGCCGTCTATGGTTCTGCACGAACTAGCCCACGCATATCACCATAGCGTACTCGGCTACGACAACCCTGACATCCGAACCGCCTACGAACAAGCCGTTGAAAGCAAATCCTATGAGTCGGTTCTGCGGTACGATGGGCAGAAGGCGCGAGCCTATGCTCTCAGCAATGACCAAGAGTATTTCGCTGAATTGACCGAGTCCTACTTCGGCACGAACGACTTTTATCCCTTTGTACGAGCGGAAATTATGCAGCATGACTCGCAGATGTACGAAACTTTGAAAAAGCTCTGGGGGCAGTAGGTTTGGGCAACTAACCACATTGAGGCAATTAGGGCGTAGCTCTCGTTGAACGTAAGAGTGTCTCTCCGTGGAGCGTTGAGCGTAGAGCGCAGGGTTTGTGCAGAATTGACGCTTTCCGCTTTACGAGAGTACCTATTTGTCTACTGTGGTTAGTTTTAAAGTCTCGTAGTAATATTAGTTGATGAAGTCCAAAATAAGGGGAATGCCAAACATGGTTAAGGGAAAAACGTATCTAAAAATAGCCCACAGGGGCGCATCGGGTTATGAGCCGGAAAATACCATCCGTGCTTTCAAAAAAGCCATCGAACTTGGCGCTGATATGATTGAATTGGACATACATCTCAGCAAGGATGAACACCCCGTTGTCATACACGACAAGCGCGTTGATGCAACAACTAACGGCTCCGGTTTCGTTAAAGATTTGACTTTGCAAGAATTGAAGCATCTTGACGCAGGTAAAGGCGAAAGTATCCCAACCCTTCAAGAGACGATAGATGTTGTGAAGGGCAAATGTGGATTGTATATCGAATTGAAAGGCGATAATACTGAAAAACCTGTGGTAGAGTTGGTGCGGGAGAACGTGATGCAAAACTCAGTAATCATCGCATCTTTTGACGCTAACAAGGTGCGAAGAGTGAAAGAACTTGCTCCTGAGTTAAAAACCGCAGTCTTAGTTGGCGACAAAGATGCACATTGGGTAACGATAGCGAAAGAGGCTAAAGCCGATTGCATCCATTTTTGTTGGGAGCGTTATCCTACACCGCATAAGCTGTTGACCGATGAAGTTATGAAATTAGCTGCGAAGAATAATCTCAAAGTCGTTATCTGGCATGAAGAGCGCCCTGAAGAGATTCAACGCATCACAAAAAGAGACATCTACGGAATTTGTAGTAATCTGCCGGATTTATTGTTGGCTCATAAAGTTAGCTCTTAAACGCTTGGAGGGCTGTGAGAAGAAAAAGTGTCCTTCAAAGGAGAAAGGAATTATGAACACCGGATATGAAAATTTCAAAGTCTACTACGGCGACATTCACAATCACTGCGGTATATCTTACGGACATGGAACACTCGAAGACGCTTTTGCTAACGCGCGCTTGCAACTCGACTTCTGCTCTATCACCGGACACGGATACTGGCCTGACATGCCGAGAGACGAAGAACGGCTGAGAAACATCGTCGAATATCACGAGAATGGGTTCGCCAAACTCCGCAAGGGCTGGGAATCGGTCAAAGCCATCACCGAGGCCCACAACAAAGACGGCGAGTTCGTAACTTTCCTCAGTTATGAATGGCATTGCATGCGGTCAGGTGACCACACAATCATTTACAAGGGTAGCGAAGGCGACATCATCCCCGCAACAACCCTATCAGAACTCAAGAAAGCCCTCACAGAACGTAAAAATGGAGGCATAGACGCCATCGCCATGCCCCATCACATCGGCTATCCGACGGGATACCGCGGCATTAACTGGTCAGATTTCACACCGGATTTTACGCCCGTCGTCGAGATTATCTCAATGCACGGTTGCAGCGAGAGCGACGAAGCGCCTTACCCTCCGCTCCACACCATGGGGCCGCGCGACCACAACAGCACCGCACAATATGGGCTGGAACTCGGTCACATCTTTGGATTTGTGGGTAATACTGACCACCATAGCGCACATCCGGGCAGCTACGCATGCGGTAGGACTGGTATCTGGGCAAAGTCGCTCACCCGCGACGGGATATGGGAAGCCATTCAGTCGCGCCGAACTTACGCTTTGACCGGCGACAGGATAGAACTGCAATTTGCCATCAACGCCAACCCGATGGGTTCCATCATCGGTGAACGTGTAGTTGAACGCAACATTGAAATATCTGTGATAGGCGGTGGGGCAATTGATTACATCGAACTCGTGAAGAACAATAAAGCCATTCATCGCACGAGCGCGACGGACTTCGATATTCCAGAGCCAGGCGATGTGATAAGGACGAAACTCTTCATCGAAGTCGGCTGGGGCAAACAAATCGAACAGAGATGGGATGTCTGCCTTGCAATCGGCAGCGGTAAGCTCATCTCCGTTGAACCCCGGTTTCGCGGCGAATACGTCGTAGCCCCAAAAGACAAGGAGGACGGCGAATATCAGTATAGCTCGTGGCGGCGGGAGGGCGAACGAACCGTTCGATTCAGGACGCGGACAAACGGCAATCCCACAGTCCTCACCAACGCCAGCCAGGGGATGGTATTGGAGGTGGAGATGCCAGTGGACGGCAAGGTTATCGCAAACTTCAACGGCAAAAAGGTCGAATATACGCTCCGCGAACTGCTCACAGGCGGGCGGGCCGGTTACCTTGGAGGGTTCGTCACCGCCGCATATCGTTTCCATAGGGCCCCAATGCCCAAAGAATACGAATGGCACATTACCCTCCAAGATGTCGCGACTGAAACGCAAGGTTACGACTTCTACTATGTCCGCGTCTGCCAGAAAAACGGTCAATGGGCGTGGAGTTCCCCCATTTGGGTCACCTGAAGGGATTCTCGCCCATTTATAATAGAAATAAACGCTACTGCTACCTTGTTAAAAGGTTTTGAATTGTAGGTCAAGATTCCCGCAGGGGCGAAGTCCAAAGTTTTCAGAAGTTCAGGCTTCGTCTTCACTTCCGCAATTCCCAGTTTGCGTCGTAATTCCGATTTAACGACGCAAACAAAATTCCGATTTTTGCTTTGGGTGTCGTTGAAACTAAGCGGCGCGGGATTCTCAGGTAAAAATAGCCGCTAAAGCTAAAATTATCGAGCATTTAGTGATAATACATCTATTGTCTATGGTCAATGGTCTATTGTCCAGGAACTCCAAACGGACTCATTGGCATTGGTTTCATCAAAAGTGCGGGACAACCAGCAGCCCGTAGCGTAGCTTTTGGCAAAGCGAGCTTTTCAGAAGCTACGGACGAATGAGAAGGGATAAAGTGCTATTTTTTTACCCAAAATAGAGTTAAATTTCAATCGCATGTTGTTCACACTTCAGGCTAACCGTTTGCCGTATTGCCTTCCATCTTTCGAGCGGGATTCTGGTAAATACCTCTACCACTTTTGGGTCAAATTGCGCTCCTGCGTTTTTTGCGATTTCCTCGTATGCAACTTCGTAAGACAATGCTTTTCTGTAGGGGCGTGAAGATGTCATTGCGTCCAGTGTATCCGCTACGGCAAATATGCGCGCGCCAATCGGGATGTCCTCTTTGGCAAGTCCACCAGGATACCCAGCGCCGTCGTAGCGTTCATGGTGATGAAGGATTACAGGCAAGGAATCCTTTAGCAGTTTTACATCCTTCAACATCTCATATCCTCTCCCGGAATGTTTACGCATTTGCTCCCACTCATCAGGTGTAAGAGAATCGGGTTTATGTAATATTGCGTCCTTAATACCAATTTTTCCCACATCGTGCAACATCGCACCATATCTGATTGATTCCAAATGTCTCCCAGAAATTCCCATTTCCTTAGCAATCTCCAGTGTATATTCTACAACTCTGGTAGAATGTTCCCACGTTTCTACATCTCTGGCATCAAGGAAATTCACCAGCGCTTTTATGGTTTCCCTGTACGATTCCTGTAATGAATCATATAGTCTGGCATTCTCAATAGCTATTCCAATTTGTGGCAGTAAGGCCCCTAATAGTTCCTCGTCCTCTTCGGTGAAAACGTCGGCAGTTTGCTTATTTAATACTTGTATTACACCTATCCGCTCCCCGTGCATGTTTTGGACCGGCATGCACAGTACGCTTTTAGTCCTATATCCAGTATTCTTGTCTACCTGCCCATAATGTTTTGAATCTTGGCATACTTCCGCCGTTGATAGTATTGTATCATGTGGAGGTGTAGAAAGCAAGTAAGAGTTAAAAAGTCCAATTGTTATCAAGATAAAGCATAAAACATGCCAAAAGATTTGAGTTTGCGTTACCGCTTAATTGAATGAATTTTTATTTTGATTATACGCGGAAAATCTGGTATAATTTTACCACTTTCTATTTTGAGGAGGTAATTTATGGACAACTTGGTAAGCGAGTTAAAGAAGCATATTGAAGGCGAAGTGCGATTTGACGAATACTCAAGAATTCTTTACAGCACTGATGCGAGCATATATCAGATTAAGCCGATTGGCGTCGTCATTCCACAACACAAAGAGGATGTCATCGCGACGACAAAAATTGCTTGCGAAAATGGCGTTGCGATAATACCGCGCGGTGCGGGCACCGGATTGGCTGGACAGGCGATTGGCGAGGGGATTGTCGTCGATATGTCGAAGTACATGAATCGGATTCTCGAAGTTGAGCAAACATCCGAAAATGGACACGCCACGGTACGCGTTCAGCCCGGTGTAGTTCTGGACGAACTAAACGCCCATTTGAAGGAGTACGGGCTTATGTTTGGTCCGGATGTAGCTACAAGTAACCGCGCAAATATCGGCGGGATGATAGGGAATAATGCAGCCGGTGCCCGGTCAATTCTCTACGGCAAGACAGTAGACAACGTATTAGAATTGACAGTTGTGTTATCCAACGGCGACGAGGTGGTTTTCAAGCCACTCAACGATGATGAACTGCAAGCTAAGATGCGGGGGGATAATCTGGAAAATCAGATCTATCGGGAAGTCAAAAGGATTGTCGATGAAAACAGGGAAGAGATTAAAGAGAAATACCCCAACATCATGCGCCGCGTCGCTGGTTACAATTTGGATGAACTTGTAGAGGACAATTTTGACCTTTCAAAGTTGCTCGTCGGTTCGGAGGGAACTTTAGCTACCGTCGTAGAAGCCAAATTAAGACTTGTGCCGCGCCCGAAAATGACCGCGCTTGACGTGGTACATTTTAGTGATGTAACTGAGGCGTTGGTAGCTACCAACGAGGCTTTAACATGCAATCCATCTGCCGTCGAACTTGTTGACAGGACGGTTCTGGATTTGACAAAGGGTTCGATAAAATACTCTAAACTGCGAACCTTTCTGCGGGATGAGCCGGAGGCTATTCTCATAGTCGAATTCTACGGCGATTCTGAGGAAGAGCTTTTGGCGAAGATTGAAAATCTGGAAGGACACTTCAAGGAGAAGAATCTCGGGTACAGTTTTGTGAGGGCTTTCGACGATGAGGAAATCTCAAAAATCTGGCAGGTTCGCAAAGCAGGGCTGGCATTGCTGATGGGCATGAAGGGAGACGCCAAACCAGCGGGTTTCGTAGAAGATACTGCTGTGTCACCCGAAAAACTCCCCGAATACATTCGGCGTTTTAAGGACATCGTAGGTGCGCATGGAACTACCGCCGCATACTACGCCCATGCAAGCGTCGGTTGTCTGCACATCCGCCCCATACTGAATCTGAAAACAGGCGAAGACATCACAAAGATGCACTCAATCGCCGAACAGGTTGCAGATTTGGTAATGGAATTTGGCGGCACAATGAGCGCTGAACACGGCGATGGATTGGCGAGAAGCGAGTTCGTGGAGAAGATGTTCGGCACAAAACTCTATCAGGCCTTTCGGGAAGTGAAAAGCGCGTTTGACCCGAAAAACACCATGAATCCGGGAAAAATCGTGGACGCGCCGCCGATGACCGAAAATCTCCGCTACGGCGCAGATTACAAGGCGATTCAGCTTGATACCTACTTCGATTTTTCCAAAGACGGCGGTTTCGATAGGGCAGTTGAAATGTGTAGCGGCGACGGTGTTTGTCGCAAAATGTTAGAGGGGGTAATGTGCCCATCATTCATGATAACGCGCGAGGAGGAACATTCGACAAGAGGACGGGCGAACGCGCTTAGAGCGGCTTTGTGTGGCGATTTACCGAAAGATGAACTGATGGGCAAACGGATTTATGAGGTATTGGATTTGTGTTTGGCCTGCAAGGGCTGCAAATCCGAATGTCCAGCCAACGTTGATATGGCGAAGATAAAATTTGAGTTTCTCGCCCACTACTATAAAGAACACGGATTGCCGCTTCGCAACTGGATGTTTGGAAACATCGAACTGATGGACAAAGTTGGGTGTTTTTTCGCGCCGCTGTCCAACTGGGTTATGCGAAGAAGGATAACCAAGTGGGCGTTTGATACATTTGTGGGTATCGACAAACGCCGCGATTTCCCACCCTTCGCTAAACAAACCTTTGAAAAATGGTTTAGCAAAAGAGCAAAGGTAACCAGCCCCAAAAAAGTCGTATTCTTCCACGATACCTACCTGAATTATAACGAGCCAAATATCGGCATTGCAACCGTAGAAGTTCTCGAAAAATCGGGATTTGAGGTAATCTTGCCGGACAAAAAATGTTGTGGAAAACCGATGATTTCAAAGGGGATGGTGAAAAATATGATAAAAAACGCGGTATACAACATCGAACGTTTGGCGGAATACGCTGGACAGAACATCCCTATCGTAGGTTGCGAACCGAGCTGCATGTTGACGATTCGGGACGATTATCTTGACCTGATTGACGATGAGAGGGCGAAATTGGTAGCGGACAACACCTACACGATTGAAGAGTTCCTGCTGATGCTATACGAAAAAGGTGAACTGAACCTGGAATTCAACAATACGGAAAAAAACATCCTGCTTCACGGGCATTGCTACCAGAAAGCATACATCGGCACAGAACCATCTGTGAAAATGCTGAGTTTGCCACCGGGTTACAAAGTCGAGGAGATAAAATCCGGCTGTTGCGGTATGGGGGGCGCATTTGGTTACGAGAAGGAACACTACGATTTCTCAATGGAAATCGGCAATCTCCAGGTTTTTAAGGCAATCAGGGAAAAAGAAGGTGAATTTGATGTAGTCGCCGCCGGTACTTCGTGCCGACACCAAATAAAAGACGGAACGGATAAACGGGCGAAACATTTCGTGGAAGTGTTGGCGGAAGCGGTGAATGGATTGAATATTGATAATTGAGTGCGCTCTAAAGAAAGTTGATGCATATAAACGTTCCGTTCAGGGGGAGGCTGAAAATGGACATTGGAAGAGTTATAGGCACTATGGTAGCCACAACAAAAGACCAAACTTTGCAGGGCATGCGGCTGCTTGTGGTACAACCGCTTGACCACAACGAAAACAAAGTTGGCCGTCCGCTCATTGCAGTTGACATTGATTATGCCGCCGGCTATGGAGATTTGGTATACATGGTGACCGGCGGGGATGCGGTAAATGTCTCTCCCAAAGGCCCGATGCCAGTCGATGTCGCCATCGTAGGCATTATACATTCCTATAGTTTGACTGAAAAATAGATTTGTAGTCGTGTTTCCAAACTCGACATACAAAGAGGTTTCGATATGAAACCCCGTAGGTCGATTTTCCCAAATCGACAGTCGAGATGTGAATCTTGACCTACATATTATGCAAGGAGGAAAATATGACATCAAGAGAACGTGTCTCTTTGGCTTTGCAACACAAAGAGGCTGACCGCGTCGCCATTCATGATAGTCCGTGGGGAACGACTGTGGCTCGCTGGCACAAGGAAGGGCTGCCTGAAGGACAATCACCTGCGGGTTATTTTGGTTTTGAATTCAGCGGCGTTGGCTGCAATAACTCTCTACAATTGCCCACGAAAGTTATCGAGGACACCGACGAATATACCATCTCCACGACGCCTGACGGGGCGACACGGAGAAATTGGAAGGGAAAAACGTCCACCCCAGAACTCATTGACTTCAGCATTACAACGAGGGAGGACTGGGAAGAACACAAGCCTCGCATGGTAATGAACGAATCCAGGGTGGATTGGGAGAATCAGTTGAAGGCGAACCGCGCGGCATGCGAAGCAGGATATTTCTGTACAATGAATTTCGGACCGGGTTTTACGAAGATATGCAATCTGGTTGGCCCAGAGCGGACGTTGATAGCTATGATTGAAGAGCCAAATTGGGTCAAAGATATGTTCTTAACCGACGCTCAATTATGTGCGGACATCGCCGAGGAGATGATGGGACATGGATGTGAGTTTCACGCGGGCTGGATATTCGACGATTTAGGCTTCAAACACAAGGGCTTCTTCTCGACTGCGATCGGACATCAACGGCGATTTGCCGCGCAGCATCTGAAGGCACGCGAGATTTTGCTCGCAGGTGAAATAGGTGAACTGCGATTCGCTTGGATAAGTTCGCCACCACCGCTCATCGGTTGGGGAACGCATGTCGCCGACTTAGCCCGATATTACCTCGGCGATGTGGAGTTTGTCATGGGGCAAATTGACGGCGGAGAAGGTAGAACCGCCGGCTACCTACAATTTACAAGCGGGCTCCGCGCGCTCTTTGAGACGGAATCCGGACAGCACCGTCTGCATCTATTCGGAGAAGATGGCGAAATCGAAGTAAGGGTAGACGGGGGACTCAGGGTAAAAGCAAAGGGTTCGGCTGACTGGACGACGCCAGAACTTGAGGGAACTCATCCCTTCAGAGACGAAGTAAATGAACTCGTCTCCGCTATCGAAGAAGACAGGGAACATCTCAACAATGGCAGGGAAGGCAGAGCGGCTTTAGAAGTGCTGATGGCAATTCTCGAATCGTCCAGAAGCCGCAAACTGGTCACTTTGCCGTTGGAGGTGAAAGAGAATCCGTTACAACTGATGAAGGAAGCAGGAGAGCTTTAAGCCGGAACGCGGGAGGAGTGCAATAATCAGCGTAGCGTATTATTGCACTTCCCCCTATCTAAAATGACCGCTAACGAACGAGTAATGACGACAATAAACCACATTGAACCCGACAGAGTCCCTTGTGATTATTGGGCGGACTCTGAGGTTACCGGGCGTTTGCTCAAACATTTCGGGTTTAAGGATAAGGAAGAGTTACTTCAATATTTCAGAGTTGATTTGCGTTACATTACCGGGCCGAGTTATGTTGGACAAGAATTGCGAACCTACAAGGATGGGACGGTAGAAGATTTATGGGGTGTTCGGCGGAAGGTTATGTCCGTTGAACGCGGGGAATACAGTTGGAAATACAAGCACGTTGCAGCTTCGCCATTAGAGTCGGCGGAGACAACGGAAGAGATTGAACACCACAATTGGCCCAATCCCGATTGGTGGGACTATTCGATGTTGGAGGCTGATTGTGATAGGTTTGCCGGTTACGCTGTCGTGAACGCAGGCGATAGGTTGGACAGGACGGCGCAACTCAAACCGATGATGTATTTGCGCGGCATGACGCAAACATACATAGATTTAATCGAAAACCCGCAGATAGCCTTCGCCATCATTGAGCACATCAAAGATTACTTTTTAGAATATAATAAGCGCGTTTTTGAAGCGTCAAACGGCAAGATTGACATATTCATGATGGGCGATGATTTTGGTACGCAGAACGGAATGATGATGGACATTCGGACATGGCGTAAGTTTTTTAAAGACGGCTTCAAAGCATATATTGACTTAGCGCATAAATACAACATAAAAGTGATGCACCACACATGCGGAAGCGTAGTAGATTTGATTCCGGATTTTATCGAATCCGGTCTGGACATACTTCAATCGTTGCAGCCCAAAGCGGCAGGAATGGATTTGGGGAAATTAAAGCGGGAATACGGCAGGTACATCGCATTTCACGGCTCAATTGATATTCAGGAAACGCTACCTTACGGCAACGTCGGAGACGTTAGAAAAATGGTCGAAGAGCGAATGGCAGCGGGAAAACAAGACGGCGGGTTCATCATCTGCACCGCGCATAACATTCAGCCTGATACACCGACGGAGAATATTCTGGTGTTGTTTGAAGCGTACAAGGAATTCGGGGAATATTAAAAATTGACTAAATTGACTAAAATGACTAAATTGACTAAATTAGCCACTTCCTCCGTGGCTAAAGGTCAAACCCTACACAAAAAGAAAGAGGGGGTTTGGGGGGTGCGCTCTGTCTCCCCCAAAATAGAAATGAAAATGCTAATAATTTTACTATCTCTATTAATCATATCTTCCATTGCCAATGCAGAAGATGCTCCACAGCCGATAAAAGTTGGCGAGGAAGCGCGTGATTTTACATTAGTTTCATTAAATGGCGAGAAAACAAAACTGGCGGATTTCAGAGGCAACATTCTCGTATTGAGCATTGGCAATCCCAAAGCTAAAGATGCGGTGAAATACGATGAACACCTTTTGCATTTGGAGAGGGTATACGCCGATTACAAGGAGAAAACGGCGCTGACTGTTTTAGCCGTCGTGTCGCAAAACAGGGAATCCGTAACGCAAGAGTTAAACCTACGCACACCCTCACAGTTTGCCTATCCTATACTGTTTGACCCAAAAGATACCGTCGCGGCGCTCTACGGTGTCAAATTCAACCCGACAATCCTGATTGTTGACACATCACAGAAAGTGAGATATATACTCAGATTTTTACACTGGATGGCGATTGAGGAGAACATTGAGACAATTTTAGCGTCGGAATCGGGAAGGTTGAAAAACATTGGCCACTCCACAGTGGATTCAGCCGTAAAGGTACTCAGGGATGCTAATGACTATGTCCGCTGGAACGCCTTGAAAGCCGTGGGGAATATGGCAGATAAGGCGAAGGGGATAGATAGCACAGTACCTTCTCTGATAGCTCGCACAAACGACCAAAATCGGTTCGTGCGGTGTCATGCAATAGTGGCTCTGGGAAAAGTGGGTTCAAGCAGGGCAAAAGAAACGTTTATCCGGATGCTTAAAAGCGAAGATGCCGGCGTACGCGAGCTTTCCGCTGAAGCGTTGGGACAACTAAGGGATAAGTCTGCCTTGATAAAACCCCTGACGGACGAAGCCGCGCTTGTTCGCCTCGCGTCAATCAAAGTGCTACGCAAGATGAAGGACGAAAAGGTAATTCCGCATTTAGTTCAGTCGTTGCGGGACGATTACATTAACCAGATTGCCCTTGACATGCTGATAGATTTCGGCAAACCCGCAGTGTGGTATCTGATGCAGGGGCTGGAGGAAAAGGAACAAAAAATTCGGGCGAACGCTGCTTATGTTCTGTGGAAAATAGGGGGGAAAATCGGTCTCGGCTTGATTGAAAAGGCTTTAGAGCAGGAGGGAAGAGAAACCCGCATCGCTCAAAAAGCACCGGGGGAACTGGCGCAGTTATTCTATTTTCTCGGTCGCGATTACAAAAACCGCAAAATGTATGATGAGGCGATAGCCGTATACAAAAAAGCTTTGATGTTGTTTCCCAAAGACGCACCGTTAAGGGTAGTAGCGAATTACGATTTGGATAAATGTAATGGGGAAGTTAGTAAACGGCAAATAGCGCAGCAGAAGGAAACACAACCTGAGAAAACCCAGGAGAAACCTGAACCAAAACCTGAGACAACCGTAGCACAAACTCAAAAGAAAACTGAAACCGAAAAGAAGGAAATGACGAAAAGGGCACCTGACTTTGCTTTAATAGGTATTGACAGCAAACAGGTCAAATTGTCCGATTTAAGAGGCAAAGTGGTAATGGTGCATTTTTGGGCACTGTGGAGTGGTGCCAACGCTCACCAAAGTATGAACCAACTCCAAAACTTTATTGATATTTATAAAAGATATGGGGATAAGGGTTTTGAGATGCTTGGCGTCGTTGTGGATGAGAAGGACGCAGATACCATTAAATCCTTCCGGGATACTTACGATGTCAATTTCCGCCTTCTCATCGGAGACGATAACGTTACAAAATCTTACGGCGGTGTAGAAGACGCTCCGTTGACCTTTGTAATCGACAAGGAAGGGAACATCTATAGCAAACATGCCGGTTACAAAGGCAGATATACTTACGAATCGGATGTAAAATTGCTTCTATCCAAGTAGGTCAAGTTTCCAAACTCGACAGATTAATTTGACAATGTCACATTTCCTCTTCACAAGAAATGTCGCCCCTTCCCTGCGAAACTGTTATCTTCTACTTTAATTGGAAAAATTACCAAATTCACAAAAAGCGCAATAGTTTCGTTACAAGATTTCTGCCCAAAGAAGGCTATTTTTGACATTCTGGAAAATCCCTGTGTCATAATCAAAGGGAGTTGAAAGCTATGAGAAACAAGATACTGATATTTGTTGTAATTTTATTGATAAGTTCAGCACTGATAATAATTAAATCAAATATCTCTGAGAACGTAAAACAATCTGAGGTTGAATCAGAAAGATGTAACAAACTTGATAATTCGCTACAAAAAGAAACAACAGAATTGAATCTATCGGATTTATCGACGAGTCGCGCGACCGACCAAAATGATCTATTACCTACTCAAGGCACTTCAACGGTTCAGCAGTTTGCGCAACAGGAATACAAGATAACCGGTAGTAGCATTGTTGAAGAGGATTCAACCATTGAGGCGCTTTTAAGCAATTTATTAGCAACGGACGGTATCACCGAAACACAGTCCCCTCTTGATATAGCATCTAGCCTGAATGCCAAAAAGAATCGGGAGACAACGACTGTCTACATTAATGGGGTACCTCACACAGTAAAGTATGGTGTTCCATATACATTCGTCAGATACACTCCGGGTACTGAGAATCCACGCCCCATGACTGAAGAGGAGAAGGCCAGGATGCGGAGCCTCGCCCAAGAATTGATGGACAACCCTTCCGAAGAGCGTCTGGAGGAAATAACGCGGGAGATTAATGAAATATCTGCTGAAACAGCGCCACCCGATATAGTAGAAACTACAATAATAGCTAAGGAATTATCGCCCGAACAGCTCCATAAACTTCAAGGAGATTGATTAAGAACGGGATGGAAACCGTCCTCTACGGTAGTAGTACCTACATCAGAGGCTTTCTCACCCGGTTTTTGGATCATCCGTGAACGGTTCAAAGCCTCTCATATTCATGTCCAGCGTCAGGATTTTGTGTACATGAGATGGGTATGCCCTTGTTGAGGTTGCCGAAACATTTTTCATTGCATTCTATGCACTCCGTAATCTCAGATTCCCTTCCTTCGCGTACTTTTTCCACCCAAAATGGTTCCGCTATCAGTCCTCTTCCGATAGCTACCAGCTCGCATTTGCCGTCATTCAGAGCTTTTTCAGCGGTGTCCGGGGCGTTCATTCCGCCAACGGCGATGACAGGGACGTTCACCTTTGATTTTACGGCAGCGGCTAATCCAGCGTGTCCTCCACCAGAACGCGTACTGGGCGATATGTCTATCACATCAACGGTTGACTTCTCCAGTTCCACCACGAATTTCAGTGTATCTTCAAGCGCATAGCCGTTTCCCCCCTGTTCGGGCGTATGGCGATAGAATATCAGCATCTCTTCTCCGATAGCGTCCCTGACCGATTTTACAATCTGAAGTCCCATCCGCATCCGTCCTTCCAAATTACCGCCTAATTCATCAGTGCGTTTGTTGGTACGAGGCGAGAAGAATTGGTTGAGGAAGTAACCGTGAGCGCCATGCGGTTCAACGCCGTCAAATCCGGCTTTCTGCGCAACTTTTGCCGCATTCGCAAATCCCTCCTTTATTTTTTGGATTTGCTCAAGGGTTACCATTGATACCTCCGTCCGTTCGCCATCAATCACGTTTCTCTGAAACAGTTGGACGGCTATAATCGCACCCTCCTGGTGTACTGCGTCCGCCAAGCGAGCCAATCCGCCAGCGAACGCCTCATTTTCAAAACGCTCAACTGGAGTCGCTTCCACGATTACCGTTCCCACTCCTCCTTTAGCACGCTCTCTGTAGAAAGCTATCGCCTGTTCAGTAACTACTCCCATGTTGCCTACCATCGGGGGCATGACAACTCTGTTTCGTAGTATGACATTTTTTATATTCAGTGGTTCAAATAGTTTCATCCTAATCTCCTATGTAAATGGTGACTAATGGTTCAGTTTTCACCGAGCTTTTACATCATCACTCCCCACCTTTGAAAACACTTACCGTGATAGCGATTGTAGACACCGCGCTCAATAAAAATGACCCAAAAAGAGACCAATTGAATTTGAATCGCTTTGGTATTTCCAGAGTATCCCCAGGATATAATTTCACACTGAGGATTGATTCTTCCTTTGTCATGTCAATAAGCAGAATTTTGCCGTCCGCTTTTCTTATTTTGACTTTTTCCAAGTTGGCGACTTCCATCATAGCGCCTCCTGCCAGCGCGATGGCTTCCAACGGAGTAACTGGCTTCTTTATCTGATATGCGCCGGGATTTCGGACATAGCCCAAAAGGTATATATTTTCAGTTTTATAGGCATTTGGCACGTAAAGGATGTCCTCGTTATACAGGTTATGTTCGGGGAGGTTCACGTCGGTATTCCAGAAGTCTTCCGTGACGGTTACTTTCAGTCTCTCTCCATTAGCCCGATAAATTATCAAACTCGTTAGGTCAGCTATATCCTGCACCGGCCCGCCTGCCATGACAAGCGCCTGGTCAACGCCTACCCTGGATTCTCTTGACATAAAATTCCCTGGCTTCTTTACATTTCCACTAACCTCAATCGTCGTCAATTTCGGAACGTATACCATATCCCCCGAGAGCAGGTAAACCGGTTTATCCATTGGGATGGCTTCGAGGTTACAAGTGTCCACCAAACCATCGCTTCTGATAACCTTTACCTTCTGCAAATTAGCGGTTCGCGCAACTCCCCCCGTCAAAGACAAAGCTTTGAGCAAATCAAGTTTGTCCTGCATTGTGAAAGTATATCGGCCTGGCATGTTTACTTCTCCCAAGATAAATATTTCATTTGCCGTAGGAATCTGGTAAACGACGATAACCGGGTTCTTAATAACCTTTCGCAGACGCTCCTTGACTTCTTCAGCAAGTTCGTCTGTTGTCATACCTTCCGCTTGAATGTTTCCGTAAAAGTAGGTAATTTTCCCTTCAGCGTTTACTTCGAGGGTTTGATTGTAGCCGGGTTCTTCCAGTACCATGAGACGCAATCTATCTCCGGCTTTGATGACATATTCCTCTGCGAGGGAGGTGAACTGAATGTGTGAAAACACAATCAAGAACGATATTAAAACGATATTTTTAGCTTTCATCTTTATTTTGGGGGAGACAAGCCTTTCTCCCCATGCGTGTCAAGTTAAGGAACCCAAACGCCTTGAACTCAAGTTCAGGCTGAAAGCTAAAGTCCACTCAAAGTGGACTAAAACCTAGTCTTAGTCGTCTTTGAGACGACTTCAGCTTTTAGCCTCGAATTGATTCGAAGGTACTTTTTGAGCCAATTTGACCCCTTAAATTGATGTGCATCGGAGAATCAGGATGGTCGAAATTTGTTTTTCCCGCTAAATCGGAATTGCGGGAAAAACTTGGGAAGTGGCAATTCGTAATTCGACGATTCGTAATTCCAAAATTGGTAGGGGTCAAAAATCTCCTTCCAAAAATTCGTAATTCGTAACTCGTAATTCGTTTTAACTTATTCTCCATCAATCATACGATTATCCCACTGTGCCCCGATGTCAATCCATTCGACGAACGTTTTGCGTTCTGCGTCGGGGAGCGGGTTGTTGGGTGGCATCACCTTGTCCTTCCAACCGTAGAGCAGGTGGACTAAGAGGCTTTTTCGGGCGTTTCCCGGATGGACATACTTTCCACCATCCTCTGGCGTTTTTCCAGCTTTCGGCATCAGAAGTCCCTGGTATGTGGTGTTAAAATATTTTGTGGGTTTCTCATTGAGGTGGAATTTGCCTGCGGGAGAATTTCCACCGTGGCAACTTATACAACGGCGTTTGATTATGGGCATCACGTTATGTAGAAAGTCCACTGTTCGGCGTTTTTCTGGCGGCGCGGTCAAGGATTGCGGTTGTGCTTTTATCAGTGCTTGAGTTACCCGATTTTCGGGGGCGAGTTCCTTGTTTTCGTGGCAACCGATACAGCCGCGTCTGCTACCCCGACGTACCCACATCCACCCGCGCATTGTTTGAAGCGCCATACTGTTTTCGTCCAGAGTTTGGATAAAAAAGGGAGTATCTGCGGCGACTTCAACGTAGAATGAGCCGTCTGGTTCAACGGGTGCTTCTCCGAGAATGCGCGCCCGTGCGAACGGCGTAGCACCGATTGGCGTTGAACCTGGCCCGGACAATCCAATCCCCGTTCCGATGAGCGGTAATTTCTCACGCTCAGACACCGAGTTCGGCACACCTTCCACAAACCTCACGCTTTTCACCTCACCGCTTTTGATGTCCGACGCTTCCGGGCTGTCCGAATCATAGACGTTCAAACATTGCAGATGTCCCGTCCCTTTTGCGTCCACTACGATAGTGATTCTTCCCATCGGTTCCGGGCGCGGCGCAATTGCAATGGCATCCACATCGTGCCAGTCTGGGGCATCGTAGATTTTTTTACCGGGTTTTCCCTGTTCAAAATCGAAGAGGTAAATTCCGTAGTTGTTCTGTCCACTGGACGTATACGAGACTACCAGTTCGCCATTTGGGAATGCATGCGGCGTTCGGTATTGCCCTTCTCCTTTGCTCAAGACTTCGTGGCTACGCAGAGGGCGTTTGAAGGATATGCGCGCAAGGTTGCCGCTGCCGTCGCGCGTACTTCCGTCTGACTCGACAAAAACTACAGTCCTATTTGGCATTTCACAAGCCATCGTTTTCAGCGTTGCGCCCTGGTGGTTGCCATAAAGCAGATTCAGCCCGGTTCCAGCCCAGTTCATTGTCAGTAGCGCAACCATTCCATTGGGATAGTAGCGAGTTCCGTGGTGCTGCCAACTGGAAAACAGTACGCGCCCATCCCTCAACACAGTTGGCGAAAAGTCGCTGCTCAAATTGAAGGTAGTCCTCCAGACAAGAGTATCACGTCCTTCGATTGGCTCCAAGTTTGTGACGTACAACGAGGTAGCAAGTCCCTCGTTTCGTTTCGGACGCAATTCCTCATTGGCGACTGAAACAGATCCGTGTTCGTCGTAGGTGTTAGCCGCATTGCTTGTGAACACAATCCATCGGACTTTGTCAGTGAATTCAGGCGGCGTGATTGAACCGAGCGCCATATATTCAGGTTCGCGACAATCACCCAAATCCTTTGTAATCTGTTTCTTGTTCTTTCCGTCAATGTCCATTTCCCAGATGTTACACCGGGCTTTTGGCGTCAGCTTTCCTGCGAACAGAATGCGTTTGGCGTCACAAGAAACAGCCGGGTCAAACGCTGACGCAAATTCAGGAGTCAACACGGAAATCTCGCCATCCGACGACAATGCGACGATGCGGCTCCCTGGTGTACTTTCCTTACTAAATGCCCATTTGGATTCTTTCTTGATTTGCCTTGATTCGATTGGCTCTTGCATGAAAACTATCTGGTATGACGAGCCAGTCATTGGTATGACGAGCAATAAAAAAGTTATGATGATAAATTTTTTACACGAGAATATTTTCATGCAGGCTTTCTCGGTACGAATTGAATAATGTTTCAGACGGATGACATCCCGCACCTGATTAAGTAATTTCTTCTTTGGACGTTTTTCCATTTCTTCACCTTAGAAACTGGATATTTTTCTTGATTTTGTTGTTTGATTATGATATGATTTTATCATATTTTACACACTTAGTTGCGGTCAGCGAATATCTCCTTTATCTGGTTCCTGAGCGTTCTTCTTACCTTACCGCTCCGAATTTTATCAATGTCCGGTGTGCCTTTACGAGCGTCCTTAACCCAAACTTGTTGGCAGGCGGCTTCCCATGTCTTTCGTTCTTCGTCAGGCAAACTCGCCACATATTCACTAAATTCGGAAAATAACTCTTCACCGAGTTCTACAACATCTTCGTCCTCAGCGTCGGCTAATTGTCCCAGTGCGTTGAGGAAGTTGCGGCGCATCTGCGCGTACGCTAAGGGGGATGTCGTCCCTGTTAAAAGTTCGTCGAAAACCACTGATATCTGCTGTCGTCCCACAGGCAATTGTGGGTGAGCGGGGAATTGCCATCCGTCAGTGGTTGATTTTACCTTTGAATAGGGGATGTGTTGCGCCAACGGGGTTAATAGAATCCAAAGCCCAAGCGCCACGCGTACCCTGTTCAGGATGTTTGCCTCGGTTTTGACAAGTTCGTAGAGCATGTTTAATCGTTCACGCGTATTCGACATGCGCATCAAAGCTCTGATATAGCCTAACTGCAAGGCTTCGCTGTCGGTTTCGTATTTCCCCTGGGGGATGTAAACGATGAATCGGATTAAAAACTGGTATCGTTCATCCGTGTAGGTGAAATCTCTGCTTTCCACCACTGGCTGCATTTCGAGCGTCAATGTGGATTTGAAACCAGTTGTCGAATTCTCCCATTTCTCGTCTATGAGAGCCAAAGCAGCCTCAGAAGTTTCAGCTATCCTGGCAAAGCGCGCGAGCTTAGTTGCGCAGGCTTCCGGCAACTCTATTTGAAGGGGCGGAACGGTAGATACCAACTCCATGATAGCAACGAAGGTATCCAATGGCAGGTCAACTTCCTCTATCATGCTTGACAATCCCTCTCGCAGACTACGGTTTGCCCCATGCGTCATTTTAGCGCTGAGTTCTTGCAGAAGAGAGAGCGTTTTCGACTGATATGCTTCTGCTCTGAGAAACGGCAACAGTTTACCAGCGAGTGCCTCTTCCAATTCCTCTTTTGGGAAATGAGGCAACTCTGGAGTAGCAATGGCAGCGGTAGCTACGCGCTCGACTTCTTCAAAGGAGGACGCGTTAGCAGCAGCATCGCGCAAACCGTTTGCGATGGCTTCCCGCGCCTGGGATTCAGCCGATGAGACGCTGTATAGCTTGGCAGCAAGCTGGAAGGCAACTTCTCCGCCCTCATGGAGTTCCTGCGAACAGAGGGTTATGGAGGCGGCGTCCACCAATTCCCCGATTATCAGGGGCTGGTTGTTCAGGATAAATTGTACTACGGGAATAATCCTTGGGAATTCTGTCTGGGAAGCGACGATGTTCTTTGTGTGGGAGCGGATTTCAAGTATTGCCGGCTCATAGTCGGTTTGTAGCAGACTCTGGAATCCCGCAAGGACTTCGTGTAGACGACTGACAGCAAAACTCGCCAAGAATGGAACAACCCGCGGGAGGACTGGTTTGGAAATGTCGCTCTCCGTCGTGGCTTGCGTTACTTGCGTTGCCAACTCAAAGATTCTATCCTCGCGTCCCTGTTCGTTTCGGAACCGTTCCAGAGCGCCCAGAGCGTTGTCAAGGACGGGGCGCAGATAGTCTCTGGCTACCACAGTCTCGACAGCGGCTTCTGCCAGTGGAAAAGTGTCAGTTTCATGTAGGACGGTTTTCATAGCGGAGGCGATGGCTTCTGACATTTCCCCCTGGATGTCCTCGTCATTTGCTTCCCAAATAGTCGTTGCACAGGCAAGCGCATCAGACATATAGTCCAACGAATCACCCCTCATCAGCGTTATTAGTTGCCCTCGAATCTCCTCGCGCCTTTCCGGGTGAAAACTACCATAACTGGCGGGGATGCGTTCCAAAACAGCCTGAATCCTGGGCGTCTCATCGGATTGCATCGCTCGGACAAGCCCTTTAGCGATGGGAGTTTGGTCAACCGCTGATAAATCGGCTGCGAAAACGTCAAGTACCGCCACAGCTAAATCCAGAAAACGCAAATCTCCCCGATTAAAAAGTCCGGCGGCGACGTTGGATACAACTACCCGTTCTCTCTCAGCTAATTGGGGATATAACGGCCTGAACGCCCTCAGAATGCTCTCTATCTCAACGTAGTTATCCGAACCAACTATCTTGACTATCATATCCATCAACGCCGCTCGTTGCTGGCTGTCAGCGGGTGCTATGAGCGGGAATAGCACGCCCAAACGCTGGACAATCTCTACGGAGAATTCAGGACGCGGCAGCCGGTCAATTACAGCCTGGGCAATTTGGTCAGGAACAGCAGTGATGGCGTCTTCGTCGCGCACTGCCATGTATGCGTTTATCTCATCCTCAACCGGGGTAGGATGATACGACTCTTCGAGTTGTACCGGTCTTTTTCCTTCGCCGCTTGCGGTGCCACCGCCAGCAAAGCAGATGATTACTTGCAAACACCTGCGGAAGATTTCCAAGTGGTCAGTTTTGATGGGTTCCACCATTGATTTCAGCAGCGATTCCTTCTCAGATTTTTCCAGGTAGTCGGAAAGGAGGATGACAGCCGCTAACGCGTCAGATACAACCTGGCGATTGCGGTTCTCTCTGAGAATGCGGTTGAGAGAGCGAATTAAGTCGTTTCTCCGCCCGCTCAAAGATTGGTCAGTCGTCAAAATATCCATCACAGCGAGCAGGATTTGTAAAAACCTATGAAAATTCCGCGACTCCTCCGAAATACCCCTCTGAGCAATACCGATGATGCGGATAATCTCCTCCGCCGTCTGTCTGTCTATTTCTGAACGGGAAATCCTAAACAACAAACGTGCAAGGAGACTCAAGCCCCTGTCCTGAATGTCTATATCCTGCCCAGCGTAGTAGACGTTCACCAACGCCCTGAGGAGGGGGAAAGCCTGCTCCCCGAAAATGTTCAACTGTTGAGCGTCAGCATACTGTAGAATGTTCTCGATGGAATCCAATACAGCCCCCAACGCCTGCGCCTCTTCTCCCATTGAAAATTCAGCCAAAACAGAGGCAAAAATGGAGCCGGGCGCTACTTCAGCAGGCTGTAAAGAAGCCATCTCATTTCGATGTTGTTCAATTAAAGCGATAAATTTGTCTTCCATTTGTTCTCCTATGTCAACGTTAAAAGTAAGTGAGTATCAATAATTCTTTGGTATTTTTTTCACGCCCTACAGGGGTGCCAGGCGGGTAAAAGTGCAAGATATTTACTGATACCTACTTAAAGAGTAAAGAGTAATAATTACTCTTTACAAAGACGATTGCTCAAGTAAAGCTCGCAACCGGGCTAATTCGGCTTCGGCTTGCTGTGCCCTCGCTTCAGCTTGCCGCCGGGCGACAGATTCCCGTTGGGCTTTTACTTCAGCTTGCCGCCGGGCGACAGATTCCCGCTGGGCCTTTGCTTCGGCCTGTTCCGCTCTCACTTCGGCTTTCAATAACCAACGTCCCGTTTGAGGATTATACAGCCCCAACTCCATATCATCTTCGCCAAGTTCCAAACCCAATACCAAAGAAGGAAAACGCCCTTCAACAGGTTGTATTGGCAAATAGGTGCCATCTATTAGTCGATACCCCTGAAGGGAGGGATGCAAATACCGAGCATCGGGGTCAAAAAGGTAGTATTCTTCAACTTTAAGCACCGTAGCATACAGTTCCTTCTTATCTTCCAAGTCATTTCGGTAAGTGCTTTTACTAACGAGTTCAAGGACAAAATCTGGCCCCTTTCCTTCTTCCCATAGCCGATACGTCCGACGCTGTTTTTTCTCAATTCCAATAACAACAAACACGTCAGGAGCAACCGATTCTTTGGGATTGCCCTCTTCATAATACAGAAGCAAGTTACCTGAAACATAAATATCGCGGCGAGAACGAAAATGGTTTGAAAGCATCTCAATAAAATCGGTCATTAGTTTGCGATGAATATCAGTTTCAGCCATAGGTTCACCGTCCGACTCGGGGTAGATAATTGTCCGCTCGGTGGGAGCAGAGCGGATAATTGGTGAAGTTGCTTGTGTCATAGGACAACATCTCCTTTTATTATTGCGCATAACCAATCCGCTACGCTTTCCAAGGGGCAGAACATTCACGCAGTTTGCAAGAACGCAGTGGAAGCGAATGTGTTATGAGCTAACCGCAGAAAGTTCTTGACGGAGAATATGGCTAGCCAGAGCACCCACCGAGACACCGAGTTGTTGAGCCCGCTTCTGTAGGACTATGGCAACATCCTCGGCAATCCCAATGTCACAATATCGCCATCGCCCCCGAAACTCAGTCTCAACTTCTATCGTCCGAAAAGCATCGGGGTAGTCAGTTGTGTCGTGGGTATCCCAGAATTCAGCCGCCTCCTCGTAACTGGCAAACTCTTCTGGAATTGGCTCAATATGCTTTTTTTTGGTCATTATAGTACCTCCGTTCAGCTTGACTCATATTGCGGGTAGCATCGGTCAGGGACCGATGCGGTGGCAGTCAGGGACTGCCGCTATCCGAACGTTAAGTTTATTCGTCAAAACTACCTAATACTGAAAAATACCTAAAATTGAATGCCCTTGTAGACCAATTTTCTAATACCATTTAGCGTTCCAGTGCTTTCCTCGCAATAGCGAAAGTTCGTTCGGCTAATTCGGATATTTTAGAGTCGCTGAAACCGATAACAAAACTCTGAATTCTATCGCTTAACGGCTCAACCCACTCTTTGGGCAAGTTCTTTGCGCCAAGCAACGCTCCGATAATAGAGCCTGCCGTAGCGCCGTTACAATCTGTATCCCAGCCGCCCATGACGCTAATAGCGACGGTTTTGCCGAAATCTTTTTCGCCGTAGAGCAATCCTAACAATACGAGTGCGGCGTTATTGATGGTATGAACGGGGTGGTAATGCCCGTAGTGTTCGTTTACTTTATCCCACGCCTCACGCCATGTCCCGTATTCCTTGCTCCATTTCACCGTACTTTTCATAGCTTCTGTGAGACGTGAATTTGCTGGAATTTCGGATAATCCTACCTCAATGATGTCTTCGATGTCGTCGGTGGCGAATGCGGCAGAAATCATGGCGCTGACGAACATCTCACCGTAGATGCCGTTTTTGACATGCGAAACCGCCGCGTCTCGGAAGGCAAATTCCGCTCCCAACTGGGGGTTGCCTGGCGTGACGTATCCCCAAGCGTCCGCTCTGATTTGCGCGCCTATCCATTCGCGACATTGATTGTGATAACTGGCGGATTCAGGTGGGCGAATGCCGTTTACCAGATTGCGGTATGCGATGCGCTCTGCCGTGTAAACAAGCGAGTAAGGAAGTCGATTTAACCACGCGTCTGCCACATCATCCGTTGTGAAATCCAATCCCCTGCTTTCAAGGATGTGTAAGCCCAAAATCGTATAGTCAGTGTCATCATCGCGAGCCATGTACTGTATGCGTCCGAACATGCAGTTGTGATTTGCCAAATGCCCCGGATAACCTTCGGGAATCGGTACGATAACAGGAAAATAACTGTTTAGCGGGTAAGCGCCCGCCGATTTCAAATAGCCTTCAATCCTGTCCTTGTGCCAGCCTTCCACAGGTTTGCCCAAACAACACCCCGCACAACGCCCAAGCCAGGCACCGAGAATTTTATCTTTCAACTCCGATTCTAAGGAGTGGGTACGCATTTTTCTCGGCCCATTGGGACGCGTAGCCCGTATTTCCTCAAGGGTAGACGGCTCCTTGTACGGAAAATCTTCCCTGATAGGCAGCATATCCAACTCGGCAAAAATCGCCTGTAAAACTTCAACATCATCCTTATCGGCTTCTGCAAACGCAGTCACATCACAACCCTCCTCGCTACGCTGAACCAATTCGCCTTTTAGTGACATTCTCCCCTCCTGATTCAAAGAATCAGAAGGGGCTTCATGAAGCTTCGAGAGCTACAGAATGTTGGTTATAGATTCGCAGACAATGTGCATCGGTATCTTAGGCTTCTCATAAGGCAATAAGTCATAACCAAAGTGATGCTCATAGTTCTTGTACTGAGTGCAATTCATCTCA
>CAZRLY010000048.1:0-22746 GCA_964601015.1 uncultured bacterium
CCACAAGCCCAAACCTTTGACTTCAAACGAGAGAGCGTCGTCGGCTTGCGCAAGCAGTAGACTTTCCGACTCGCACTTCGGCGCATGGATTACCGCTGCACAGATGTCAGAGTTGCTCATAGCTTTTCTTAGCAAAGTTTTGTCGAGAACAACCCGGACATCCACCGGGTTGATGTCATCTTTCCCCACATCGTAGTTTTGATTCAACAAATGGCAGACGAGTGGAGCGTCGGCATCATCGGGGTTGTGTCGGATGGAAACGCGAACCCGGTCAAAGCCTTCAACGAAAGCCTGATCCCTTATCGCCTCGGGCAACTCCGAAATCCCCTCCCATTCCAGCATTTGGGCTTCGGATTGCTCCAAAAGTTGCCCATGCTCGCCGGGCAGCGGATTTGGTCCGACGATGAGGTAGTCGTATCCTGCGAGGGATTCCGCTGTCAACTGCACGGATAACTCTTCGTCGCCAGCGACAACCACCGCGTAGGGGATGTTAGCCTGTGCCAGTTTCAACGCAGCCTCTCGAACGACGGGAAAATTATCGTTGGTGTAAACGAGCGCTGTGTTGGCAAGCGAGACATATCCGTCCAGAAGCGAGGCGTGTTCGCGGACGAAACGATACAAATACGCAAAGTCCTCTGGTTTGCCGCGCCACCAGTGTGTGCCGAGTTCGGGCGTATAGCACCACTGATTGTGGGGTGCCATGAGTACGCTTCCGAAAGCATAAGCCTGTGCTACCCATGTGCGCACAAGCCCCGGTTTTTCGTTCGCCTTTATCCACGCCCAATCGTGTCCGGACGCCGTCGCCGTCTGTCGGCTTTTTAGCCCCTCAACCAACCGAAACACGAAGACAGGTTCAGTCGGCACTCGAGCGCCGGAGGCGTGGTGGGGTACTTCGCCGCAGAAGTAGTCAATCAGCGGGGCTGGCAATGACGCGCGCGGCGAAGATGCGCTTGAGTTCACGCTCCGCAAAAGCGGTTTGCCGCGAAGTTGCTCGGCGTATTCAAAGGCGTCTTGAACCCGTTGTTTCATCTGGGAGTTTTGAAACTGCTGAAACACGTCACTCAGCGCGCATTTATGTCGTTCCTTGCGATATTGTTCAGCGGTTATCCCCTTCGCTTTCAGGAATTGGCGGTAGTCAAACTCATCTATCCGTTCAATCTCCATATCCTTCAACTGTTCTTGCGAGAACTGCTTCCCCAAGTGTTCGCGAAATCCTTCCATGCAGTAGCGGCAGAAGCATCCGCCGTTGTAAGCAGAGCAAGACGATGTGCCGCTGTAATCGTCAATGTGCAGTCCATCTATCGGAGCCAAGCAGGCCCGTTCCACCTGGTCGCGCAGGTAGGCTCGGTAATCGGGATTGTTCGAGCACCACCAGTATGCCCGATGCCCCTTGTACTCGTGGTCGAAAAGCCACGGGACGCGGAGGGGATTGCCGTTCAGGTCAAGACAGGTTGCGTCCATGAAGCTATCGGGGCGGAAGTCGATGAAACCTCGGAAGTCCACGAGGAAGTCAGCACTTGCGCAATATCGCATCTGGCGTTTGTTCGCCTCCTCAACGCGTCGCTGGAAGGCTTCGACATCTTCCGTTTTTCGTGAACGCGCACGCCCACCCCATCCTACTACCGTTCCTGAGTAGGCGTCGTATTGAGCCGGAGCGCCCGCATACATGAACACAACGTCACTTGCGCGAATGAACGGGCGCGCTGTGTCCCCCTCTTCGTCCATTACGCTAAACATCCAGCAAAACGAAGTACACATAAAAAACATGCCTATCACCATCCTTTCTATTTCATCTTTTAATTACCGTCGCAATTTGGAAGCGTTTCGGCTTTTTTCTGTTTTCTCTTTTGCTTTCGTGCGGACTTAGCTTCGCGTTGACAATCACGACAAATATGCCTTGCATGCCCACGTCCAGAGAATTTCTCGTTCGGACGATAAGATTTACAAACCCAGCAATAGTGCCCCTTTTTTTTCTTTTTTTTCTTTTTCATCTTTTTTTGTCCCCCTCCGCAAATCTATTGAAAATAGCGTTGAATATATGATATGATTGTGTTAGAATAATACATTAGCTCAGAGATGTCAAGTAGAAAATGAAAGGAGAAATCATGAAAATCTATCGTGCTGCTGTCATCGGATGTAGTAGGATGGGAGGGTTCATCGACAACGAAGTAATTGGTTACCCGGCGGTAGTGCTGCCTTACTCGCATGGGGCGGGATTTTATGCTTCGGAGCGTACAGATTTGATTGCCTGTTCTGACTTGAGGGTGGACGTTATGGAGGAGTTCGGCAAGCGCTACGATGTTCCTAAGGAACGCCAATATACCGACTACCGGGAGATGATAGAAAAGGAACAGCCAGATATCGCCAGCGTCGCCACGCAGCCTGAACAGCGCGCGGAGGTTGTAATCTTTGCCGCGGAACACGGTGTTAAGGCTATCTATGCTGAGAAAGCAATGGCGGCGTCAATGGCGGAGGCAGACGCTATGGTAGAGGCTGTTGAGCGAAATGAAGTTGCCTTCAACTTAGGCACAAATCGCCGCTGGCATCCGGGATTCGACAAGATGAAGGAGGTTATCGACAGCGGTGATTTGGGGCGTCTCAGGACGCTCATCATCTACTCAAATGGAACGCTATTTAACACAGCAAGCCATAACTTCGATTTAATTCTCCGTCTGAATAGCGACCGGCCGGCCTCTTGGGTAATGGCTCATCTGCCAGGAGCGGGCACGGTTAGCGTTGGCGACGATATTCGCAAGGAAGGGAATTGGAGGTTTCTGGATATATGCTTAGAGGATAACTCGGTTATCGTGGGTAACGAAGTTCGAGAAGACCTAATTGGACAGGGGATAATCCAATTTGAAAATGGTGTAACTACCTACGCTCTGCTTTCTCCCCGCGGGAGTGAGTGGGAAGCAATTTGTGAAAAGGGAACCATTACCGCCTTCAACAACGGGGTAGAGTGGCAACTCCGTCGGCGAGTAGCAATTGACCCGCGCGGTCGGACGGGCTTCAAAACTGATGTATTCCCAGAGTTTGAACGAGCCAGCACCACTGCGAACCTGATTCAGGATTTGGTTCACGCACTCGACACAAATAATCCACCCCGTGGTGGTGTACGCACAGCGCGAGCCAGCACAGAACTCATCTTCGCTTTTATGGAATCTCATCTGCGCGGTGGTGCGCGCGTCAACCTTCCGTTGAAAGATTGTAAGCTACGGCTCATGAGAACTCGACCACCAAGGCAGCCCAAGTTTAATCCCTGACGCGCGTTTCGTCCGAAGAAAATGCGAAGATTAAATATTCGCAGTCTAAAACTATAAGGAGGCGTTGTTCTATGTCAACGGAACAAATACACGAAATGCCCGTTCGTATCTCTTTTGATGTATTACGTTCGGCATTGAATCAATTAGAAGAAGAGGAACTGCGCGTACTGCAAGATGAACTCTCCTTGCGTTTGCGAGAGCGCGAGGAAAGTTGGTTCGACATGGATTGCATCGCAACAGCCGCGCAAGAGGCGGATGATTCTATTTCATTAGAATCTGTCCGCGTAGCGTTGGCAAAAATTGATGGCTCATTGAGCACTGATGTGATTGCCGCGCGGGAGGAACGCTGATGAATAGCTATTACTTGGATACAAGTGCCATTGCCAAACACTATCATGTGGAAATCGGCACGCCCAAGGTAGACGCTATTCTCGCGGAGCCAGACGCTCAACATTTCATCTCGCGCTTGAGCGTTGTCGAACTTCAATCCGCGCTAGCCAAAAAAGTCCGAATGGGGAACATTTCCGAAATGGATTTTCAATTGACACGACGAAAATTTATGACGGACATTGCTAATGGTAATTACAAGGTTATTCGGCTGCTTACTCGACATCTCAAAGAAGCTGAACGCTTGCTTTGCCAATATGCAACGACGCAAAACTTGCGAACTCTGGATGCTGTTCAACTCGCCGTTGCCATTGACACTAATAAGCATCAAAGCCTTGACTATTTTGTATGCGCAGACACTAACCTTTGTAGAATAGCGGCAACAGAGGGCTTGACAATAATTAACCCGGAGAATTAGAGTCAGATTTACCGGTATCAAAATGGGAAGGAGCGCCGTTTGCGTTGAACGACGCTCCGCTATGATTAGCGTTTAGCTACTAATTCGCGCGGAAATCATTTTACAGGAGGTATCTCATTGGAAGAATCAAGTCGCACTTTTCTTAGCAATCTTTTAAGCGAGCCGGGTATATCAGGTTATGAGCATTCTGCGCAACGCGTCTGGCGGGAATACGTTCAGGAGTTCTGCCCACGGATTGACATTGACGCGCACGGCAACCATGTTGCTACGCTCAAAGGCGAGAGCAATTTTGCTGTGATGATTAGCGGGCATGTAGATGAGATTGGAATGATTGTCAGGTACATTAACGACAAGGGCTATATTTACGCCGCGAAAGTAGGCGGAGTTGACCCAAATATTTTGCCCTCACAGCGGGTACGCATCGTTACAAAGGACGGGATTGTTTCTGGTGTCGTCGGTATGCCAACGGGCGAATGGAAGAAACGTGAGATTCAGGACGTATGGATAGATATCGGCGCGAAGGACAAAGAGGAAGCGCAGAACATCGTGGAACCAGGCGACCAGATTGTATACGGAGGGGATGTGATGATGCTCAAAAACAACCTCGCCGCTTGTCGTAATTTTGACGACAGGATGGGCTGTTATCTTGTAGCTGAAATCCTGTGCGGGTTGAGCAAACGTAATTCGCTTCCCGTCACCGTCTACGGCCTCTCTTCCGTGCAGGAGGAAGTTGGCGGGCTCGGCGCGGGCAACATCGCCTTCGGGTTGGAACCCAACATCGGTATCGCGCTTGATGTTACTTTCGCTACCGATTATCCTACCACATCCTCCGAGAAAACAGGAGAGATGACTGTCGGCAAAGGACCGGTTTTAATACGCGGCGTCCGTAGTCACCAGAGGCTGTTTGAAACGCTCCGCACAACGGCTAAAGCCCACAATATCCACTACCAAATTGAAACCGAAACGGGCAGGACAGGAACAGACGCCGATGCTATCGCAAGCCAGCGGTCAAGTATCCCCGTGAGCGTTGTAAGCGTCGCATGTCGCTACATGCACAGTTCTTGCGAAGTTATCAGCCTTGATGACTTGGACAAAACCGTCGAGTTACTCGTCGCCTATTTAACGGAATTTGACCCAAATATTGACTTTGTGATTCGATAGCGGTGAATTTATAAGTCCGTATAGGGTGGGACGGACAGAGTAGCGGCGGCAAAAGTCCCGCCACTACGACAACTTCTGGGCCGGTGAGCAAAGGAAAAAGATATTGTCTTTTTTACAAAGACGAAAGCCATTGTCAGCAGTTTTGTCAATCTTAATTCGTCAAAACAATATCTCTTTTGCTCATCTGCACACCTGCTCACCCGCACACCTGCTCACCCACTCCCTTACTCCCTTGCTCACGTTTGTGGTGAATTAATCAGAGAAGGGGAAACGGAAGGCTTGTCTCCCCCAAAGTAGAGATGAATAAAAAAATTGATGTGGAGGAGTATTCGATGATACTCGGCGCTCATGTCCCCGCTGAAGGCGGGTTATATAATGCAATCTCCAACGGCGAGAAAATTGGCTGTCAATCTATACAAATCTTTACGAAAAGTCCCGTCCGCTGGAAAGCGCGGGAATTGCCCGACGACGAAGTAGACGAGTTTGTAGCGTCGTGGCAAAATTCAGATATAGACATCGTTCTCTCACACGACAGCCATCTGACAAACCTTACTTCAGCTAAAGAGGATGTTTTGGAGATGTCCCGAAATTCCTTTTTGTTGGAAATCCAGCGGTGTGCGCTATTGAAGATTCCCTTTCTTGTAACACATCTGGGCGCTCATCTTGGAGCGGGCGAGGAATCTGGCTTGAAACTGTTGAGCGAAAGTTTGAGTACACTATTGCAAACGGCTGAAGCTGATGTTGCAATTCTGCTTGAAACTACCGCTGGACAAGGGACTCATTTGGGTTACAAATTTGAACACATAAGGAAGGTAATGGATTTAATCGGCATCCAGTACAACGTAGGCGTATGTTTCGATACATGCCATAGTTTCACGGCTGGCTACGATATTCGGACAAAAGAGAAATACTGTGATACTTTTGATGAGTTTGACGCTATAATCGGGTTGCAAAATTTGAAGGCGTTTCACCTTAATGATGCCAAATCCGAACTTGGAAGCCGAATTGATAGACACGAACACATAGGTAAAGGAAAAATTGGTCTGGAGGCTTTTAGGCTTTTAGTGAATGACGAACGGTTTGCGAATGTGCCTGCGATTGTAGAAACTCCGCAGTCCGAAACAATGCACCAGGAGAATCTGGAACTTTTGAGGGAACTGATAGATTAAGCGGGCAGGATAAAAAGAGGGCTATCGGATTCCTTTCCTGCTTGCTTGAATTTTGAACATCTTGTTGTTCCTTTTGTTCGATAACTTCGTCGAAGTCTACCCAATCATCCTCTGTAATAGCTTCCAACATATCTTTAATATCCTCAAAATCCTCTTGCAATTGCTGATATTCATGAATTCCTATTAAAACAGCAAGGGGCATACCATTACGTTCTAAAAGGAACTGATTTCCTATATACGCTTCCCCCATAATCTTTGCCAAGTGTAACCTAAATTCAGAAACGCCTATTTTTTTCATAGCCATTTTGTATTCCTCCTGTTTATTTTTCGCTTTCTTGATTTTAAAATTCCTGCCGCAACCCAAAATGAAATTTTGTTTCTGGGTAAATCTCAGCTAAATCTGTTCTTTTCGCTACATCGAGATCCAGCGAGAAGAACCCCAATCTCAGCCGCAATCCAACACCGATGGCACCTTTGATGTCTATCAGCCGGATTTGATTTTTTTTCCTTTCCCACGGGCGGTATCGGTTTTCTGAACCGAATTGTTTTTTTGACCAGACTGTGCCTAAGTCTGCAAAGAGGATGCCCCTGATTCCGTAGATAGCCCAGGCGAACGGCCAGCCGAAGCGGAGTTCGTCGATAAATGGGATTCTAAGTTCCATGTTGAGCAATCCTGCGCGAGTTCCTTCCAATTCTTCATAGTCGTATCCCCTCAGAGTGTCGATGCCGCCTAAGTAAAACAGCGCGTGGTCAATTCCAAAACTACCCTCTAAAAGCAGTCGGGTGGCGAAGTTGGAACGCTTTCCCAGTTTAAGATATCTCCGAGCGTCTAAAAAGAGATTAGTAAACCCCAAATCTCCTAATGATGCGAAGGAATGCTCTATGTCAAGACTGTAGCGGACGCCTGTATGTGGGCCAAATTCGTTCCACATTGTGGTATCCTTAACATAGGAAGCCCCGCATAAGGCGAGTAAGCCGCGGTCATCTGGGTTTTCAACATCGAATTTGAATTTATACGGCGTGGAGTAGATGAGAGATTGCAGTTCTATGCGTCGGTACCTATCCAACGGATAACTGAGCATTCCCATCAATCCTGTATTTCTTTGGAGCGTACCGTAGGTGCCGTAGTCGGTTTGCACAAGATGGTATTCGTGAAAGTTGAAGAGAGCAGCGCCGTAGTTAGCGCGTCTGGCTAAATAGGCGTAAGACGCTATAAAATCGGGTGCCAGTATGCCTGATTGGTTTGCCATGCTGAGTCCGAAGCGATGATTGCCCATCATGTCGCTTGCGATAATCTGCGTTATGTTTCTTAGTACCCCATCGGAAGAGAGTTGAAAATCGGTGAAGATAGCGTCTAACATCATACGCGTCGAGTATTTTTTGCGAGCAACCCTTTTGTGTTTTTCCGGCACTTCTGTTATCGTTATCGGCTCCCGCTTGAATGGGGATGCGTCTATCTTTTCATTGAGTGCTTTGTCCATGTTCATTACGAACACATCCTGCCTGCCATCGTGATATGCCGAAAACAACATTTTTTTACCATCTGGCGACAAACTTGGGTTAAAACAACCTGTCATGGTATTGGTGAGACGCGTGAGGTTATGTCCTTCGCTGTCCATGATATACAGGTCAAAAATGCCGTTTCGGTCAGAACTAAAGCTGATTTGAGTGCCATCGGGCATCCAGGATGGACTCAAAGCATCGTGTTTTTCGTGAGTAATCAGCGTTTGCGTCTTAGCGTTCATGTCAAGCACGACCAATTTATAGTATCCTTCGCGCTCGGACGAATAAACGATTTTATCTTCTTTTGGATGCCAGTTGGGATGTTTGTCATCAAAAGGGTCAAAAGTGAGTTGGGCAGTGGCATGGCTTTCGGTGGATATTACATAGATGTCCGTTTTTCCATCCTTCAGCGCGGCAAAGGCTATTCTGTCACTATCCGGTGCCCAGGTGGGCGAATAACTGGCATCAAAATTTAATCGGATTTTTTGAATCTCATCGGTGATGATGTTCAACACAAAAAGATATTCTTTACCCTTGTTTTTGGCTATGAAGGCAATTTTATCCCCATCGGGCGACCAACTTATTCCAGCGCCTTCAGTGCGCATATCCTCATATTCGCTTCTATGAAACTTTTTGCTAATTTTGGAGAATAGTTTGCCGTTCTTAACGGAGATGAGTCTTATTTCGTAGTAGCCTTCCTCTGTTGTTATGTAAGCAATCAAGTCGCCACTTTTTGACCAGATAGGCTTAAAGTTATTAACTAAGCCCTTTTTGCCCGTCAGTTGAGTTGCTATCGCATCAGGCATCTGTTTAGGAACAATGAGCGGCCAATATTTCTTCTTGAGCGTCAGTTGCCAGTCTTTATCAAACTGCTCAACGGAAATTCCAATCGTGTTTTTAAAGACTTCATCTAAATCTTTAGTGCGATTGTGTCTAAGTTCAACGAGCATATCGGTTAGTTTATCTTCCCCGTAAGTTTGAACCAGATAGTTTATCGCCGACTCACCTTCTTTATACCCCAAATACACTTGTGAACCAAGTACATTGAAATCCTGCAACCGCGTTAAGGGCACAATGGAACTGCTAACTACGGCGTTTCGCAACACCATTTCGCCGACGGCATCCATATCTTCTGCCATGTATTCTGCCATCCCTTCAATAAACCATATAGGCGGGCTATACAAAAATTCCCCTGTATAAATGCGCGCCATCGGCTTTTGATAGATGATGTCATATTGGAAGATGTGGGTGAGTTCGTGGAAGATTACCTCATGAAACTGTTTCATCGAACCTGCGAAGGGGATGACAATTCTGTGCTTGAAGAATTCAGCGAATCCGCCTACTCCCTCTGTGAGTTCCTCTAAGATTATATTGGTTTCCCGAAAATCGGTGTGAGATTTATATAGAATAAGCGGCGTTCTACCACTTATATCATGTCCCAAATCCTCGCTGATTTTTTCATAGGCGTCTTCGGCTATGTCCGCCATAATGTGTACAAGCCTTGCTTCGCTCGGATAGTAGTAGATTTCAAAGTGTTCCGTCCTATGGATAAGCCAGTCAAACTGCTGTCGGGTTACTTTATTCTTGCCAAACCCCTGTCCCCAAGCATACGGAGAAGACAAGGTTAATAAGAACATCAATGCTAAGTATTTTTTCATCTTTATTTTGGGGAGACAAGCCAAAGAATTGTCTCCCCCCTCCAATCCCTGTCTCGGTTTCCCGTTTTCTCGTTTTCTCGTTTTCTTTCTTTTCACTTTACTAATATGCGTTCTTCAGTTTCATAATGTGGCGCTATCTGTCGTATGAACTTCGTTACTGCTCTGGAAGCGAGTTCTTTCGTAATAGCATTTTTTCCTGATATTTCAGATATTAGAAGTGTTCCCAGATTGTGGTTTTCCGAAGCTGTTTCTTTGTATGGCGGCGCTTTCCACACCGTTTTTCCGGTGTTTGTGTTCACGATGAATATGCGCAAAGAAAGCACGTAACTTTTATGAAAATATGTAACTGTATCAGTGACGTATCGCTGTAATTGCTGGGAATATCTATCATAATACATCCTTCTGGGTTCGCTGATGTCGTAAAACTTATAACTTCCCACAATCAGCGCATCTACCCCCAATTGTCCACCTACATCTACAAGTGCGTTCTCGTCTTTCAAAGTATTCAGGTTTATCTTTTCACCTGCCAGAATGTCTCTGGTTTCTCTGGTGTCCAGAATTTCAAGATGAGAAGATTTGCTAAGTTTCCTTCGCAATAGAAAAGCGATATGTTCCCCAAGTTCTCCATCTTTACTTTTTGAGGTATTCAGAAACGGAATAATAGCCATTTTTTTATATTTATTCACGTCTATTTCGGATTGTACTTTGACTTTAATCAAAACCCTTGTTTTATTACCGCAACCTGAATTAGCCAATCCAATAAACAATATGATTATGAGTTTATATCTTAGGGACATCGTCATTTACCTGTAGCGCCGCTGATAAAACGTCAGTGATTGCGCAGTTTCTCCTCTCGCGATGTTTTTTTATTCCGCACGGACTCTTTCTTCTTTGAGGACTTCTTGGTGCCACGTTCCACGTTGAGTTGACACCTTAGACGATTTTCTTGGTAAACTCCATTATCCGGCTCAATGGCAATGGCTTTATCATATTCAGCGAGTGCTTCATTGAAACGTTCCAATGCTTCATAAGCAACGCCCATGTTATTATGAGCTTTTGCGTTTTCCTGGTCAATTTCAACTATCCGTTGCCACCGCAACATAGCTTCCTGCCACAGTCCCGCTTTGGCAGATTTGATGGCAAAATCGTTGTATTTCTGCATCAACTCGTCGTTTGATGTGCCGCAACCCACTGTGAAAAGCAAGAAAGCCAGAAAACCAAATAACCCCACACTTAAACGTGAAGGAGAGGCTAAAAAAGCCAGATTTCTGAGGAAGCGAAAAAGCGGGAGAGTTGTGGAGCGGGTTTGAAGAGGAACCATCAATATTCCAACCTTCCTTTGCAAAAATGAGGACATTCTTTGATACTAATATTCTACCCAATTTGTCACTTATAGTCAAGGGAAAAGAGGATACATTTTCTGTTAGCGTAAAAAATTTGTTGACTTAAAGGAAAAAAGATGTTAAAATCTTATCGTTTTGTATTTGAATGTGAAAGGTGGTAAAAAATGCCAGCACCTAAAAGAATTTACTTTTCTCAAATAGCACATGGTGTTTGGAAAGATTGGGTGGAAGCAGTCAACCTGGGCAATACGCAAGCACGCATTACGGCTACAGCAAGGAATCATGTTGGAGGTGCGATTTGGTCAACTTCAAAATCGGTTGGTCCATTTCACTGTTGGGTTATTCCAGCCGAGGGAGTAGCTGATAAAAAAGGCGATGTCTCCTTAGAGGTTATGAGCGACCAACCTATCGTGGGGGAGAGACACTGTCACTTAGGAACACAAGTCCTTGATTTTCCCGGTGCAGCTTTTGAATTAAGTTCCGTCGGGACAAGATTGTTCTTCGCCGAGATTGCTTCATATATTGGTGATTGGCTAAGGTTTCTAAATTTGGGGGAGGCTGAAGCGATAATAAGTGTAGTAGGGCATGACCGGGGAACGGGTAAAGTAGTAAAGCAATTTCAAGGAAAAGCAAGGCCGTTAGGCTTTTGGACAATATCAGACGCTCAAATTGGAAAAGTTACAGGAACCCTACAGGTAATAAGCACCCAGCCGATTGTTGGTGAGAGGCATTCCCACTATAGGGGGGGGCAAAGTGCCATAGGACAACTCGGACAGGTGGCTGATGGAATACACCCTCCTCCCAAAAGAATATATTTTCCTCAGATAGCGCCAGGCGGCTGGGGAGATTGGGTGACAGTCACTAACTTCAGCACACAACAGGCAAAACTCACTGCTCTACTGAGAGACGGCTCTGGAAATGCCGCTTGGTCTGACGAAAGAACCCTCGGACCATTTCAGTGCTGGATGCCCTCCGTGGATAAAGCCACAAAAAAGGACGTATCCTTAGAGGTAGCAAGCGACCAACCTGTTCTCGGGGAGAGGCATGTGCATTCAGGAACACAAGTCTTGAGCTTCCCCGGCGCAGCGCGTGAGTTAGGTTCCGTTGGGACAAGGCTTTTCTTCCCAGAAATCTATTCCGGTGCTTACGACTGGCTAAGATTCCTGAATGTGGGTGAAGCAAGCGCTATAATCAACGTTGCAGTCCGAAATCGCAAGGGGCAAATATTAAAACAATTCTCAGGAAGGGCTCGCCCTTTGGGTTTCTGGACAATAGGCGACTCTACAATAAAGTCTGCCACAGGAACCATGGAGATAATGAGCACTCAGCCGATTGTTGGTGAAAGACACATGCACTATCGAGGTTCGAAAACAGCCGTAAGCCAACTCGGTCAAGTAATTGATTAAAAAAGATAGAAAACGAGAAAACGAGACAGGAATTGGAAGGGGAGGCAATTGACAATCTTCAATCCCTTTGGCTTGTCCCCACCAATATAAAGATGAAAGCTCAATCTCTATATTTTGCCATGTAATCTTTAGTTTTGTATTCCTCTACCATTTTTTCGTCAAGGGGATATTGCCCGTATCTTTTCCCTGCTTCCAACATGGTTTTGTAGTTTTCCGGGTTGACAGCAGGATGGATGCTGTTAGAGGAGGCGAAAATATGTCCGCCACCTGGAGAAGCTTTGGCAATTGTTTCCTTGACTGCCTCTACAACTTCCTCTGGTGTTCCACGCGATAGGAGTTCGCCGCAGTCAACATTTCCTGCCACGGCAATCCTATCGCCGTATAGCTCTTTGACTTTACCGATGTC
Source organism: uncultured bacterium (assembly GCA_964601015.1). GTDB lineage: Bacteria > Poribacteria > WGA-4E > DTYX01 > CAZRLY01 > CAZRLY01. The sequence goes on from CAZRLY010000048.1 coordinate 12,715, forward strand.
CATACCTGCTATCGGTTCAATTGGGTCAAGAGCGTCAATCCCCGTATCAACAATCATGTCAATTATGGGCCAAAGATTTCCGTCCGTGTGTTTGATAAAGGGGACGCCATTTTCCTTGGCAACATCAACCATTTCCTGGAGATATGGGAGAACGAACTCTCTGAAATGTTCAGGTGACATAATTGGGGCGTGTTTGTGGGCATAATCGTCTCCTGTGAGGGCTATATCGGTGCCTTCTTCTATGGCTCGTTGCATCACTTGCTTTTTGTAATCGGTTACAATGCGGGCCAGCCTTTTGGCAAGATCAGGATTCAGGACGTAATCCATCAACAGATTGTCCATCCCTCTGAGGTAGTGAGAAAACTCGAAGGCATCATGTCCTAAGAAGATTATCGCCTTTTCACCTTTGAACCGTTTCACAGCTTGCTTCAGTGTATCTAAGCGATAATCGGCGTCCGGGTTAGGCGGGATGTAAGAATCCAAATCAGATTCGCTCTGGATGGGATGGCCAACGACGTAAGGAATCCCGATGGGCGGAACTTGCCACGTAATATTCCACTCGTCGATATAGTGTTCTCCATCAATCCATTTTTTAGGGCGAAAATCCTCGAATATGGTTATCGCGTCTATATCTTCTCTTTCCATAAAATCTGCCAGAATTTGGTAGGCACCCTGAGTACCCCTTGCAAATTTCGCATCTTCGAGTGATAAATCTGGGTATAGAGCTTTGATGACTGGCTCATTTATGACCAACTCAAAAATGGCAACTCTATCAGGTTGTTCACGTTTCAAAGCAGTCATTATTCTTTCGTATCCGTTCATTTTGACCTCCTTTTGGCCAACGTGTTGCGTGTTGCATTTCACGATTTACGAAACACGTTTCACGCATCACGTTTCAAACATCATGAATGTCAATAATATATCGCTGTTCATTAAGGTTTATGCGGTCAATATCGGGAAAAAGGTATTCACGATAACGCGTATTCAGAACCTGTTCGACATAGACAGGTTTATATTTACCCAGCACACGCCTTAGTAGCGCTTTGTCATTATCATCACAATCGACAACCTCTCCGTTGTGGATAGCGACAAACTTGCCTTCGTGGGTTTTGAGCAAATCTTGCCACATGGCATCATAGGCCTCAACCTCTTTCAAAACTTTACGGTTTCCCGGAGTATCGGGAACATATTGTATATTCGTGTCCTCTATGTATTTTGCCATCGGTATCACCTCCCCGTCGGAAGAGGGAAGTTTCCCGCTTTCTTCCATTTTACAAAAAACAGGTGAGAAGGCTTCCGCTTTCAAGCGTGAAAAGCCAAAAGTGTAGGCTTCGCCTCTCTCTCTGCTTTCACTTTTTCGTTTTAAAGCGTCGGATGAAGCCTCTCCGATGAAGCCCGCCGCCTTCGTTTTACGGCGGTGTCTCGTTTTCTCCTTCCCTTCGGTCAGCTTGTCAAGCAAGACTTGACAAGAACTGCTCGTTTTCGTTCTTTTTTCACGTCTTTTTACGCTTCACGCTGTACGCTTTCCGCTTTACGTTTTTTCACGCTCTACGTTTTTTCTCACCATTGTTTTAGCATCTCGAAAAGTGGATTTTCCCGGATATGCAGCGGAAGTTGGATTACCGCCCGGCGGCGCGACGATTCACAAACTGCCATAAGCACCTCCAGCGTAGCGCGTGCGCTGGAGGCATCCAATGGGTGGTGCGCTCCTGTTTCGAGGCTGTCCAGCAGAAGTCTGACCAAGTATCCGTGCGCTGAACGAAGATGATGCGGGATGTTGGAATCCCATACCACCGGCAGTTCCTGCACCTCGCCCTTTTTTATCAACCGCACCCAAGGACGCCCTTCTACAGGTGAATCTCCGTCAATTTCAATTACTCCTTCCGTTCCACGCAGGATTATATGGTGGTAATTACCCCCTGTTAATCCTGGCCAAATTGGCTCATAGCGTCTTTCGTTCTGGCTTGAAATTGTGGTGCTGCCTCCCAGCGTTAAAATACCCCGTACACCTGTGTTGAAAGCGAATATACCCATCGCCGCATTTTCTACCTCAGCACCCCAAGCTGGACGGTGTTCGCGAAAATCTATCTGTCCGAAAACCCACTCCACCGGAACATCGCCAGCGTACCACCGCATCAAATCAACCGTATGCGTTCCATCTACGGTTAGACTGGTATGCGGATGTCCGTGTCCTTCGACAAATTTAAGTTCGCCGATTTCGCCAGCGCGAAGGGCGTTGTATGCGGACACGTACTGAGGCGAAAACCGGCGTTGATGTCCGATAATCAACAATGCGCCAGCTTTCTCACACGCCTCTATCATGTCGTCTGCTTCTCCCAAACTCAACGCCATCGGTTTTTCGCAAAATATCGCACTCGGCTTTCGCGCCGCGGCATCAATTGTCATAGACGAATGCAAATGGTGATGTGAACATACGCTCACAATATCAGGCTTCTCTTTATCAAGCATCTCGTTGTAATCCAGATAGCGATTTTCGGACGGCACAGAGAATTGCTCGCCGAATCCGTCCAACGCTTCACGGCTGATGTCTGCGCATGCCACCAACTCAATCTCTGGATTTACAAGGTAACCATGCGCATGCGCGCGGGAAATACGTCCACAAGCGATAATGGCAGCGCGATATTTTTTGCTATCTTTGTCTGAATGCGCCATAGAATATCTCCTTTTTGGTTGATAAAAATGGAACTATCGGAGTAGCAGGTTTTAGCTTGCGTCTGGTGCGTCGTACCACGCAAACTAAAGTTTGCTACTCCAGTGTGTGACTTTTCGGATGGGTACTAATCAAACTGTGGCAGCATCTCCTTGGAGGCCGCTAACAACTCGTCAAGCATCTCTGCGGCTTTCTCCGGCAAGATTGCCATTTCGTCAAGGAGGAGGGACTGGAGAGCTAAGTTCTTATCGCCCTTTACTCCTGCTTCCACTACGAGTTCCTGCCAGGCTATTCTCTTCTCCATAATTCCCTTCAGGGATAATGGCGCCTCTCCCACGTAAATACCTCTAACCCCGCAGGAGTCGGTTACCCCCTCTATCTCGATGATAGCGTAATCTGGGAGGTTGGGGACAGCACCTTTGTTTGGAATATTAACGATTTGAACCTGTCGTCTGCCGAACGAAATGGCTTCCATCAGACTTCCGAGTCCTTCGCCAGTAAGCGGGTCCGAGGGTTTTTCAGGAAGCGGCAACCTCCCAAGCTCCTCTGCAAATTCTCTGATTTGTTTTGCTTGTTGGGTTTCACGTTGAGCTTGTTCTTCAGCCTCGGACATTTCGGTAAAAACCATCTCTTCAAGTCCGGAGTATTTTCCCTTGAGTTCTTCTCCAAAGCCGTAAGGTGCGCTTTCAGCATTGGGCAGCCGTGCAAGGAACGGATAGAACTCAAACGCGTGGTCATCCGGGGGATAGGCAATCTGGTATCCGTAAATCTCTGAGAGCTTTTGCGTCATCAGTTCTCCCGCGGGGTGTTCCCGTTCTGCCAGCATCTGCTTGACTTTGGGATAAACATCCTTGCCTTTGTGCCGGATACGCGTAAACCAGTGGTAGTGGTTTGTGCCTATCCACACACAGTCGAGTTCATGCGGCGACACACCGAGGATACTGGCTATCTTTGTGATTCCGCCTTGTACACCGTGGCAGACGCCTATTACCTGATTGATACCCGTATGTTTAGTCATCGCCCGACAGAGAACTGCCATCGGGTTTGAGTGTTGTAAGAATACAATATCCGGGCAGCGCTTCTCCATTTCGCGGCAAATGTTAATGTAGATGGGGATGCTTCTTAACCCCATCATCATGCCAGCGGGGCCACCTGTATCGCCAACTATCTGGAAAATACCGTACCGGGCGGGAATGAGCATATCGGCTGTATGCACAGCAGTACCGTAGACTCCCCCGACGGACTTGCCAGCGCCGCCGATGGAGGAAACGGCAAAGTCCGCACCGTCTACGGCATCGGCAAGTGTTTTTGACGCACGTACGCGCAAGCCCGTTCCACTTTCATTAGCCAGACGCGCACCATGCTGCGCCATAACTTCAGCTTTCTCCATGTCAATGTCATAGAGCGTTATTTCGCTCCCGGACAATCCCTCCGTTACGGCAATGTCCGCGAGCGCTCTGGTAAAATATCTGCTGCCTGCACCGAGGCAAACTATCTTTTTACTGGGCATGTTTTTCTCTCCTTACTGGTGCTCTGTCAACATTGAAATGACATGTAGCCGCGCGCCTGTGTGTGCGCCCGTAGAGGCAACCCTATGTGGGACAAGGCAGACACACAGTTCGGCCGCTACGATTATGCCTGTCAAACCAAAATTGACAGAGTACCAGGTAATTTTCAGCATTAGAGTTGCTATCCGGAAGTTGTCATTAAACCGAGTTTTTGCCAAAGACTCGGTTTCTAACATTCTTAGACAACTGCATGGCAAGGACAAGGCTTTATTTCGCGCAAAATGGTAGTTTTTAGACAGCCTTTAAACAGAGTCATGAAACACTTTATTCATCTAATAAGGTGGCGTCAAACGATTTGCCCATCTATTCTGTTCATAAAGCAATTGCTGTTGTAGTTGCTCACGCATTTGGGTAAGAGTGTTAGAAACAGCTTCGGGAATAGAGTCAATTTGAAGTAATCTATCTATCTTTCGGAGATGTTCCTCAATCAACCCCATGAGTTGGACAAAGGTTTCTTCTTGTTGTTTTCTCGTTTGACGGAGTTGAACCAATTGTAGGCGATTCAGCCGAAGATGAGCTAAGGTGTATTTTGCCGGCTCGGTCAAGAAGCGTAGTGTTCCATCGGGTAATTGTTCGAAATGAGCGGCGTAGTCGTCAGCACAAGGGTTCAGAAATCTACGCCCCCGCTTCCTTTGCTCCTCAGTTGGCCAAGTGTTACTTTTGCAATTATTGCAAATACTACAGGCATAGTACAAATTAGAATATTCTGACCTAAGTGCGGGGAACAGTGACTGGGGGCGGAAATGGTCAATTTGAAAATTGTAGTGCCCGCCAAACTCAGCTTCATGAATTGTGCAGTAAGCGCACTGGTATCGGAAATCGCGTCTAAGATAAGGTTTGTAACGTCGGTAATCAGAGTAACGCGGTGGTTTTTCGTATCTTAAAAAAACAGCCAAGGATGCCCTCCCTATGCTTCCTTCCGACTTTGCACGTTATCAGCAAATTGATAAAGTAATCCATCCAGTTTTTTGCCAATTTCCTTCAAGTCCTCTACTTGTAGTGTTTGCATGTCTATTTCTTTCCGCTCCTGCGCCAAAAAATCCATAATGGCAACATCAGCTTCATCAAGGGATGATTCCAGCGCCTGAAGTTCTGCTTGTTCGCTCTCTTTTAGATTTCCGTCTAAGCGTTTGTCCACAAGTTCATGGAAACGTTTTAGTTTATCTTCCTTTACCTTATTGAGAAAATATTCTCTCAAAGCCTGCTCGACAAGGGTGGATTTCTTCATTTGGTTCCGAGACGCAAAAAGACGAAGTAGTTCCGTTACTTCTTCAGAGATATAAAAAGTTGCTTTAACCTTGCCCATAAAATTCCTCCATGCAGTTCAGAAACCGAGTTTTTGGCAAAAGTTCAGTTTCTATGTATCCTATATTTTTTGTGGAACAGTATACTATGCGCGGTTTGACTATGTCAAGTCCTTTTCGTAGACTTCTGCCAACTCTACCTATGGGAATGGGCAGCGAGAAGTTTCTTTATCATCGGTTCAATCTCCTGAATATCCTTGGCGTAGTAACGCAAAATGCCATTTCGGTCAATTCCGAGAACCCACGCCGAATGCCCATGATGCGTCCCATACGTTTGGAAAACCTCTCTTCCGTCCCAAAGCGTGAGATGAGAAATCTTATCCCTAATAGCCTCCATCGCTTCTACTTTTCCATGTCCCTCCAGTTGGTTGATTTCAAGGACAACCAATCCTTCGCCCTTGTATTTCTGGGATAGTCTGTCCAAGTAGAGTGCAACATCATAAATGTGAGTCGCCCCTTCCAACCAAAGATGCAGTAAGACCAATTTGCCACGAAATTGGGAAAGGCGCACGGGCTGTCCATTTATGTCAGGCAAAGTGAAGTCAGGGGCGGTTCTCCCGAACCACCTGAACATGTATGAGGGCGAAATATTTTGGCGAATCTCTTCCGCTTTTTGGAGATTCCCCAATCTTTCATAGCAGATTGCTATCTTAGCCTGCAATTCCGCCAAACTCTCTTTTTCGAGATGCAAAATTTGTTCTGGAGCCTTTCGAGATTCCCAACGTTCAACCTGCTGCTCCTTCATTTGAATCGCCTGCTGGTATGCTTCAATTGCTTCCTCGTATATCTCTGCCGCCTCATAAATTGATGCCAACCTCTCATTGTTATCTCCCATTTTATTAGCTATTTTGAGTGCTTCTTCCGGTTGTCCTGCGTCCACGTATACCCGCGCCAGTATCCGCGCCACCCGTGTCAAACTCCCGACATTTTTCGAATATTTGACCTTCCCGTCCTCCAGACGATATTCGGTCCAATAATTTTCGAATGCTTTCTTGAAGCCTTGAATCGCTCTCGGATAATCTTCAGCTTCATAATAGAATTGCCCCAATTGTTCATACATTAACGCCTCAGATGCCCGCATCTCCATCCAGGGTCTCTTTTTTTCCAGAACAGGGATAGCTTTTTCAAAGTATCTGGCGGCATCCGCAAATTTTAAATGGTCAAGATGAGCAATAATAAGCATACGATGCGCCCAGGCATCTTCGGGATGCGATTTAATCTCTGTTTTTAAGATTTCAACCAGCCGGTAGAACCGCTCATCGTTCATATCTGGCGCCTGCGTCATTTTGGTGGATACCAGGATAATCCAGCACAATTCTGGCGCTGTACACAGATTTTCTTCTAACCGATTAAGATATTCATCAATGCATCTCCCTGTTCGTTCCCAGCCGTAGGGATGCTTTTCGCTTTCATAAATTTCCCCCGAAAAACTGAGATGAAGAGACTCAGGATGATTTACACAGCGGACAATGGACACCGCATCGCCAAAAAATTGCCTCTCTTTCTCTTTAATATCGTATCTTGTCGGCCAGAGCAGCGATGAACCAAATTGACGGCTCACTGAATCAAAACGAACCCCATAGTAGTACAGAGTCATTTCTCGTTTGGTCTGTTCAGCAGTCAAAATGATCTTCTCTCCTCTTGCCGTAGGGCATGTCAGCGTCCCTAAATCTTTCAAATATCGCGGATGAAGGTTCAAGAGAAAATCCGGCAGTTTTTGATACTCCGGCAGTCTTTGGTGTTCCTGTTGGTATGCTTTTAGCGCGTCCCCGATAGCCGAAAGATTTTTCATGCAGGCTTCAGTTTGCCGACGCATCTTCTCTATCTGTTCGACAAATTCGTCTGGCAATTTAGCCTGTTCAAAGTGATTTTGAACCATCTGTATCATTTCCTTTCTGAATTGTCGTTTGGCGCGGTGCAACCTACTGCGTACCGTGCCGACGGGGACATCAAGGAAATTTGCAACAACATTAGACATCAACCCCCAAATTTCTTAACTCCTTCCAGACTTGTTCTCCTTCAACGGTTGGCTCTGTTTTGTTTTTTGAAAGCTCTTCCACTTTCTTTGGTGTTAGCTCAAAGTCGCTATAACGACACTTGAATCCCTGTTCATCAATGAAATAAGCTCTTACTTCGCCGGGCAGCTTTCCCATTTGCTTATCTAAATAGTCTGCGTAAGCTTTTTCGCTGGTAAAGACTAAGTATCCTTCCGCATCAATATAAAATTCCCGTTCTTCTCGGATAATTTCTCGCATTAATTCTTTCAAATCGCCAACGGTCAAATTGCTTATGGGATGCTGTAGTTCCAATTGCGCCATTTTTATCACCTCTTAACTTAACTATACTTTCGCAGATTTCAAAAAGTACGAAACTATAGAACTTAACAATTCAGTGAGTGGATTGAAGACTGCCGAATCAGGCTCCAACTGGACTGTTTCTTTCCACGCAACGATAGCCTCATCCCACATCTCCTTGTCGGAGTAAACGCATCCTAATTGGTTATGGTTTGTGGCATCTTCCGGTCCTAACCGAACAGCCTCTTTCAACTCACATATCGCATCATCAAATAGCTCCTGATTGCGATAGGCAACCCCCAGACAGAAATGGTTTTTGGCATCGTCTGGCTTGAGACGAATTGCTTCCTTAAACGACGCGATGGCGTCATCTGTCATGCCCATGTCCTCATACAGATGCCCTAACTGGTGATAGGCAACGGTACGGTGTCACCGGTCGGTCAAGCGACACAAACGAGGGTAACGGCAGGGACATCGCTCGCGTCCAAGTTGCGCCCGGCGACAACGATTCATCAGGGAAACCGGAGGGGAGATTCAGCGTCAATGCTGATGGTGCTGCCAACGGCAATCCCGGCGTTGGCTCAAAATCGTCTAACATCGCAGGGATGGTGTGGCTGCCATTTCGCCGCATGTGCCGGGAGGACACAAAAATGCGAGTCCTCCGTTGAAGTACCTCAATCATTGCCTGGACATCTCCCGCAGGTTCAACACGGGGAGGCAGAAATTCCCGCAACGATACTATCTCCATTACTCCATCCGAATCAACCTGTGTGACAACCTCTGTGATGGTGAACTCAAATGTCACCTCTTCAGGTATCGACTGTTCCAACTTGAGCGATGCAGGCACTCTCGCTTGAAGCGTTTCTTTGTATGTCAGGACATCGCCCGCTTCATGTTTGTATTCCAATTTTATCGGCTCATGTTCCTGTCTCATTCTTGTTTCCCCCTACTTTGGAGTGCAACGATTCGCTCGTTGCACTCCAAAAATGGTGACATCCTCCAAGCCGTAAATAGTTCCTTAGCTTGCTGTTATCCTGCCATAGTACATCAACTCTCGCAAACGCCCCGGCAGCGTATACTTTCGCTTCAGGTGTTCCAAACTCAACTCCAGCATGTCAATCCCATAAACCTGCTCAAACTCAGAGTGAATCAGCTTTTCGTGTTCGGTAATCTCCATCAAAGGTAGGGTAACTTTCTCGCCGTTCTTCGAGGCCGATTCCCTGACAGCCATCAGCAGTTCTATGTCCTTCTTGCCGTTGTCTCCACTGTAATCAAGTTGCTTTCCGTGAACCACGCCATCATACAGACTGCACCATCCGTCAGCTACAGCGATGTTATCAGCCCCAGGCAGAGTATAGCCCTGCAAGTGGCTTTCCCAGACAACTTCCGGTTCTGCCTGTACATAAGCCCTTTTAATTGTCTTTTCAGCGTTCTCACCGATGGTTTCAGTTACAATGCTCAGTTTTTGTTCTCCATCGTATAGATGCAGTTCGTTTCCTCGAAGAGCGCCTTTATGCCCTATAATTTCCCAGTAGTTTCCTTTAGTCCCGTTGTACTCGTATTTTCCTCTGATGCCATTGGCCCACTTGATCTCTCCACGTTCCCGAACCTCCCCTTCGTCCGGAAACTCACCGACGACGCTCTGCGCCTCCGTTCCAAGTATTGCCCTTACTGCGCCCATGCCGTGATAGGAACCAGAAGTGTAAGAGAGATAGAATTCCCTGACATCGCCGATGAGTCCACTCTCCACTATCTTTTGCTTCAATCTCTCACGCGGCCATCTGCGGGCATTCTCGGATACCTCCAACAGCACGCCGTTTTCTTTGGCTGCCTTTATCATAGCGTTCGCACAAGGGACGGTCAGGGCGATTGGTGTCTCCGTTATGATATTGACTTTCCTTTCGGCTAAAGCCCTGGCGATGACGTGATGGCTTTCTGCTTGAGTAGCAACCAGGCAAACATCCAGTTTTTCCTTATCTAACATCTCCTCTAAATCTGTGTACGCATTAACACCCATCTCGGTGGCAACGGCTTTTGCCTTCTCCTCATCAATGTCGCAAACAGCGACTAACCGATACTTGTCGGAAAGTTTCGGAATGATTGGCAAATGTGCTCTTGCTCTGCCACCTGGACCGACTACAGCAGCGTTCAAAATAGTCATGACTTTACCCCCTTTATAATATGTAGGTCGAAAT
>CAZRLY010000048.1:22846-24276 GCA_964601015.1 uncultured bacterium
AGCAGCGTTCAAAATAGTCATGACTTTACCCCCTTTATAATATGTAGGTCGAAATTCAGATTTCGACCTACTGTAAGCAGTCTACTCCCTTAATTCATCAATATTTTCTCGCACTTTGCGTATCGCCTCAAGGATTGAATCCATATCCCCCTTGCCCAGGAAATGCCGATGACTGATGTTCAGGGCCTCTGTTTGATATATGCGCTCTGCTTCTGGACAGTGTACCTTAGTGTAGTCTATCGGTTTGTCGTGTTGTGGACATTTTATGAGCCAGGTATTATCAGAGTTCATTGACTGGAACAATGGATTTTGGTAAATTGGCCTGCCGTGGGCACCAACGCCGATTGGCGCACCCTCCGCATTAACCGCTTCCAGGAACTTATTTCGTGGAATGCCATCAAACTCCTCCTGTTTGTATTTGAAATTCCAGTAGTAGATGCTCCAACGAGTGACGCGCTCATCGCGTTCAAAAGGTTCAACGCCGTCGATTCCCTTGAGTCCTTCAGCCAGGTAGGTAAAGTTTTGCTCACGGGTTTCTATCTGTTCGTCTAACCTTGCCATTTGCGCCAGCAAAATTGCCGCACCCCATTCGGGCATCCGAAAGTTAGAGGTGGTGCCGAGACGGACGGATTTGTCAGTTCGTTCAACCCAGCGTCCCATGTCCATGTATGCGTATAGTTTCTCCCTTAGTTCAGCGTGATTGGTCAGTATAATGCCGCCTTCGCCGCAAGCGAGCGATTTGCCCGCCATGAGGCTAAAAGCGCCAAGATGTCCAATCGCGCCTATACGAGTGCCTCTCCACTCCGAACCGTGTGCATGTGCGCAATCCTCTATTATCGTCACATCGTGTTTTCGCGATATTTCCATTATCGCATCCATATCGGCAGGATAGCCACCATTATGTACAATCACAGCCGCGCGCGTCCTGTCGGTAATGGCGGCTTCTATTGATTCCGGACTGGGATTGTACGATTTTGGGTCAACATCAACAAAAACCGGGATGGCGTTGATAAACAATACGCACGTAGCAGAAGCAAAGAAACTCAAAGACGGAACCAATACCTCATCGCAAGGTTCTACCCCGGCAGCCTTGAGAGCACATATCAAAGCCTGAGTGCCTGAGTTAGTAGTCACTCCGTACTTTGCGCTATGATATTTTGTGAAAGCATCTTCAAATTCCCTTACCTTAGAGCCTTCTCCGCCGCCCCACCAACGTCCACTGCGGAGTACCTCCAACAGTGTTTCCTCTTCACGTTCATCCCATACTGGCCATTCTTTGCCAAGGGAACGGGTGATTACCTTTTCTCCACCGTTGATTGCTAATTTTGCCATTTATTATACTCCTCCTCAATATAAAATGATTTTCCACAAAGGATAACACCTTTCAAATCTAATGTCAATATGTTTTTTTGATGGAATATTGACAATGT
>CAZRLY010000049.1:0-24235 GCA_964601015.1 uncultured bacterium
CCTCTACCTTGTGTTCATTGCGGAGGGGGGTGTTTTGGAACTTGTGAGTGCAAAATGGAGGGGGATGCTACAAAACGAAGTCAGGAAGTTTACGAATCCGATGCTATTGTTTTGGGCGCGCCGGTTTATATCTGGCAGATAAATGGTTTGACAGCCAATTTTATCGACAAATTGCGTCTTAAAGATGCAACCCCTCCCTGTCGGACTTCAAACGCTCGACCGGCTCTGGGAATCTCAGTAGCGGGCGGCACAGGCACGGGGTTGATTTCAGCAGCGCAGTCAATTTACAAATTTTTCTGTCTGTGGGGTTGTTATGCGATTGAACCGCTGCCGGTAACCCGTCATAACTTTGAACGTGCGTTGGACATAGCGGAACAGCAAGGGAAACGACTGGCAGAATTGACTAAGGAAAAACGCCGTTTTGATGACATCGGTTCCTGTCTTGCTCACTACGCTACATTGCCGCTTCTTGATTTTGACACGATTGATGAGATTCTCTACCTCTCACACATCATCACGGATAACACCGCGGTCGATAGTACAAATCAAGAGGCTTATAACAAAGCGAAACGACACCAGGAGATAGCAAAGGAACTGATTGAAAGCGGTAATCGGACGGAGGCGGCGCATCATATCGCTCAAGCTTATGAATGCGCCCAAAAATCGTACGGCTAAAATCTAACCACCAGTGAAATACGGTTGCTATTTCCCAATTCGCCGCTTAAAAAAGCGTAATCAACGGCGAATGCTGAACCTGTCAGAAAAGCGATGCGCAATCCTGCGCCGAGGGTAATGTCTCTTGCTATTCTGAGTTCTTTATCAAGTTTTTCAGGGGCTTTTTTCTCCTGTAGCCCAACCCGAAGTGCGAGCAAATCGGCTAATGAGTATTCAAGCCCGTAACGCATTTCAAAATCGTATAAACTATCAGTGTCCGCTGTCAAAATAATTCGACTTGAAATAGCCTCAATATTTTGCTGAAAAGACGCGCCTACCTTAAAATCAGGCAGTATGGTATCGGTATTGGAAGTGCCTTCGGGCGAATCGGGGGGGGTATTCCAGTATAACTTCGTTCTGAAAAAGTCACGAGCCGCCACGCCCACTGCAAATTTGCCTGATTTGAGTCTATTGCCGAGTTGCGTTTCCCACAGTATACCGCAATCGCCACCCAAACCGAGCGCATTGCGTCTATACGATGCGATGTAGATAAATTTCAGATTTGCCCCTATGAGCAATTCAACTTGTCGTTGTTTCGTTCCTGATGGAAGGTTAAACTTTAGCTTCCTGCCGTAGGAGAACAGAAAAGCATTGTCAACGTTACTGAAACTACCATCGATTTCGGGGCGATTGTTGATGCCAACCGGCTGCAATGGACGTACAACTTTGGTAACCTTAATATCATCAACTCCCACGCGCAGCCAACTTAAACCGAAAACACCGCTCTTTCCAAAAGGCCGAACATAGTTGAAAAAATCGTAACTGTCCAACCCGAACAGAGTAGAGTGCATGAACGTCGCTTCTGAGCGAGTGAGTTTGCCCAATCCAGCGGGATTCCAGTAAGCCGCTGTGGAATCATCTGCGATGGCGACATAGCTGCCGCCCAACGCCAATGGACGCGCACCTACGCCCAACGTCAAAAATTCCCCTGCGTACTTCTCCGCGCCATAAACGGAGACAGAAGATATAAGATAAAGGAAAATAAGTATGGGAAAAATTCTTGTGTTTCGCATTTTGATATTGACCGTTTTTCCTTTCTATGCTATGCTTGAATATGTTGCATCTAACAAGGCAAAAAGATTGTAGTGGGAACCGTATTATCAGTTACATTGTTGGTAGACGGAGAAATTCCTGAATTTTCTTATTTGGGATAATAACTTCAGACACATATTTGACAAGAAAAGTATCTGCAAACCAAATATCCGGGATGCCAGTCACGCCATTCCCTAAGTAGGGATATTCTGAATATATTTTCTTCATTTCCAGGGACAACTTTTTGAAGTCGTAGCTTGAAACATAAAAATATGCGTGATGGTAGTCCATATCAACCTGGCTGGCTTTCTTATCGCTTTGAACAATGCTAAAAGGGAAGAGTTCTAAATTTTCATGCGACTCTAAATATAGTTCAACTTTGTTATTGATAATGAGTGAAAAATTACCCCATTTATCCTCAGGTGGTTCTATCCTAAAATTAAATTGCTTTGGCAACCCATCTCGGATGAAAGCCAACTCTGCCCAGTTGCCTTTTTTATATAACATTTGCATTTCATCCATAGTCAACTTTTCAAGCATTGTGTTCGCACCTACCCTGACAGATACTTGCTGAATAAATTGTAGACTCTCACATATTTTGAGCTTCCATAGCGCAATGAACGATTATAGATAACAGAAGCCTGCTGTTGAAAATACGCTAAGTTTTTACTAACATAAGGCGGATTAAATCCTCTGGCTATGTTTTTCGAATACGCAAACGCTTCGGATACAGCTTTCTCAAATTTATTTAACTTTTCGCCCAACTTGCCTATCTTCCCCGCGAAACTAACGTGTGACGCTTCGTGTAACAATGCTTCCCACGGCGAACTAAAGCTGATGAATAGAATTTTTCCCCCTTCATAAAAATAACCCAATGTGTCTCTGCCAAATCTACTCCAAAATGCTACGTCGTCAAGAACCGTAACTATAACCTCGTATTTTTCTATCAACGCATTCACAACCTTAGTGAAATTTGCGTGCTCAATTGCTGGACTGTATCCTTTGAACTGCCTTGCCATAACGTTTGTATCGTCGTTAACCGTGGCCTATATTACTTCAACTTCATCATCTTGATACATTCTGTCAGCGTTTTTTGTCCTTCCCTTTTGACGGTGACTTTGCCGTAGTATACTCCGTTAGCTACCTCGTCGCCGTCCTCATCCCGTCCGTCCCAATGCGTCATTATGAACCCGGTGTTTTGTTCTTCAGGCGAGAGTATCCGTATCAGTCTTCCCGACAGAGTATATATTTTTATTTCTATCTCATCTATCTCAGTTGTCACCTCACAGGTTATCGTCGTCGTTTTCCCTTTCTCTCCGAACGGGTTCGGATAGTTCATCACGTTCAGCAATTGCAGGGTTGAGTTAACGCGGAAGGACACGGATTTTTTAGATTCGTTTCCTGCCGTATCCCTTGCGATAAGTTGGAGTTCATATCTGCCATATTCCAGTGTTGGGGAGTAGCTTAACACAGCTTGGTTTGCGCCGGGTTCGGAGTTGATAATATACTCGGAAGAGGGGATAGGGGCAAAATCACCATCGTTACGACTGATTGACAGTTCCGGCTTTCGGATTATCAGGTCAATTCCGCTGTCGTCGCCGATGATTATGTGAACGTTGGGGTTCTGGGAGATGGGAGAATAGTCTACGAAATTCTGTTTGCCTACGCCGAACTGAATGTCGGGGGGGATGGTGTCAGAACTACTCATGAGGTTGAATGTACCGATATACGCTGTATTTGCCCTCACCACTCCGACTTCTCTTGTCTCGAACTTAAATTTATCACCGGGTGCGAATGGGAAAGAGCCGTTGATTATTGTAAAACGCAGCCCGGATTCCGGGTTAAAAAATTCTTCGCCGACTTCTCCCAATTTAGGTTCTCCGTTTTGCTTGAGAATCCCTGTTTGTTCTCCTTCCAATTGGAAGTGGGTATTATCCACAAGGAAGATTACCCACTTGTCCACGGGCGTTTCAGCATCTCCGTCGAGGGATTGAATGACGCCATCGCCTTCGTTTCTATCTCTGACATAAGAGACGCTAAGGTGGCGTTGTCCATCTAAAATGGAAGCAGTGGTAGTAAATCTGAATGTATCCCCAAATTCAAAATCCTCTCCGCCGGAGGTTATTTGTAAGTTTATCCTCTCTGGCAATTCCTCTGGTATATCCTGTGGAAAGATGGATATGTCAGCGCCGCTGATTATCTCCCTGAGAAGCCCGCCAGGTTCGCCGAATAAAAGTCGATATTTGCTATCGGAAGTAAACATCAGCACCCAGTCTCCTGCGGGGGTTATTTCGTCGTCCACCTTGACATCGGCGATTTCTCCATCTCCCGCGTTCTCTGTGGTTATCGAAGCGGGGTGAGCTTGTTTTAATATCCCACCTTTGGCATCAGAGACGAGGGTGGAATCCAATTTAACCCACTTTTTAGCGGATTCCTGCCAAAGATACATGGCAAAATCTTTAGCCGTTTCTTCCAGTGCTTGTTCAATGGCGGTTTTTTGCTCAACATCAAGCTCAGAATAGGGGATATCGCCGAATCCGATTTGCGTTTTAATCTCTTCGCGAAGAACAGCGATGTCAAATTTTAGTTGTGCGGTAGCGGGTTTGTTGAGCGCGGAGATGTGGTATTCGGTTTTCCCGTGGTCGAAATCACAGGCTATTTCCACTGTCGACTTTTGATTTTCGATTTTAAGCTGGTATGCGGCGGCGTTCTGCCCATCGGGTAATCCTATGGGGATGATAAGGGGTTGGTGTTCCGCTTTTGGCACATCAACAACTTTCAACGCAGATACCGATATCGTTGTGTTATATTCGGTTGCGTTGGCAGGTAGTATCAGGTTGAAAACGTTATCAAGGCTGTGTGCTTGTACCGTCTGCCCGCTTAAACTATAATCCTTTACGTCTATTACCCGCATGGCAATGTTATCCGATTTGCGTTTTTCCTTGATATTTTTTGACCTGTCAACCCATACGAAGATAATGTGGCGTCCGATTGGCAAAGTATACTTGAGCGACGCTACGGCGATTCTGTTGGTATTCAGCGGTGCCAGCGTGAAGGCTAACGGCTCACCGTCTAATTGTTTATTTTTGGTCTGCGCAGATATTTTTTTGAGCAAAATTGGGTCAAGACGTTTCCAGTCTTTGGGTGACATCGCAACATATCCAAGCAGTTTGGCGTTATCATCGGCGACATCGTCCTCATCCACATCGGGATTGCCTTCGTAAAAGAAGACATCGACAGGTTGCGCCATATCAATATCGGATGTATTTTCAACCTCCGCTTTGATGGTGTTATTCGCATAATAGATTATCGGCTCGTAGCGTTCGAGGGTTTCCACTACCCTGAAATTCGGAATCTCAATAGGGCGAAAAGTATACCATTCAGCAGCAGGGGAGTAGATGTGAGTGTCATCAGCATTTGTAACTTTGAGTTTGTAGCGGATGTCCATATCATCTTCGGGGTTTGGCAGCGGCTGAGTTGTAGAATACCAGCCTTCGCCGATATTTAAGTCAAGTTCCATCGGGATGATGAGAGGTTCCCGCTCCGCCGGTTTATCCCATTCGAGTTCGACACTTGTTATCTTCAAATAATCGGCTACCTTTGCCGCTATTCTGAACGTATCTTCGCCGACGAGTTCCTCTTTGATATCCAGAATCACGGGTATCTTGATGGCAAATACTATCCCACCCACTGCAATTTCAGTATCATTTTCTGCATAATATTCCACTGTGCCTTTTCCAGGCTCCACAGCGTTTGGAATGTTAAGGGCAATTGACGGGTACTCGCCATTTTTTATATTCAACTCCTTTGTAACCTCGACATCACCCGGACATTTTGCCATAACAATCAACTTGCCCTTGAAGGTGGGGTTATGGGTGTAAATTTTCTTCTTCTGCCTTTCATCGTAAGCCGAACGATAAATTTTACCAGGAGCGAGTTCCAGTGTTGCGCCTGGTTTTGTAGATGGGGTTATAAGTTCAGGCGTAATCTCATAATCCGCCATAGCTACCTTCGTCGCCGGGTCAGCGAAGAGCGTATACTGCTGCATTACCTCAAACTGCCCCGCACCATTATTTATCAAAAGTTCAGTTTTAGAATCAAAGCTAATTTCACCGAATCCGCGCATGTTATGTTTGAAGATGTTGTCAAAGATTATTTTGTTTAGCTCATCATTGCCCGGCCCGTAAGTCAAACGGGTGGCGCTCAACATGCCGACGATACCGCCATTTGGCAAACGCAAAAGCCTTTCCGTCATACTCGGTTCTCTGTGAGCTTTGTCAAAATACCCGTTGTAGCAGGAGAACACTAACAGAAAGGGGAGTTTCTCAGTCGGTTGAAGTTTTTCCACTGCGGGCTTGTCAAAGATGATTTCGTGCGCCCAGACAAAACGCCCGCCATGTCCTGCATATTGTACTAACACCGCCCCCTTGCCCAATTCCTCCGTTATCATCTGTTTCATCACTTGACCGGGGTTCAGTCCTCCGTATTTTAAAGGGTTCGCGTTGACATCATCAATGACATCTTCAAGGAAGAGCTTCTTCGTATCGAAACCTAAGAGGGTATAGTTCTGAGAGATTTCGTTCAGGCTGTCTTTAAAAATATCATCGTTGGAATTTGTAGCGTCGTCATCGGCGATGGAGATTATCAACCTGCGCCATGAGCCGTTGGGACGGATGCTCTCGTATCTTATAATTTTATCAATAACATCTGCTGCTTGTTCTGGCGTTTCAACTGGAATGCGCCCTAAATAGAAATCCGGCAGATAGTCTATTCCGCTTACCGTTGTAAACCAGTGGTCAGACGAGGTTTCTCCAAAGGTAGTATAGACGTAGTGTGTGGGGATGAATCCTATCGTTTCAGGGGGGGATACATACAAATCCTTCATGATGCCGCGAAAATCAAAGGTGGCGTCGCCTATGATGACTACATAAGTGAGAGCAGGAGGCTGCCAGTTAAAATAAGCGTAGGCTAAGAAATCCTTAATCGCCTGGGGAGAACACTGCCCATAGTTGAATTCATCGTAAACATCCGTTACGTCTACTACCTTAACGCGGTATGTGCCGTCCGTTGCCCTGTGTTCGCCCAATTTTTTTGCGGGCTCCATGAATGCAGGGTGGGTAATGATAACGTAGTCGGCGGCATTCGATGTATCCTTCAGGTTTGCACTCTCGTCTTTGATTACGTTCACGGGTTTCAGGACGCCCTTGGGCGATACGGCGATGAATTTGGGCGTGTCGTGTCTGCTGTCGGGATACTGAAAAGTGACATCGTAATTCGTATAAGGTACGTTAATGACTTCTTCGCCATTCAGCGCGGGCGCGGTGAATTCTTCCTCCGTCTCTTCGCGCTGGACATGCAATTCACGTTCCCTCTGCAAATTATCAGAAAAGATTACGCGTAATCTCTCACGTTCCTCTTTTGTCAGTCGTACTTCATCCACCTTTGGATTGCGGATGTTTGCCAGCAGGACATTACCGTCGGTTTCAAAGATTTCCACGTCTGGGTGAAGAAAGTGGGCGATTGTAAATTCGAGTTTTCTGCGTTCGCGAACGCTATATTTTTCCTTGCTCTCCGGCGCGGAAAATGCCAGATAATCGTTTACCGCTTTTAAAAGCCGTGTATATTGAATGTCAAAAGAATTTATGTAGATATGAAAGGGGTAGCTCAGTGTATCGTCGTTTGTTTGCGTATCTAACCTGACGCATCTAAGCACGTTAAAACCTTGAGTAGCGTCAACCAATTTCTCCATGCGCCTCAAGTGTGTGCTAATGCTAATCTCATCCTGACTCGCCCATTCTGATAGCGCAACCTTTATCCCGTTGATAGAAGTCAATATTTCATGTTGGACGGGGGTTTTGCCAGTTAAAACTACTTCGATTTTTGGTTGTTCCAGAGTCGGCGCGACATCATATAGCCTGAATTTTAACTCCACCTCATTCACATCTGAACCGTTTTTGATGCCCGTCCAAAACCAGTGGTCAACAGCGTCATACCAACCATGTGGGTTCCCTGGCGAAACTTCATCGGGGAGGACGTGTTGCAGGGTACTATGAAAGTGGTCTTCTTCAAAATGGAGGTTTTCATGAAACGCCGAGACGAGCGTAGCCATTGAGTCAGCAGGAGAGCCGTCAACTTCAGCTACCCGCCTCCGCAAACCGACTTTGGCATCCAGCCAGTAGACGTTCCAACGCGTATAGATGTCATCCGGGTTTTTTCCGAAAAATTCTATGTAATCACCCGCCTCAAATCTACCATCGGATTCGCCGCGAACATAGATGGGAATTTCATTTCCGCGCAAACGCATCCGCAGATTCCTTGGGTCAACATCGGATAAATCAGCACCCCAGTTATTTTTCAGTCCTTCGTAAGTCAGCCGATAAATTCCAGTCTCTTCGACGTAAATTTTGTAAACGGGCCCTGTTTCAATGGCAGGTGCGGCATAGAATAGCTTGGGGCGAGTTTTGCGCCAGCTTTTTGCGTTTTCGTAATTAATCAAATTCTTCCTGAAAAACCTCTCAAACTGAATAGCCTCTTCGTCTCTCGTCCTCCGACTTCCGATTGCCGGCGCAGCCTGGGTACTTCCCTCAAAGGCGATGCGCACTAAGAGACGCGAATAGAACTTCAAACTCCTCGTCTTCGGGTTGTATTGTATGGGGCGCACTTCCACGTTGACGACTCTTTGGTCGCGAATATACCCATCGCAAATTACCTCCGCCAGCTTTGCCGGATAAAAGGCGTTTTTCCGATACGCAACGCCATCTTCTGCGAATTTGCCAACCAAACTTTCAACTGCCGCTTCGCTGCTGTTTATTCCAAGCATTCCAGGCAAGCGCACGCCTGTTGTCTTTTTAATTATTTGATGTGGCACAGGCGGCAAGCGATAGCCAGCGCGCGTACTCGACAAAACTTTTGTTACTTCAACCCTGAAAATCCGATTCGCAGCATCAGAAGGAACGCCTACGAACGTCCGAGATACGGGAATGTACGGGTTCCCAGCTTCCGAAGTGAAGCCGCAACCGTCATAACTGACCGATTGATAACGCACACCGTCTATTTCTTTAACCGAAGTTTTTAATTCAGAAACGGTCAATTCCAGCGTAACGCCGTATTGGTCGGAACTTATCAATTTGAGTCCATCGGATAATGCCAAAGGACTATATGTGAATATCAGGAACAAAATGATGAGACAGAACTTGCTAATCAAACGGTAGGTTGATAGATGGAGATTGGACATTACGAATATTTTTGCCTCCTGTTCGCAAGTGGAAAATGAGGATGAAAAAGCAGGAGTGGGAAGTCGGAAGCCTGACGGAATGCGGTGCGCAAAACTACCTACTTTTGCATTCCGCGCTCATTCTCCCCTCCGCCTTTCGGTTCGGCCAGTCCATTAGTGTAATAAAGGCTTCCGATTCTTCAGAGAAAATCTGTAACACTTTTTTGTCAAAATCTCCTCCTTTTGCGACATGGGGCTGGCTGAATTTCAGGTAAGTCAATCAATCTCAGTCAACTCCCAATTTCTCAGAAATGATGTGGGGTACATATATCTCATGCGGGGTACGTTGATTATATTCATCGCGCTTCCGTTCTATTTCATGTCTTAAAACCTCTGAAATTGGTCTGGAAAGTATTTCTTCCAGAAGACTAACAGCGATACAGTATTTTCCAGCATCTCCGTAATGCGAGGCTGCATTCATCCAGCAGATGACAGCTTTTTCCGCGCGCCCTGCATATTCTAACAGTTGCGCTATCTGTTGTTCCTTTGCCGCCGCCTGCTCAAATAACGCCGCGGCTTCCTTTTTACATCCAGAAGAAGCATGTGCGTTAGCCCGAAAGAGCAAAGTGGATTTTTCCTCCATGAGTTTATGGAAACCATTATTGTTGTTGCTCCGACACTTTAGAACATTAGACATAACTAAAACCCCCAAAAGTTCTTTGTAAATATTCTGGCTACTCAATGGGGGTTAAGTTTACTACAATTTTAGAATTTTGTCAAGATAATTTCTATTCTATTCTCAGAATTTTTACGACAAGAATGGTGAATGATTATCTCCCCTTTCGTTCACCTGCCCACCACAAAGTCCACTCCCGTTTTCACCTCCTTATCCTTCACCTCAATGTCCTTTTTCATCAGAGTCCTGGTTTTGCCCTTCTCTTCATCATAAACTTCCAATCGCACAGTATGCGGGCCGGGGGAGACGTGTTGGGCTTTGTATGTGCCATCTGATTTGACTTCGGCGAAAAAGCCGCCTTCATCTTCAGAAAATAGCATCGCACGCACATCTGGGGTGATGCCGCCAGGGATTGTGATACGCCCAGTAACGGTTGCGCCTGCGATGAGTTTTATGTCGGTGCGAACGGTTTGTCCCTCTTTTACGATGAACTCGTCTGTATTAATAGCATACGCATAGCGCAATGGCCACGTCAAAACTTCGAGCTTTTTGTATTTTCCAAGGACTACCTCAATGGAATATTTGCCCTCTGCATCAGACACAGTGCCGCGCGAAAAAGCGCGGGATTCGGTGCTGGTTGCAGCAACACGCGCATCCGCAACAGGCGCGCCGGTGTAGGTATCAAGTATCTTACCTTCGATTTTTCCATAGCGCGGCAGTTGCAATTCAACCTGAGTTTCCGCGCCTTCTTTCACTTCAATCTTCTGCGGCAACACAACCGGTGCCCTTAGGCGTTCGCCATCAAGGGAGAGTATTCGACCGACATCCTCCCAAAGAATCGCCCAATATTCGCCCGGCAGAATATTTTCTATCTTAAACGTCAAATCGGTTTCAGATGGGCATGTGGTGTAGTGTCCGGTATCTGTGCGAAGGTCAAATGGTTTATCCCCAATTTCGCCGCTACTTGTCCATTCGCCTTTTGCGTAGCCATCCGTGCCCACAATGACGACCGGTTTTTCAGGCAGATGACTTCCCTTTGGCGCGATAATTCGCCCAGAAACGCTCCCTCCTTTGACCAGTTGCAATTTTAAGTCGGTGACGGATTTTTTTGCAATTTCCAGCGTATGGGCCTGTTCGGGAAAACCGCTGGCATTGAGAACCACTTTGTATTTGCCCAAAGGCAGATTGTCGAATTGGAATTGCCCGTCGGGTGAAATCGTCTGACTTCCTTGCGGTATCTTATACCCTCTAAACAAGGAAATCATCACATTTGGTACAGGCGTGCCATCTGTCAGTAAAACGACACCGGCGATGCTCCGTCCGTTTGTTGGTTGTAGGGCGAAGTCGACATCAATAACCTTTTGCCCAATCGCCAACTCAACGCCGCGTTCAAGCGGATGGTAACCTTCCGCTTCGAGCGTAATGGCATAGGCACCCGGCTTCAGTCCACGCAGTTCATACTTTCCGCCGTTTACATTCGTGCCATATCCGACATTTGTGATGGGGACATTCCCATCGTCAATTTGAGACTTTTTGAGGTGCGCTTCATTGATGAGTTCTCCAGTTGCCTCCGAAAACACTTTTCCGGAGATACTTCCTCCGCGCAGAAGATACAAGTCCACCTCACCACCTACCCCATTTTTGACTGTAATTCTTGCGACGCTTTGGGGCAGAAGGTCAACATCACTGGGCATAAATTCGCTATGATGTCCTTTAGCCGTCACAGTATATCTTCCATCCTCCATCCCCAAACACTGGAAATAACCGTGTTCGTTCGTCCAGGCACCATAATTTAGTTCCCCATTTCCAAAAAGGTTGCGTTTCCTCTGTAGACTTACTCCCACGGTGCTGATAGGTTGCTTGTCGTCCCAACTCAGTACCCGCCCGCGCACAGCGTTTTGGTCTGGCGTATCAGGGATTACAAAATCCACCCCTTTGATATGTTCGCCTTCTTTCGCCTTGATGTTGTGTGTGGCGGATGCGTCGTTGAACATTACGGTCAAATAGTAGGTGGCGGCTTCGTCGTCTTTGAAGAGGTAACGTCCTTCACCATCTGTGTAAAATGTATGTTTGCCGCTCCCACCTCCGCCATCTTTGCAAACCTGTCGATAGCGATACATCATTTCTGCATTCGCAATCGGCGTTTTGCCGTCAGATTTTAAAATCCTCCCTGTGACGCGGATAGTTGGATTCGGTTTGACGACAATCTTAATCCCTGTCACAGCCTGCCCACGCGGCACAACCACCCGCTTATGTCCGAAGGTATACTTTGGAAACTCTTTTGTCCCCGACTGCGAAAAATCTGCCTTGGGACAAATTCTATGGTAGCCTTCGGTAGCATCGTTGAAGATAAAAGAACCGTCAGCTTGACTGGCTGCCTTTGGGTCAAGCGGCCAAACACTGTATCCCCTGCCGCCGTTCGCCTCAAACGTCACCGTAGCCAGCGCGAGCCCCATCCCCGCAACCGGCTCGCCCTTTTCATCAACCAGTTTGCCGGAGATGCTGCCAGTCGGTTGAGTTGGGAGGATGTCGATATTCGAAGTCTCTTCTCCAAGCGTGGTGCTGACTTCAGGAATTTCGATGGTTTCGTAGCCTCTGGCGCGGGCGGTGAGTTTGTATTCGATTGATTCAGGCAAATCAGATGCTTTGGCACCATCGCGCTTTTTAATCCAGTGCCAGCTTTGTTGCCCTTGCTGTTCGTATTGTTTGACGTCGTCAATTTCAAATTCGAGGCTTTCAGCAAGCACCATCAGATAACTGCCATCGGGGTTGGGCGTGACGATGCCGTGTACATGGTAGCTATCGCTATCAAGGTTTAAATATACAGCATCCACCTCGCCCGGTGCGATAACTTTCCCAGACATCGCCGCGGTAGGTATCAAAATGAAATCTTGTGTACCGGGTTTGTCCACGTCCAATGTTAATTCTTTGCCGTCAGGGTGCATTTTATCTGCAAAAGCGCGAATTGCTACTTTCTGCAACGGCAACCCGTCGATTCGATATTTGCCGTGGGCATCCGTCCGAACCGGTCCAAAATATTGGTAATTTTGACCTGTTAGTTTGTGAACTGTCTGGCGGACGTATACCGACGCCCCCACAAAGGGCGTTGTGCCATCTTCGTGATATACCGTGCCAGTGAGCGTTGCGGAGGCTACGTCTGGACTGAAGGCAGAAAGAACTTTTTCCTCCCGGCTGACTTCCGATTTCTGACTTCCAAGGGTGGCAACACCCTCCACGGGGGCACTTGATGGAGGCAATGACGCGTTAAATTTGGAGATGGACATGAGAGGCGGTTTGGATATATCTAACACCTCACCCGGTTTGAGGGTAATATTATCTGGGGACGCTTCAATGAGCCGGATCTGATAGCAATATCCAGAGTGTTGGTCAGCCCCTCCGCTATTTCCCCACGTGCAGCCACCAGACGCACCACCCGCCATAGCATAGTTTGCACAGCCCGCGTTATGCCTATTGAGGGCTTCATCTACTGTTCTCCTCATTGGAGAATTGAAAGCCAATTGAATGCCCTCTCTGTGATTATTCACAGCGAGACCAAGATATCGTTCCTCTCCTTTATACATAAATTTGATGCCCGAGGGTTGGATAGGTGAGTCCCTGAGGATAGTTTTCACAAATCGCCCTAAAATTGGCATTTCTCCCCAGGAACTAAAACCTGGACAACGATGTCCGGGGGATAGATTGACGCGCTCATCAAGGAGCATTTTGACCTCTGCCTGCGGATACTTTGAGAGTATCCATTCGTTCATAGCAGCGCCGGAAACATTTGCTCCTTCTCTCCTGGCTTCTTCCCAGGGGCCTTTGTCCCAAAACAGAGGGAGATATTGCGCAGGCGCGCTGTCCCGATGTATGGTAACATGGACAAGGTGAACAGCAACTCCATGACAATCCGGTCCAGGTTTCCTTGAGCGAACTAACTCCTCGCGGTTTTTGAACAAAACTGAACGGTTCTTGATAGTGCCGCTCAAGTTTGGTTCAGTCGTTCCATGCTGTGGATTCTCTTGGTATGTTTCTATCTCTTCATCTGCGATTATTTCGTTCTCGCTAAAAGTACCCAACGCTTGAATACTATCACCTTGAGTTTGCGGAAAGATTGATGGCATTGGCAAAATGCGCGTCGCAGATAGCAGCAGGATTGTCAATAAACCCGCAAACAGAATAATAAAAGCCATCTTGCGGGACAGTTTGGTTTTTATTGTGTTTCGATGTTCTAACATCACGTTTATCCTCCTTACGACGGAATATTTTGTCGGAATCACGGCGAGGCTGATAGCACGTGCCACACCCTTTGACGTGGCGGCTTCAAGCAATCCCGCCAAAAAAGCGGCGTATTCACCGCGCTTGCCCGATTGCTGGATAACCCAGTTGTCACAGAGATGTTCACGTACCTGTGTCAGACAACGACTGGCAAGATGAAACAGCGGATGAAGGAAGCAGAACGCATTGAATATTTGCTGACACCAATTGATTAAAGCGTCGTGGCGTCGGATGTGAGCCAATTCATGAATGAAGGCTAACTTGACCTTTTCCAGGAACTCGTTGGTAGCAAGGCTATTTATCGCCGTCGGCAGCAGAATTACCGGACGCCATATACCCAATGAAATCGGCGCGTGAACGTGTTGTGAAGCCGCAACCACCACCGAACGTCGTACCTCCATCTGCGTTTTGAGACTTTCTAACAGTTCTCGGAATGGACCGGAAATAATCGGTTTCGCATTCTTTCTGAGTTTACGCAAACCAAATACGCCCCATCCCAAACGCAGTAGGCTGAATCCAACCCCGACTATCCAAACAAACATCATTATCATCGGCGCGTAAGATAGCCAAAAAGTGTTTGCAATGACTGAGTCATTGCCTTTCAAAGTGCTTGCAACGGCTGAGTCATTGCGCTCCGAAGTGTCTGCTGTGACTGAGCCATTGCGCTTCAAAGTGCTTGCAACGACTGAGTCGTTGCGCTCCAAAGCGCCTTCGGTGACTGAGTTATTACGCTCCAAAATGGAATATTCTGCGGGAATAGGCGCACCTTTAAAAGGTTGAGCGATTTTTTGCTGTTTAAGCAAAAGATTGGTATTCGGCATCAGTACGCCCAAAGTGACCAATAAGATCGGACTGAATACACACAGCAACCAGAGACTGTGCTGGGTTGGCGCGGAGCGAACCCAACCAACTTTAATCACCAACCAAACGCAACTAACTAACAAGGCAAACTGCCATGTCACATTGACGAACACCGGAAATAATGTTGCGCTGAAATTATTGAAGATAACCGTGAACTCATTCATCTTTGTGCTCCTAAATATGTAGGCGGAGATTCATATCTCGACAAAAAGATGTCGGATTTAGAAATTCCACCTACGAACTTTCGTCTTTGTGTTCCTTTTGATAAGCTGCAACCTTTGCTTGAATCTTTTTGAGTTCTTCAGGCTTCACCTTCTGCGTTTCAAACAACGTGGTCAAAAGTTGCTCGGTGGAGCCGTCAAACAGCCTGTCCAGAATATCTTGCAACATGCTTTTGGATACTTCAGATTCTTGTACCAGTGGACGATAAATATAAGTCCGCCCGTCCATATCATGGGTCAAAAATTTTTTTTCTTCCAAAACTCTGAGCGTCGAAGCAACGCTGGTATATGCCAACTTTCGTTTGGGAAGTAAAGCCGCCTGCACATCGTATACTGTCACACGTCCTTTTGCCCAAACAACCTTCATAACTGCCAATTCTAATTTGGGCAAGGTAGGTGGATTCTTGTTTGCCATTTTTATCTCCTTACAATACGAACAATGCAATACTGAAAATGCAGTATTAATTATACAGTATTAAATAATATTTGTCAAGAAAAAAATGAACGTTTTCAATTTTTTTTTCAGTTTCAATCCGCTTCGTCCCCAGAAACTATCGGAATGACCGAAAAATGTTCCATCATCGCTTCAATTTCAGAATCAAGTTCAGCAACGTAGACAGATTCGCCCGACACCTGAATTTCAAAGATTTCCTTTTCGAAAACAAAGTAAACAAAGATTTTTGTCATCTCCACCTTTGTGGGAAAATAGTCCTTGCTATCGAACTCTTCATCTATCGGATAAACACTGTACGCTACTTTCAGTCCACTTAGCCCCTCATGAGTCTTGACTGTCTGTCGCGACGTTACAACCCAATTTCTGTAGGATGCATAATCAAGCCATTCCGGGTCAATTTTAATTCTCGTAGGTATCTCCGTAAAATCCTCCATTTGAATCCGTATCAACTGTATCTCTATCTTCTCGTCCATGCGTTGAAGCCTCACTGCTCTGCCAATGCCATCAACGTGCGGGTTATTCATATCAATCCTCCAATATCCCACATCGTAGTCCATGTATATCGGCGGATGCTTCAACTGACATCCCACCGCTGGATAGGTATAAGTATCCCAATTTGCGGGGTTGGAATAAAAATTCATGGAGATTTTGGATATGCTACAACCTGAAAATAGTAAAACTGAAATTACAAATGATATAATTTTCATGATAAAATATGGTTTCTATGTATGCAATTGAAAGATGCAAAAATATAACATAATCTACTAAATAGGTCAACCGAAATTAAATTTTTAGTTGACATGAGGGAAAAACTGTGATATATTCTTATAGAGATGAAAAGGAAGAATATACAACATTTGAAAGAGCAGGCACCCAAATTGTTGCAATCAACAACTAAGTCTGCGGTGACTTTACCAAAATTAGCATCGTCAACGTTTGTGTGGTATGTCCTCCCGAAACACCGTCATATCAGGAAGTTGCATAGTTCGCTTAGGGCTTTGGAAAAAGCTTCTCAGGAAATGCAGCATGCTCGGGAACAGCTTTTTAAGCGGATAGCTCTCAAAATCAAAAATCGAACTAACCGGGAAGACTTGCACATGCTTCTGAATGGTTGTATAGAACCAGCGGGACCGGAGCAGATGTTTTTAGCAGCGATTTATCCGTTAGCTTTGAAACGCAACCTCATAGTCTACACTGAGCCTACAGAGCCCCGTCGTCTTGATGTAGAGATTGGATACCTTGGACACGCGGAGGTTTACTATTTTTGGATACTACAATTGAATGGCGAAGAGAAAGCTGATGTGAGCAGTATACCTGAACCGCAACGAGAGGAACGCGGGAATAAAATTATTCACGTTTATCAAATACCCGCCGCGGGATTTGTCGATATGGAAAACTGGGATGTAGACGAATTTATTATTAAAGCACAACTCTTCTTTGTCAATATTCTGGAGGATGCGAAACGGCGCGGTTACCTGATAGCGCCCGCTAAATCACGCATCCCTGACACTGTGTACTGGCAAAGAAAATGGAGAGGGAGTAAAGAACATGCCTACGAGGTTAGATATATTCTCAACGAACAACGTAGAAAAAAAACGCGTAGAGGCGTATGAACAAATTGGTGGATATTATGATATGCTGATAGAATGTTCGCATATCACAAGAGCGAACAGATGGAACAGAGACTACTCAAGCATCGCGGCATACAATCGTTCTGTGATGCTCAACCGCGCTCGCTTTTTGGATATGATGGGAGGGTGGCACTGGCGAAGGACGGATTTGAACCCGCGTCTGAGGCGGTTGGGTGAAACTGAAGCATATACCATTGACGAGGTACGACTCCGCGCTTTTCAGCACCTTCCGCCTGCCGATGACACTGAACCACTGGATGTGGATGTAGACGGCATCCTGCTTATACCAGCGGTTGATGTTGAAGAATCCGAGGCTGGGTATCCAATTTACCCGGAAAGGATGCCCGCCGTCATTGCGCAGCATGGGTTGACAGGTTCGCCTGAAACCGTATGCGGGTTGACAGCGGAGGACGACGCATACCACGCTTTTGGCGCAACACTTGCGGAAGCGGGATATGTCGTATTCGCTCCACGCATGATAACTTTCGCGGATAAACGCCAACGACTTTATCGAAAAAGCATGTTGATGGGACAGCGTTTGATGGGATTGGAGATGTTCAACATATCCCGCGTTGTGGACTATTTGCAATCTCTTGATGTAGTGGATATTGACAGGATAGGAATATACGGGCTAAGTCAGGGCGGGCAGACAGCGCTATGGGTGCCGGCTGTAGAGGAACGCATCGTCGCTACGGTAATCTCAGGATTTTTCAACCAACGCGCTGATAAAATGGTCGAAGCCTCGCCACATTATACCGCCTACATCGACACAAACGAGGAAGATAAACACTATTTCGGGCAATTGGCTGAATTCTCCGACAGCGACATCGGCTCACTCATCTGCCCACGTCCGATATTCATTGAAGCAGGTACGCGCGACGGCGCTGTCTGGGTGGAAATGGCGAAACAGGAATTTGAAGAGCTCCGCTATCACTACCAACAACTCGGTATTGAAGATAGGGTGGAATTGGGCGTGTTTGAAGGCGAACACGAGATAAGGGCTGTCGAATCGCTGGAATTTTTGGATAGGTGGTTGAAGGGGAGTGTTGTATAGAAACCGAGTTTTTGCCAAAAACTCGGTTTTTATCGCTTCAGACTTTTCAGAAACTCAATGTCCTCTTTCAACTTAGTTTGACGGTGCGATAGATAGAGAACGTATCCCATCAGCACACCCCATATCACAAGATATGCCGAAACAAGATATTTCAGCCGCCGAGACTGTCTCTCTTCGAGCTTCTCTTTTACTGACTTTAGCGCATCCTTTTGAATCTGTGTTGAGTTGGGAAATTCCCTTTGGGTATCCTCTGACACAAGCTGTAATTCGTAATTTGTTATGTCAGCCGGTATTTTCGTACTCAAGCTGGCAACCAGAAAAAATAGAAGTAGCGTGGCGATAACTATAAATGGCACATATTTCATTATCTCTCTCCAGCGTCAATCTGCGTTTCTCTTATCTCAATCCGTAGTTCTTCCAGTTCGTTTGTCATGCTTTCGATACTATTTCTGACCAACAACAAGTAGACATAGGTAGCGATGAATGCGAAAAGCGAGATGAGAAACGCCCAAAGCATTGCAGATTCCAGAGCAATAGTGCCGGACGGATGCTGCCCACCCTTCCATAGCCTGACAGAAAAATAAACGATGGGAACATTGACAAAAGCAATAACCCCGAAAACAGCGGAGAAAATATTCTTTTGTTCTCCCGTCAAAGCGAAACGCAGTATCAAGTATGCCACATACATCAGCCAGAGCAGAAGCGTGGTAGTAAGTCTCGCCTCCCACGCCCACCACGTATTCCAAGCATATCTTGCCCAAACTGGACCCGACAACAAAGCTACGCCACACAAAATCACACCAATTTCAGCGGATGAAAACGCTAATGTATCATATCGCCGCGAACGCTTAATGAGATAGCCGATGTTGCATACGAAAGTTACAAAAAAAGCCAGATATGCGGTTACGGCGGCTGCAACGTGGAAATAGAAAATTTTCTGCACTTCCAGCATTGTCTCCTCAATGGCGACATAGCAGAATACCATGTATAGAGCTATAAAAGTTAATAAAGAGGCTATAATTCCGATGGTAATTTGCATTCTCATGGCTGGTAATCTCGCATTGAAAGGTCAAATTAAAGGCTGGTAAGTGGTGCTCTGACACGGACGGAAAAGGAACAGGTAATGGTGTTTGACTGACATAGGCAGGGGAGGCTAAGAAAGCCTACCCTACCTACGCTCATTCTTGATGTGGAACAATGCAATTTACTAATTCGCATTAGTCCATTCCAGGAGTGGCTCCGATGGCAGCTTCCTGCGGGGCGTCTTCTGGCACTTCTTGCTTGGCATATACATCATCAGGCTTCCAACCAGTATAATCAGGGATGTTGCCGTGTGTCAGCGAATATACCGCAACGTTTGTCATGAATCGGTATACACCCGGCGAATAGTGAATTGACCGCGTCGGCAAACTGACCGATTCCATCGCACACATATAGTCACGTCTAACCATCAGCACTGACAATTTTTCTTCTACGGAGATGCCTTCAAGGTAATTGCGTTTCGGCGGACGCGTTGACCACCAGAATATGTCGAATCCAATCGGCGGACCGCCCATTTCGTAGAAGTTGTTATATACTTCGTGGTCATTTTGTATGCGTTCTATCGTATATTCTGGCAGAACATCACGCAACTGAGAGATGAACAACCGAATCATCGCCATGGTGGGAGCATTTACACCACAATCGTCGAATATCATGAAACCTTGTCTGTCTTTCAGGTATGTTCTCATAGCTGCGTGTTCCGCTTCAGAGAATCTGTTGTCCATCCTACCGCCGCCGCCTTGCCTCATCATGTTTCTGGAACGTACCATAGCCGGGTCATGCCCTGTCACCCAGAGCAAGGGAGACTTCATAACGTTGGCGTCTGTCAGTTTAACAGCTCCACCTTCCACGTTCATGTCCGTTTTTATCTTCGTCCTCTCATTCAGCCACTTGGCTAATGCGTTGAGACTCGAGGCATCTGCCCACCAATCCGATAGGCTATGTCGGACACGGGTGAAACGGAACACTCCCTGGATATCCTTACCTATACCGATAACGGTGCCGCCGGGTTCGCCTTTCTCAAGCGGTGCGACAACAACGTTCCCGAGGCCAATGTTTTTCACTATATCTGAAAGTACGTTCACCGTGGAACCTACTTCACGAACCATAGCAAGTCCTGGTGCTCGGCTGATTTGCGGAGCGCCTGCGATAGCAACTTGTTGGCCGATAATGCCTCTACCGATAGGCGGCCCGTGTCCTCTGCCGCTTGCTACCGGACCTTCAAACGCTATTGCGTCAGGAGAATCCGAAACAGGCAAGTCAGCATGGGTTGTCACCGTCGGAATGGGAGCACTTTGTACAACCACCCTTGGAACGTTCGGATTGACGTAGGAATCGAAGGCAACATGCCTGCCTGAAAATTCTATAACAGTTGCTGACCTAATGGTAGACCGGATAGAAGAAACGGCAGTTGTCAAACGCGGTTGTAAAGCCACGGTCTGGACAGGTATGGCTTCTTCAGACGTTATTACAGGTTTAGGCGCTAATTTGACGCGAGTCTCACGGGGTTTGGGTTTCTTCGTCTTCTTCTCCTGAAAAAACTCTGTTCTGAGTAATTCTTGTACCTTTGGTGATTGATAAATCATGTAAAAACCAAGGAGCACGAAGGCAACTCCGTGTACTATTAATGAAATCAAAAAAGATCTTGAAGACCGACCAAATAACTGCATTGTTTTTTACCTCCTAATTTTTTCTTACTGATAGTTATGTTTTTTATCTTCCCCCACGCATAATACATGAGGAAATCTGCTAAAGGGACAAAGCAAATATTGTGCCACGTCCGTTAGATGCCCGTTAGAGCGGACGCCACAAAAATTTGGGATTTATTAGCCAAATTATGCACGCTTAAATGCCCCAAATGGGTTATTTAACTTCAAAAAGCTGCCCGATATGGTGCATTTTTCAAATCTTGTAACGCGTGTCGTAAAAAGCTCTCTGCATTAAAGATTCGTAGAGGCGGTGCCCCTGTAAAAGGTAACTTCGCTCCACATTCCTGTTTACCTTGTCATTCTGATTACTGTCCCACGCGCTGCCGATTCATAGGCAGCTAAGAGCACTTTCAAATTCCAGAATCCCTCTTCACCTGAAACCAACGGACTTCCATCAGATACGACCACTTCCCCAAAGTTTTCAATCTCCGCCTGATAGATGTTTACAATCTGTTCAGGTTCGATAACTTGCTTGTGTGTCTGCTCACGTTGTTGTGTGGCATCGTATGTCTTCTCTTCCCTTTGCAACACCGCCGTCACCTTGCCAGTAGAAGCTTGTCCGATTGTACCCCGTCCTTCCACACGCCCTTTTGAACCGTACAACTCAAGCATATTTACAGAGGCTTCGTCTGGAACATTAAAATGGGCGTCTACAAATCCCATAGCACCGCTTTCAAATCGCAAAATGACAGCAGCAGAATCGTCTACTGGATAATCCTGCACGATGGTGTCGGTGAAGGCGTTGACCTCACAGGTACGCCCCAGTAGCATTTCCAAAAGGTCAATACAATGACTGCCCATGTCTGCCAATGCGCCTCCGCCCCCTTGTGATTTTACCTGTCGCCATGCACCCTCAATGCGTGGATACCAGCAGGTTAGCTGTGCTCTCCCCATGACGGGTTTTCCCAATTCGCCTGCGTCTATCATCCGCTTCAATTTTTGGTGCCACGCGTGAAAGCGCATCATGTAACCGATAGCGAGTTTTCGATTGTTTTTTTCCGCTTCCTTTAACATCTCCTCGCCCTCTTTGAGATTCATAGCCATCGGCTTTTCACATAAAACGTGTTTGCCAGCGCGCAGGGCACGTATGGTTTGTTCTGCGTGCAAATATGTCGGCGTAGCGATGTATACGGCTTCTACCTCTTTATTGGCAAGCAGTTCTTCCTCCGATAGATACCACTTCACCTCGCCATATTTTAATGCAACAGCGCGAGTGCGCTCCTCATTTCTTCCCATAACAGCGACTAATCTGTCGTTTTGCGCTGGCATAATTCCTTCTGGAATAGTACGCCTATCAGCAATGCCGCTGGCACCGATAACTCCCCAACCGATTGACATTTTATGTCCCTCCAACTGTAGGATTTGGAGTGCAAAACCTTTGTTTTTGTTCAATGACTTGGTTATTGCACTCCAAGAGTGGCAAAACAACGCGCAACTTTCTTAATTGCTTGTGCAATCAATTCTATGTGTTTTACCTCGTAGACAGGATGCGTCGGCACCCAGAAAGTACGTGGTTCCAGCCATGCCGCATTCTCGCAGAATACCTTGTCATATTGCACGGCTTCCTGCCTGGCATTCGGGTCCTTAAAGGGATAATTCAACCTTCCAAAACCTTTGTGTTCACAGTAGGCCTGCTCCTTATAGGATTGCGGCCAGAAGACCGGGCCGGCTGGTATGCCTTCCGCTTCCAGCGCTTTGACAAACTCACGCGCATCCTTTATCTTTAAAACACCTATGTCCAGAACCATCGGGAACAGCCAGAATCCATTTTTGCGTTCTGGTGTATGAATTGGCAGAGTCAAAATCTGTTCACAATCCTTCAGCAATTCGATGAGCAATTCACCGTTGCGGATGCGGTTTTTCAGATTCCAGTCGTCCAAGCGTTCAAGTTCCTTCAGCCCGATTGCCGACTGCATCTCAGTCATTCGGTAATTGTAACCTACCATGTTGTGGATATACGGCAGTTTTGCTTCAAGTTCCAGCAGACGCAGCCGTTCAACGACATCATAGCCGTGGTCGCGGAAACTGCGGCATGTCCAGGCAGTATCTTCGTCGTCAGTGATGACACATCCCCCTTCGCCGCCTGTTGTAAAAGTCTTGCTCTGACAGAAACTGAAACAACCGACATCGCCCAATGTGCCGACTTTTTTGCCTTTGTATTCAGCCCCGTGTGCTTGCGCGCAATCTTCGATGATGAACAAATTATATTTTTTCGCTATTTCCAGAAGCGGGCCCATGTTTGCGACGTTTCCGTACAAATGCACGGGCATGATAGCGCGCGTTTGCTCGCTGATGTTCGCTTCGACCGATTCAGGACTGAGGGCGTGGCTGTCCCTTTCTACATCGGCGAAGACGGGGATAGCGCCTGCCTGACAGATAGAAAACGATGATGCGATGAACGTATAAGATGGCGTTATCACTTCGTCGCCCGGTCCGATTCCTAATCCAGCCAGCCCGGCATGCAAAGCGCTGGTGCCGTTGGTGGTGGAGATTCCGAATTTAGCACCGTTCCACTCCGCAAATTTTTGTTCAAACTCCATGCCGAGACTGCCAGTCCAGTAATTTACCTTCCCAGTTCTGAGCGGTTCCATCGCCGCCTCAATGATTTCTGGCGTAAAACTCGGCCAACTTGGGAAAGGTTCTGTGTTGACAGGTGTTCCGCCGTTTAAAGCAAGTTTATCCATGATAACCTCCTTGTGAGTTAAGCTATTTACAAATCCGTGATTTAATCTTCCACATCACCTTGTGATTCAGAAGATGAGCGCGTTTCCTCTGGGAGCATCTGTTGCAACATCTTGAGGAGTTGGCGTTGTCTTTCAACAGGCATTCCAGCGAACAACCTTGGGATAATCTCTCTATCTTCCCCTTTCTCAATAATTGCCAACTTTTCCTCTATTTCGCGATACTCCGGTATTCCTACCAACATTTGACATCTTTCTTCAGCGGGCATATCTGCCAATATCCTCTGCAAAACGTCACTGGAATCTGGGAGTCCTACTAATACCTCTTCCTTCTTTTCTATCGGCATATCTGCAATAATCCCTCGCAAAATTTCATCTGAAATAAGTCTTCGCAAAATTTCATTGGCCATTCTTTCCTTTCCCTCCTTCTCAAGCTCATTAAGTAATTCAAGATAGACAGCAAAACTATCATCTTGTTCGATTTCCTCTATGAGCTTTTCTTTGTATTCCTTATATTTCTCCCCTTCTGCGAATGTGAGCCAGCCGTAATGTTCTCTTTTTACGTCCAAATTATTGATGACTATCAGTCTAACCAGCACTCCCATAACTTCCCACTGGTATATGCCGTTTTCAATTGTATCAAAACCTTCTTCGCCAAGATAGTCTTTAAGTT
>CAZRLY010000050.1:0-24010 GCA_964601015.1 uncultured bacterium
AATCCATAAGCCAAAAGATGTTAGTATATCCACACTTGAAGAATTTATGGCCACGGATTATGAGTCTTACGAATTTGTTGAAGGAGAATTAAGGCCAATGTCAGAACCCACAATGGAACACGGACGGATTGGTGTCAATATTATCGCATTGCTGCATTCATACGTGAAATCAAACAAACTTGGAAAAGTCTATTCAGTCGAAACTACATTTCAAGTAGGCAAATCAGGTAGAAAACCTGATGTTGCATTTCTTGCGCAGGAGCATATTCCTGAAAATGACCGCCAGGCCAGTTCTATTCCACCTGACTTAGCAGTTGAAATTGTATCGCCGAGCGACACACTCTATGATATTCAAGAAAAAGCCTTTGAATATTTGGATGCGGGTACTCAACTTATCTGGGTGATTGAACCGATAGGGCGAATAGTTATCGTCTATCGCTCTCGGACGGATATAAAGGTTTTAACTATCAAAGATACCTTGACAGGTGAGGATGTCATTAAAGGATTCCAGTGTTCGGTAGCGGAAATCTTCGAGTAATTTGGCAACTGGGTGATGATGAACTGCATGAATTAGAGTTGCCGTGAATTGCTGATAACACCTTGCAAAAATACGCTGACGCTGAAGGAGAGGCTTTGCCTACTCCTTTTGCACTCCTCCAAAAATTTGAAAAAATACTTGACAAATGCCCGTGGTTTTGGTAAAATTATTAACCATCAAATTTCAACTAAAGTGATTCAAAGATGTCAAATTTCAAACTGCTCGTCAACCGAATAGTTCCTAAATCTATGGACAAATGTTCCATGGGCATGGAGCTAACAGAGGACGATAGATAATACTATCGTAGCAGATAGATAGGGCATTACACCTACGGATATTGTTCCAGTCTGTGGCTCTGTAGTCTAACATTAAGGGTAACTGAAAAGTGAAAGTGTGTTAGATGCCTGCTTGTGCTGAAGGCAGACAGGTAAAAAGCCTATTTATCAATCTCGAGGAGCACCTTACTGGTTTCGGAGGTTCCAGGGATTAAATCCATTAAAAATCTCCACCCTTATCCCTTCACTGTTTACATATTGAATATAACAAGGTGATAATTATCAATGTATAGCAACAGTTTTCCATATTTTCAAAGACCAATTTCAATACTCAACGCAAATTTATATGGCTATGAGTGTGCAGACGTTATAGAGATTATTGCTATTATTATCATCATACGTTGCTCGGTGATGGGCAGGTGGAAACTGTGTGAGTAAAATAACTCAACCTGAAAGCCCATTGCCGAGGAGAGATTCGGTGATGGGCTTTTTTGTTTACGCATAGAAACCGAGTTTTTCGGAAAAACTCGGTTTCTTAGGAGGAATTTAGGATGTTCAAAGAGGTATCAACACGGCTTGCCTTTCCAAAATTGGAGGAGCAAGTTTTAGATTTTTGGCAAAAGAACGATATTTTCAGAAAGAGTGTGGACGGACGCAAGGACTATCCAGCGTTTGTCTTTTTGGAAGGCCCACCTACTGCGAATGGGCGTCCTGGAGTACACCATGTTTTGTCGCGCATCATGAAGGACATCATCTGCCGTTACAAGACGATGACGGGACATTACGTCTTTCGCAAAGGCGGTTGGGATACGCACGGGTTGCCCGTTGAAATTGAAGTTGAGAAGGAACTTGGCATCAGCGGGAAGAGACAAATCGAAGAATACGGAGTCAGGGAATTCGTCGAGAAGTGCAAGGAGAGCGTATTCAAATACGAGAAGGACTGGCGCGAGCTAACAGAGCGCATCGCCTTCTGGGTTGACATGGACAACCCGTATATCACCCTGACGAACGATTACATCGAATCGCTCTGGTGGGTTTTGAGACAGTTCTGGGATGCGGGTTTGCTATACCAGGGTTACAAGGTTGTGCCTTACTGTCCTCGCTGTGGTACTGCTCTCTCCAGCCACGAAGTCGCCCAGGGGTATAGGACTGTAACAGCCCCATCGTTGTTTGTGAAATGTAAGGTCAAAAGTAGAGACAACACATACTTTTTGCTGTGGACGACTACGCCTTGGACGTTGCCTTCAAACGTCGCTCTCGCCGTCGGACGGGATTATGAATATGTGATTGTTGAACACGAAGGCGAGGATTTAATCGTGGCGAAAGAGCGTTTGAGAGAGGTATTCCATGACAGGTTGGTTGAAGTTAAGGAAACCTACCGCGGAGCGGATGTGTTGGGTTGGGAATACGAACCGCTCTTCGACTTCGTAAAACCTGAGAAGAAGTCCCATTACGTTGTGGATGGAGATTTTGTAACGCTCACAGAGGGAACTGGAATCGTACACATGGCACCGGCTTTCGGACAGGAAGACTACGAGATGAGCCAGAAATTTGACCTGCCCGTTGTACAACTGGTCAATACGGAGGGTAAGTTTGTGGCGGGAACTACCTGGGAAGGTGAGTTTGTCAAGGACGCTGACCCAAATATCGTTCAGGATTTGAAGGAACGTGGGCTTCTGTTCGGGATTGAGGAATATGAACACGAATACCCCTTCTGCTGGCGTTGCGATACTCCGCTTCTGTATTATGCGCGGGGTTCGTGGTTTATCAAGACGACGGACTTCAAGGATAAGCTAATCGAGAAAAATAACCAAATCAATTGGTATCCCGAACACATCAAGACGGGTAGGTTTGGCGATTGGTTGGAAAACAACGTGGATTGGGCTATCAGCCGTGAACGTTACTGGGGGACGCCGCTGAACATCTGGGTTTGCGATGAGTGCAAACACCAACACTGCGTAGACAACGCCGCTGAACTCAAGGAAATGGGAAATAACGTGCCAGACGACATCGAACTCCACAAACCCTACATTGACGAGGTTGTGTTGAACTGTCCTGAGTGTTCCGGCAGGATGACGAGGGTGCCGGAGGTAATTGACTGCTGGTTTGATTCGGGTTGTGCGCATACAGCGCAATGGCACTATCCGTTTGAAAATCAGGAATTGCTCGAAGGCAGTATCCCCGTTGATTATATCTCCGAAGCCATTGACCAGACTCGCGGCTGGTTTTACAGTTTGCTCGTAACCGGGGTGTTCCTCTATGATAAGCCGACTTACAAAAACTGCCTCTGCTTGGAATTGGTTTTGGCTGAGGATGGGCAGAAGATGAGCAAGAGTCGTGGGAACGCTGTTGACCCGTGGATTATCATCAATAACGAAGGCGTAGATGCCATGCGATGGTATTTCTATACTGTAACGCCGCCGTGGAACCAACGCATCTTCAGCAAGACAGCAGTGGCGGAATCAATGAAAAAATTCATGGGGACGTTGTACAACATATACGGATTCTTAGTGTTGTACGCGAACGCTGATGACGTGAACCCGCTGGAACACAGCCCGCCAGTTTCAGAACGCCCGCTGATGGACAGATGGATTTTCTCGAAGCTGAACAGCCTGACCAAAAAGGTGCGAAACGAACTGGAAGAATACCAAATCACATCGGCAGCGCGTGCTATCGACGGTTTTGTCGATGAGTTGTCCAACTGGTATGTACGCCGTTCGCGCGATAGGTTC
Organism: uncultured bacterium; assembly: GCA_964601015.1. Taxonomy (GTDB): domain Bacteria; phylum Poribacteria; class WGA-4E; order DTYX01; family CAZRLY01; genus CAZRLY01. The sequence continues at coordinate 3,546 of CAZRLY010000050.1, forward strand.
TGGGGGACGGAAGTTGGCGTGGATAAACCCGTCGCTTGCAATACCCTCCATCAGATACTTGTAGGTGTTGCAAAACTGCTCGCGCCCTTTACACCGTTCATCGCAGAGGAGGTATACCAGAATCTCGTCCGCTCTCTTGACGCAGACGCGCCCGAAAGCGTCCATCTGTGCGATTATCCGGAAGTTGACGAAAATCTGATAGATGAACAGTTGGAAGCGGACATGGCACTGGTGCGGCGTTTGGTCGTCATGGGCAGGGCGGCGAGAAACAGCGCAGGAGTCAAGATTCGTCAGCCGTTGTCGGCTATCACAGTCGGCGTAGAAGGCGACGTTGAACGAGAATCCGTCTCGCGGCTAATTGACTTAGTTGTCGATGAATTGAACGTCAAGGAAGTCAAATACTCGGATGACATTGAGGAGTTTGCAACCTTCCAGTTGAAACCCAACTTCAAACTGCTCGGGCCAAAATATGGCAAGTTAGTGCAGAAGCTGGCAGGGGCGGTGTCGGAACTTGACGCATCTGCCGCCAAACGCGAGCTGGATGTCTCTGACAAACTGAGGGTAAAAGTCGAGGACACAACCGTTACCCTCACAAAGGACGAAGTTGAAGTCAGCTTGGAAAACAGACTGGGCTATGCCGTCGAAACTTATGGGACGCATTTTGTCGCCCTTTCGACGGAATTGAGTGAAGAATTAATCTTAGAAGGATTCGCCCGTGAACTTGTCAACAAAATCCAGTTGATGCGCAAAGAAGCCGGCTTCAACGTATCCGACAGAATCAAGATGTCCGTTCAATCGTCAGAAATCGTAGATAACGCTTTGAACGTCCATCGCGACTACATCATGGGCGAGACGCTGGCGTTGGAGGTTGTAGCGGAACCGGGCGCTGATGCGTTTGTGAAAGAGTGGAAGGTAAACGACCAAATGGCTGCGATTAGCGTAGAGAGGTTAAAGGGATAAAAGAAGAATGTGGATTTGTTTTCTTACACGGATAGAGCCGCGTAATCCCATTAATCCGCGGCTCTAATCAGTCAGCATCTATCGCATCCGTGTTCTGACATCAGGGCTTGTTCATTGTAGATTCTGAGTTCTCTTCCGGGCTTTCCAACAACTGCTGGAGGATTCTGCGTTCTTCAGCAGTGAGGGGGCGTTGTTGAGTTTCTATCGAAAGGTGTCTGAGAAGCTCGCTACGACTCAGATACCCAAGTAACTCTTCGGTACTTAGTCCCTGCAACCTCTCTTTGGCGCTTAGTCCCTGTAGTCGCACTTCTGGGCTAAAAAAAGGCATCAGTTCTGCACCAATATCTTGGGCGATAAACTCTAATTCTTTTTTGGAAAGGCGATAATGTCTCCTTGCCATACTTAACTCCTCATCCGTGTTCTAACATCAGGGCTTGTTCATTGTAGATTCTGAGTTCTCTTCCGGGCTTTCCAACAACTGCTGGAGGATTCTGCGTTCTTCAGCAGTGAGGGAGCGCTGTTGAGTTTCCGTCGACAGATATCTGAGAAGTTCGCGACGGCTCAGTCCATTAAGTTTCTCTTCGGGACTCAGTCCCTGCAGCTTCTCTTTGGTACTTAGTCCCCGCAGCTTCTCTTTGGTACTTAGTCCCCGCAGCTTCTCTTTGGTACTTAGTCCCTGTAGTCGCACTTCTGGGCTGAAAAAAGGCATCAGTTCTGCACCAATATCTTGGGCGATAAACTCTAATTCTTCTTCGGAAAGGCGGTAATGTCTCCTTGCCATGGCTAATTCCTCCTTAGTTACCGATGGACGGACGGCGTATGCATAACGAACATATTGGAAATTCCTTTCTTGGAAGTTTTTTCGTAAAAACCGGCGGAATTTCTCTTCGGAAGCCGCAAACAGAAGGAGAGGATAATTTCTTGGAATTTCAGCCAGTTCATTGATGGCAATCACATAAACAGGCGGTTTAGTTGAGCTAAGGTAGTATCCCTTTTCCGGAAGTTTTTCAAACTCCAGATGCTCTTTGCAATGATACAGCACCTTCCTTGGTTTGCGCGCACAGACGATTGTCACTGTCATTTGTTCGGGATTGATATCTTGCTCCCCGATATAAAGATGGGTTCGTCCGAAGATAAGATGGTATCCCGCGATGGTGAGGTTATCCCGTCGTCCCTTAAATTCTACCTGATTATGCGTTAGAAAGTGGCCAAAAGGCGTTTGCAATTGAACCCGCTCAAATTCTTGGGGGGCTGAAAGGTGAATCAACACATCCATTGTCCGGGGCAGGCGGCTCACTTCTACCTGAGTTTTTATGGAAATGTTGAGTTGGCCGCAGTTGTCAACTAAAACTTGCTTAAAAACGGGGTCAATTTCCTCCCGTTGGGTTTCTACGGGAATCTCATGAGTTAATCTGTGCATTGCAACATGCTCCTAATAGAAATTTGCAAATGAGTCTGGAGCAAATGAATTGACGGGAGACTTGAAATTTCACATAACTAACGCGTATTCCAGGAGTTCGTCAGCGGTTTCCACGAATACGAATTTCAAATCTTTTTTCGCTTGTGCGGGTACTTCCACCATATCTTTTTTGTTGTTGTGTGGGATGATGACGGTTTCAATTCCTGCGCGTTTTGCAGCGAGTATTTTTTCCTTGAGTCCGCTTGCTGGTAGGACTCTGCCGCGCAAGGTGATTTCTCCTGTCATTGCTATGAGTGGCGCTACCGTTTTTCCCGTCGCTAAGGACGCCACGGCTACTGCCATTGCGATTCCCGCAGCCGGTCCGTCCTTTGGTATAGCACCTGCGGGGACGTGAATGTGGATGTCGTTTTGGGAGAATAAATTATCGTCAAATTTTAGTTTGTCCTTGCGTGAGCGAACGAAACTGATAGCGGCTTGCGCTGATTCTTTCATAACGTCGCCGAGTTGTCCTGTGAGCATCAATTCTCCTTCACCCTGCATTTTGGTGGCTTCGACGAAGAGTATATCGCCGCCCGTTGCGGTAGTTGCCAATCCGATTGCCACGCCGACTTCGCCCGCTCTATCCGCTATTTCAGAGTAGAATTTAGCCGGTCCGAGATATTCCGAAACATTTTCGGCTGTGACAGTTGCACCCTCTTCTTCTTCGTCGCCTTCTGCGATTTTTCGAGCGATTTTTCGGCAGATGGAGCCGACTTCTCTTTCCAGATTGCGTACACCCGCCTCCCTCGTGTAATCCTTCACTATTGCGTCAACAGCCTCGTCTGTCATCTGAATCTTCTCAGGAGAGAAGCCGTGTTCTTTTATCTGTTTGGGGATAAGAAACTGCGTAGCTATCATCCGTTTTTCCTCAGAGGTATATCCGGGCAATTCCAGAGTTTCCATTCTATCTTTCAACGCTGGCGGAATTGGACCAAGTAGGTTTGCGGTGGTGATGAACATCACCTGCGACAGGTCAAAAGTGACATCTAAATAGTGGTCAGAAAACTGGTGGTTTTGCTCCGGGTCAAGTGCTTCGAGTAGCGACGCCGCCGGGTCACCTCTGAAGTCTCTTCCGAGCTTATCCACCTCATCAAGCATGAAGACAGGGTTGTTCGTTTGTACCCGACGCAAATTCTGGATAATCCTGCCGGGCAACGAACCTACATAGGTACGACGGTGTCCCCGAATTTCGGCTTCATCCCGCACGCCCCCAAGAGAGAGGCGCACAAATTTTCTGCCCAGCGCTCTTGCAATCGAGCGACCAAGGGATGTCTTTCCAACGCCAGGCGGCCCGACGAAACACAAAATCGGGCCTTTCATGTCCTTTTTTAACTTGCGCACTGCAAGGTATTCCAGAATTCTATCTTTAACCTTTTCCAAATCAAAATGGTCTTCATCAAGGATTTGTCTGGCTCTGGTTATGTCCATATTGTCTTCGGTGCTGTTTGACCAGGGCAGTGTGACGAGCCAGTCCAGATAAGTCCTTGACACTGTATATTCTGCGGAGGCAGGGTGCATCTTCGATAGCCGGTCTAATTCCTTTTCCGCTGCCTGTTTCGCTTCCTCAGGCATGTTAGCTTCGTTCAACTGCTTTCTGATTTCTTCTATCTCTTCTGAATTTTCATCCCCTCCGCCGAGTTGAAGGCTATTCAGTTGCTTCTGAATCACCTTCATCTGCTCTCGCAAGAAGAACCTTTTTTGCTCTTTATCCATCTCGGCTTGCGCTTCAGATTGGATTTTACTTCCCAATTCGAGCAATTCAAGTTCCTTATTCAACATTACTGTCAGCTTTCCCAATCTCTCTTTTGGTACAATAGTTTCTAAAAGTATCTGTTTATCCTCACCATTTAGGTCAGTTATTGACGCTATGTAGTCAGCAAGGCTGGCGGGTTCATCAAATTCCTCCGCTATAGCGCCGTAATCCTCCTGCATTCGCGTTGAGAGTTTTACTATCTTCTTAAAAATCTCAACAATATTGCGCATGAGGGCTTCGATTTCAATACTTATCGTTGCGTCCTCTCTTATAATTTCTACCTTACCCTTGAGGAAAGGGTGTTGTTGGGTTATTTCCAATAGCCGTACTCTCGCTCTTCCCTGCGCCATCATCCAGACACCATTATCCTCTTCGTGATACCTTGAAATGCGTATGAGCATCCCAATTTCACACAAATCGCCAGTATCAAGCTTTTTCTTCCTACCTGCCTTTTGTTTGAATAGACAAACCATGTGCGGTTCGTTCATATTCGCTTCCTTGACGGCAGCGACAACGCGTCCGCCAGGCAGAGACATATATGGTGGCATAAATGGCGGTACAGGAGGCATGTAAGGAAAAATCGTGATACTATTCCTCATGGCGACAATAGGAAATTCCTCCGGCATATATTCTTCATCTTCAAAGTCCCCGTCAGACTCAACTTCCTCATACTCAATGCTCTCTGAAATATCTTCAAAGTCTTCATCATAGAATTCATCGTCTTCAGGATTCATGTATTCTCCTCAGGGGGAAACCTGGAGGGCAAAATGGCAAACCCTTTTCCCCTTCTAACACCCCACATAAGTTTTTGGGGGCAACGTTTTATTTCTTCCATTCTTAGGGCCAGAACTGGTACAAAGTCGTGTTTGTTAAGACGCTTAAAATGCTCCAAAGATTACCGAAAGCATAATCTCCTAATGCAGTTCCGAGAAAAAATGGTATTGCTCGGCCATACGATTTCAGTCCGCCGTGTTTGAGTATTACCCATTTGAGAAGCCACGCTACAAACAAACAACACCAGAGATTGTACATCCCCCAACTGTTTGCCATTGCGTAACCCAACGGGTGGAAGGGCAACCAGAGAAATCGGTTGCGTAATGTCATGAGTATTGCGGTAAATGCTAAACCAACCCCCATGAAGGACATAGCCGGGAAATCAGGTTCACTCGGGTAGTTGAGCCAGTTTTCCAGTTGTCTGTAGACGCCGCGCCCGAAACCCAACGCCCAAGGACCGTAATATCCCGTCTCCGCGCCGTGTCGGTAGTAGCCGTCGAGCAGTAGCCAGAACGTTGCCACAGCGCCGAAGAACGTTGCAATCAGGATTGCATAGGCGATGTGGCGGGCGTTGAGATTTACCCGCGCTGATATTTTCAAGGCTTCCAACTGCTGCGGCATCGCATGCGCTCTGTAGGCGCGGTTGAAGAACATGTAGAGTGAGAAAACCGTCAGGTTATTGACACCAAGTCTGCGAGTGCCGAATATCCTGCCCATCACACCATGTGGGTCAATTTGGTGTAAGTCGTGTACTAAGAAACCTAATTCCGCGCGCAACCGCGCTATCATCGTCGCTAAGAGGAAGTAGATGCCGAAAAATATCGGAACCACCCACAGCGACATCCCCGCTTTGTATGAGAATAGCATGAAGAATACCATCCCCGCTATGAACCCGACGACAGCCACGGAATACGGCATCGGTTCATCTGCGTCATCATAGGCAGACGTATCATGGTTCTTTCTGAAGATGGATGTGAATATTTGACGCAGATGAGAACGCCCCGCCCAAAGCGCAAACGCTAAGAGCCCGATATACGCCCCAAAAGCCTGTTCGTTGGAATACGGGAACCTGGGTAAGTTGCGCCAACCCATCATGCTGCCGAATACCAATTCCATCTTGTAAAACCAGTAGAAAGCCCAACAGGAGAATAGCAAATCCAGTGGGATGAGAAAACTAATGCCGATGGCGAAGGGATAAAACGAGAGTCGCACTCCGCCCATAGCGTTCCACGGTTTTTCGGTGAAAAGATAACTGATGCTCTGGCGTTTGACTGGAATATACGGAACGGATGGATAAATTGAGTTTAGCAAATTGACAATGCTAATAAGCGCGGCAACCGAAAATCCAAGCCACATCAGCCTGTTTTTAAAGAAACCGGATTTTGCATCGGTAAACTGCAACGGCAACTGAATGATGGGATACGTCAGGCGTTCGCGTTCCGTCCACTGTTTTCGCAGGAACGTATTGATACATAACATGGTAAACAACAACACGAAAATAAACGCTATCCACCAGAGCGCAGGTGTCAACCATGCTGTGATATGTCTTTGCGTATACAAAGTGGAATTGCCTTCGTAGTATGTGGTCAACGCTCTCTCATCGCTCACGGTAAGCCAACCGGGAAGTTGTTGCCAAAATAGCTCGCTCCACTCGTTTTCCGGCGTGGCGAAACGAAAAGGATGTCCTAAGATGGTGACGAGTATCTCCATCATGTCATGCGAACAAAGGGAAGATGCAATGCAGAGCATGACGTAAATAGTCAGTAATTCTCCCCTTTTCAAGGCAAAGTTAGGTAGTACCTTGCGCAACAACAAGCTGAACATCGTCAGAATGAGCAGGATAAATATTACGTTTGAGAGCGGATGGATGAGCGTTGGATGTGTATATCGCACCACCTCCAATTGAATTATCCAATATGCGTTTATGGGAATTAAAATGAGCGCTATCGCAATAGCTTTGGGCGTAACGCCTTTTTCAGTGCGTAATTTATCTTTCATGGAGAGAATGAAGAGTGAAACGTTTAGTGTGAATTATATCCTTATGCTCATTCTCTCGGTATTTGAGAGACATATTGTATCAGGTGGTTACTGGTTATTGGTTACTACCAGTCACCAGTTTACCAGTCACCACTCACCAGTCCACCAGTCACTTGATTTGGACTCAACCTCTACAACAAATACAACTTAACTCACACCAAGCGTTAAAGAGTAAAGAGTAATTTTACTATGTCCGCAGAAACGTCCCGCTTTTACCGCCAGTTTTTTTCAGCAGTTTGATGTCTGAGATAATCATCTCCCTGTCAACCGCTTTGCACATATCATAGATTGTCAATCCCGCTACGGATACGGCAGTAAGGGCTTCCATTTCCACGCCCGTTCGCCCGACGGTTTGTACTTTGGCTTCAATGTTGATTTTGTTATCCTCGCTGTCGATTGACAGTTGGAGTTCGACGGCGGTGAGGGAAATCGGATGACAGAGTGGAATCAAATCACCAGTTTTTTTCGTCGCCATGATGCCCGCCAAACGTGCTACTTCCAGAACATCGCCCTTTGATATGCGATGTTCTGCAATTAGCTTGATAGTTTCTGGTTCGGCGTAGACGCAACCGCTGGCGATAGCTTCCCGAAATGTTTCATCTTTGGCGGTGACATCCACCATGCGGGTATGCCCCTTTTCATCAAAGTGTGTGAACCTTTTCATGATTTTTTCTCCAACCCTGAAAAGTGAATAGTGAAAAGTGAACTGCAATTACTCATCACTCTGACTTCCTTCCCGTGGAACGAAAATAATAGTTTCTTCAGCTTGTTTAAATGTAATGTCGAATAAATCGAATAGGACAGCGCCGCCAAGGATAACATCGGTAAAAGTTGATTCTTGAACCCAAGCAACAGGTATAGTTGCCGTGACTTCATCAATTCTCACCACAGCTTGACGAAGGACAATGTCAAGCGTTCCACTAAGCCCGATTGCTTGTTGATGTAATTCTTCAGGCGATAAGGTAAATCCCAGTTGTTGTTCTAACTTCAGCGGTATAACACTAACATCAGCCCCAGAGTCCACCAACGTGCTTGAGGCGAGCCAGGTACCATCGGTACATTGCCAAGCGATATCGTACATCGGGTTCCAAAAGTGAAATCCCAACGAACGGATACGAATTGGTAAAATACGCAGTTTTCCAAGTTCTCTTGGGATAGCATGAATGGTGAACGGTTTTCCCGACGCTCTGGCTTTCCGCAATACTTCCGCAAGCTCGGGATGGGCAATGAGTCCATCTTCCAGCACGGCAACATATTGTCCTTTGTATGGGAGAAAACGTTCCATGAATGAAGGCAGAGATACTTCTGGTATCCATTGAAGTTGTTCTTGATTATTACTCACTCCATCTCCCTCCTTTTTGAAAAACAACTTACTTTCTCAGAACTCCGTACTACTTGAGAAGTTAAATTCCTTAACCTTCATCGCAGGCACCACCATGCCACCGGCAAAAACCGGTTCAGACATCATCTCAACGTTATTTAGCATCGTCAGGATGCTTTGATTAAATCGGAAGTTTTTGATGCCATACCGGATTTTTCCATTTTCTATCCAGAAGGTGCCGTCCCGCGTCATCCCTGTCACTATCACCTGCATTGGGTCAACCATATTCTGGTAGTGGAAATGGGTGACGAGAATACCGCGTTTGGTCGATGCTATCATCTCTTCCAGAGTTGCATTACCGCCTTCCATGACTAAGCACCTTGGCATAGCGCCGAAACTGTTCCTCCCGCCGAACCCATGTCCTGTTGGTTCGACGCCGTGTTTTCTCGCGGTCAACCTATCATAGACTAATTGGCTAATCACACCGTTTTTAAACAAATCCACTCGCTTTGTAGGGATGCCTTCGCCGTCGTAGGAACGTACTTGATGTAACGGATGGTAGACATCGCAAGCGATGGATATCCCTTCGCCGACAATCTTTTCGCCTATTTTTCCCACAAGGTAGCTTCTACCTTCGTCTACTGCCAGCGCGTTGAATCCCGAATCAAGGTAACGTATTAGTCCAGCCGATGCAGCAGGTTCAAGGATGATGGTATACTTACCAGGTTCTATCGCTAATGGAGCTTTGCTAAGTTCAGCTTTTCTGGTGGCAATTTCAGCGAGTTCGTCTGGTTTGACATCTGATTTGCTTTTGCTCGTTTTCTCTGCCCAACCTGAACTATCATCTCCCATCGCCGTTGTGCTGAAGGTTACTGACGAACTCCGATGGTAGGCGAAGAGCCCTTTGGAATTTCCCATAGCCGAAGACGAGACGCCGTTGCCGAAAATACCTGCTGCTGTGAGTTGCGCGTTTTTGCTCTTATGTACCGCCTTAGCGACTCCCTCTGCACGTTCCATCGGAGTGATAGTCTCATCGTAGTATGCTTGTACTTTCCTATAAGTTTGCGGTTCTGGGCGTGGTAAAAGCTCTTGGTCAGGCGGGGAAACCTTTGCCAATTCGATGGCGTCCGCTACTACCTTCTTCAAGGCACCATTATCGGATTTACTGATGTGAGCTTCGCCCATTTGCTTTCCCAAAATAGCTCTCACTGTCAGTCCAAAACCGTCTCCTGCGACATTTTGATGGATGTGATTGTCTGCAAATCTGGTCAACGCGCTTGATGAACAACCCAAGTGTACTTCCGTCTCATCAGCGTTAGAAATTTCTAAAACCTTTTCGATAATCCCTTTTGCATCGTCTTTACTGAGTATTTGTAACATGTTTCACCTCTCTTTTTACTGAATTATTGCGCCGTGAAAAATGATGAGTGATAAGTGAAACGTTATGTTATTATCACTTTTTACTCTTTACTCTTCACTCTTTACTCTTCGTGTACGCCGACTTTTACATTTCGGAATCTTGCTGGAGCGGCACCGTGAGACATCTGCGCTCGTTGTCCAGGCTGTCCCTTTCCGCAGTTATTAAGCCCCCACAATACAAAGTGTTCTTCGTTACAAATTGCGTCGCATGAGTTCCAGAAGTCAACGGTAATTCCCTGATAGGACGGATTTTTGAACGGCTGAATCTTTTTGCCGTTTTTGATTTCCCACGCAATCTCAGCGGCAAACTGGAAATTTACCCGCATCTGGTCAATACTCCAACTTTTATTCGTCTCCATCAGTATTCCGTCCTTCGTATCGGCTATCATATCTTTTAGAGTCCATTCGCCCGGCAGTAAACTCATGTTCGTCATGCGAATAAGTGGGATACGACTCCATCCGTCCGCGCGCATTGCGCCGTGACTTCGCATTCCACCGATAGCGGATACTGTTTCGCGAGATGTCAAATACCCGGTCAGAATGCCATCTTTGATAATGAACCATTTTTGCGATTCAACGCCTTCATCGTCGTATCCTACCGTTGCCACGCCATGTGGTATGGTTGAATCGGCGATGATGTTGACTATCGGCGAACCGTATTGCAGTTTTTCAAGTTTATCCAGCGTGGCGAAACTGGTACCTGCGTAGTTTGCTTCTGTGCCGAGTACGCGGTCAAGTTCCGTCGGATGTCCTACTGATTCATGGATTTGCAGGGCAAGTTGTGAACCTTCCAGAATCAAGTCAGTGGTTTTGTTGGGACACTGTTTGGCTGTCAATAACATAGCCGCCTCTTCAGCAATGCGTTGAGTGTTCTCTAACAACGGCAATTCCTCAATTAGTTCATATCCTTTGGTCATATATTGTCCGCCAAATGACGATGGGAACGAGCGTCGCTGCATGTCACCATTACCGATAGCGGTTGCAGAATATCCAGCACCAGAGAACATAATATTTTGCTCTATGAAACTACCCTCTGTGCTGGCGAAAAATTGCTGTTCGTTGGTAAAATCCATCTGACTCTCAGCAACTTTGACATCTTTAACCTTCATTAATTCCTGGTTAATCCTTAGAAGCAGGTCAATTTTCCCTTCAATGCCCACTTTGAATGGGTCAATTTTCATCGGGGTTTGCCATACATCAACGTGCGGTTCCTCTTCGGCTAAGAACACATCCTCTATTTTCAAAGTCGCACTCGCTTTGGCTATATTCACAGCCAAAGCCGCTATCCTCTTAATCTCCGCTTTGGATACCTCGTTCGATGAAGCAAACCCCCATGCTCCGTTTGCTATTACCCGCACCCCAAAACCTAAATCATCACTCCTATCAATCCACGATGGCTTTTCATTTTTAGTGTGGATACCCTCTTCTCTTGTGTGAATAATGCGAATGTCAGCATAGCTCGCGCCATGTAATGTCGCGGTGTCTAAAGCAATGTCCGTTAATTCTTTCATCACTCACCTCCATTTTTTGTGCTAATCTATATCAAAATAACTTGTATAGTTTACTTTTAGATGTTATCATATAACATCCCTGCTAATCAAGGAGAAATTTTGAAAATGAATAAAAACAAGTATTTTGGGCTGGTGTTAGTAGTATTTTTAGCTTCACAGTTTTTGCCTTCTATCGCCCTATCACAGCAGGATAGAGCCAAATTTGTCACATTGGAAATCGGCGGGGCGTTGCCCGACGTCAAAACCGAATTCTTCTTGGGACAACAAAGAGAGGGTTTTCGCAGGACTGTAAATTTGGTAAAGAAGATGAAACGGGACAAGAAAGTATCCGGTGTCGTGTTAAAAATCAATGGACTCTCCGTCGGTTGGGCAAAAATACAGGAGTTGCGAGAGGCGATTTTTGACTTGAGGAATGATGGCAAGAAGGAAGTGATATGTTATTTGGAAAGTGGCGGCAATGTGGAATACATGCTGGCGTGCGCATCAGATAACATCCTGATGGTTCCGTCTGGCTCGCTGATGCTGAACGGACTTTCCGCCGAGGTGATGTTTTTAAAGGGGTTGCTAAAAAAGGTGGGCATCGAAGCGGACATGCTGCAAATCGGAGCATACAAATCTGCGGCAGAACCTTATAAACGACAGAACATGTCGGCAGCGTCCAGAGAAGAAATCAATTTAATCTTAGACGATTTGTATACGCAACTGGTGGATGTCATCTCCGACGGACGTAATCTGGATACGGCGAAGGTGGAAACCTTGATAGATAACGGCCCCTTCACCGCAACACAAGCTCAAAGAGCAGGTTTGGTAGATGAACTGTTGTATTTTGACCAGTTGGAGGATTATCTGAAGAAGGAGAGGGGCGGAGAAGTAACTATCATCAAAGATTATGGCAAGAAAAAGAAGGATGCCCCAGACATATCCACCCTTAGCGGTATGCTCAAACTCTTTTCGATGTTTTCAAAAAAGGAAGAGAAGAAATCAGCAAAAAACAAAATAGCACTCATCTACGCGAGCGGGGTTATAATGTTCAGCTCACCTGGCGATGTTTTTTCGTCGGGGCAAATCATTACGCCAAAGAGTATGCGTAAGGGCTTCGAGAAAGCACGCGAGGAGGAATCTATAAAAGCCGTCGTATTTCGCATCGACAGCCCAGGCGGTTCGGCATTGGCGTCGGATTTGATATGGCGGGAAGTCCTCTTGACGCAGAAAAAAAAGCCTGTCATCGTCTCAATGTCAGATGTGGCAGGTTCAGGCGGCTATTACATCGCAATGGCGGCGGACACAATCGTCGCTGAACCCGGCACAATCACAGGTTCCATTGGTGTCGCTGGCGGCAAGTTTAACTTCAAAGGGCTATACGAAAAGTTGGGCATCAAAAAGGACATCATTACGCGCGGCAAATTTGCTTCCATATTCTCCGACTATAGCAGTTTTACAACTGAAGAACGCAGTCGAATCAGGCAACTGATGGAGGAAGTCTACAAAGATTTTGTAAGCAAGGCTGCTAAGGGGAGAAAGAAAACAGAAGCGGAAATTGAAAAAGTAGCCCAGGGACGAATCTGGACGGGAAAACAAGCAAAGGAACTCGGTTTAGTGGACGAATTGGGAGGGCTGGAGACTGCTTTCTCAATAGCCCGCAAGAAAGCTAATATCCCCGAAAGGGCTAAAATAGAAACTATCATTCTGCCTAAACGAAAAAACCTGTTCGAGTATCTGATGGGGGGTATAGATGCGTTCCAACTTGTTCCCGGATTGTCAGTCCCCAGAGAATTTATAGCGAACACGCAAGATATTGAGTTGATTCAGTTGTTTCACAGGGAGAAGATAGTTGCGATGTTGCCCTTCAGGATTAGGATTAGATAGAATAGTAAAGAGTAATGAGTAAAGAGTAAGATTATTACTTTTTACTTTGTATAACACATTTTGGAGAACAACCATGAGACTTCACGAATATGAGGCGAAAGAGATATTCCATAGCTACGGTATTCCCAAGCCAACCGGGAACGCCGTCAGAACTTCGGAGGAGGCAGTAAAAAAAGCCGAAGAGATAGGGCTTCCCGTGGTTATCAAAGCGCAGGTACTCGTCGGCGGACGAGGTTTGGCTGGAGGGATTAAATTTGCTGAAAGTCTGGAGGAAGTTCGGAACAAAGCTGATGAAATGCTGAACGCTGATATAAAGGGATACTGTGTTGACGAAATCTTAATAGAGAAAAAACTGGACATCGAAACGGAGTTCTACGCAGGTATCACCATTGACGGGACAGCGGGTTGTCCGATAGTTATGGTAAGTTCAGAGGGCGGCGTGGCAGTGGAAGAGACGGCAGCACAACACCCCGAAAAGATAAGTTCGGTGCATGCCGATGTATTCTTGGGCTTGCATTCCTACCAAGCGCGAAAATTGGCTAAGTCTTTGGGACTTCAAGGGAAGGGGATGTTTGTTGTCGCCGATATTCTCACAAAGTTATACAAAGTCTTTGAAGATTACGACGCGCTCATAGCAGAGATAAACCCATTGGTTGTGACGAAAGACAGTTCGTTCTTTGCGGCAGACGCCGTTCTGGAAATAGATGACTCCGCACTTTACAAACACCCTACCCTCAAGGAGAAAGCACCGGATAGAATACCCGATAAAGCCCGACGACTATCGTCTTACGGCGATGAGTTGGAACGGGAAGCTAAGAACATTGGCGTTTCTTACGTCAGCCTTGAGGGGGACATTGGCGTCATTTGCAGCGGCGCTGGGCTTGGCATGGCGTCCATCGACATGATAAAATCACAAGGCGAACCCGCCAATTTTCTGGAAACCGGCGGAGGTATAACAAAAAAACTGATGGCTGACGCTTTGCGTCTTGTCCTGAAGAAACCCAAAATTAGAGCTGTGTTCATAAACCTCTACGGTGGGATAAACCCCATTCATGAGGGGGCGAAGGGGATTGCCGAAGTCATCCGCGAAGATGGAATAACCATCCCGATAGTAGCAAAGGCTCATGGAAATTTCCAAGAAGAAACATGGGCGACGCTGGAAAGCGCAGGGGTTAAAGTTGTAAAACACACCCAGACAGGAAGAGCAGTGCAGGAGTTGTTCAAAACTTTGTCGTGCAATTCCACAATACATCAATAAAAGGAGACTCCTAAAATGGAAGCTATTAACCGTGAACTTATTATCGAAGCAATTCAAGAGATTCCTGATGATTGTTTGCCAGAAATTTTCAATTTCATCGGTTACCTGATGTGGCGAAATAGCGACACTTCCGAAGACCAAAGTTGGTTCTGGACTGAAGAATGGCAGCAACGTTATCAAGAAGCAAAAAAACACCTAAAAACCGGTCAATTCAAAGAATTTGACAATGTTGAAGCTCTGCTTGAGGAGTTAAAGACACCTGATGAATTATCAAGTAATTTTTGAAATAGAACAAGACTGCTACGTGTTGCTGGGCGTTGGGCCGCATGATATTCTCGACAGACTCTAAAAGATAGCCAGTTCCCAGCAAACGGTTTCTAATGAGTTGAATTAGTTATCCGAATCAAAAAAATGTTACAAACTGAGAAACATTGTTACATTTTGTTAATGAATCCGTCGAAAGACAGATTAGGGGGAGGTTGCGAACAGGTAAGTGGAAAGAAGCTGACGAAAACATTAGGGAAAGCCAATTGCTTCACAGTGTTCCGTTTTGAATTCCCGAAAATAACTGAAAGCTGGAATTGGGAATAGAAATTTAGTAGTCGTCGGAGTTTCGTTAATTTCAAATTTTTCACCGTCGTTTTTTTGCCAATCAGATAGTGTAAATGTGGAGATTGTCTTATGAGTATTTTGGTAAATGAGAACACAAAGGTATTGGTACAAGGAATCACAGGCAGGATTGGCGCAATTCAAACCGGTCACATGCTATCCCAAGGTACTAAGATAGTCGCTGGTGTCACTCCCGGTAAATCAGGACAAAAAGTCCACGATGTTCCTGTCTATGATAGCGTCGAAGATGCGCTATCCGAACACCAAGTTGACGCGTCGATATTGTTCGTTCCAGCGGCTTTTGCAGAAGATTCGTGTTACGAAGCGATTGACGCGGGGATAAAGGTTGTCGTGTTGATAACAGAACACGTCCCCGTTCACAGCACCATGCGCATCAGAGCTTACGCCAAATCTAACGGCGTAACGGTAATCGGCCCAACCACGCCAGGCATCATCTCACCCGGAAAGACAAAAATCGGCATCATGCCCATCAACATGTTCTGCCCCGGTACGGTTGGACTGATTTCCAGAAGCGGAACTTTAACTTATGAGGTTGCGGGCGCACTCTGCGAGTCTGGTTTAGGGCAAAGTACCGCAGTCGGAATGGGAGCGGACCCGATTGTCTGTACGGATTTGGTTGATTTTCTGGGACTGTTCGAGGCAGACGATGAGACAGAATCCGTGGTTATCGTGGGGGAAGTCGGCGGGACACAGGAGGAAACGGCGGCTGAGTTCATTAAAAATAAGATGTCCAAACCTGTCGTAGGTTACATTGCGGGGAAAGCTGCGCCAAAGGGAAAGAGGATGGGACACGCCGGCGCTATCGTCACCGGCGGCAGAGGCGATGCAAAAAGCAAGATAGATGCGCTGAAAAACGCTGGCGTTACTGTGGCGGACAATCCGATGGATATTCCCAAATTGCTATAAATCAGTATATTTTCGCAACAGAGCGGCTAAGTTCTCTCGCATGCCTTCAAGTTCATCTTTTGTAGCGCCACAGATATTTTCGACTTCTCTTGTCGCGCAACTTTGCAGCACATAACTTAGGCAGCTTTCATATACATCCAATTCATCTTCAGAAATTTCAATGTCCATTAATTTTACCGATGCAACTTCTCTCATGTTAAGAATTTCCATAGATATTTGCGTCAAGGGGATACCCTGATTTATCTGGGTGGAGAATTGACGCCTCCTTATTTTAGTCTTGCTTTTCGATACATTTTATGGTATAATTGTACCAAACGTAAGGTTGAAAGTACCGACGTTTACTGCTTAACGCAGTCTGCTGTCTCTGTCTTGAATAGGTGTATTTGTTTTGGGTGCAACTGAGCGGAAACCTTTAATGGTATTGATGCCATTGACAGTCCAGTCTCTCTTGCAGCCAAAACGAAAAACGTTATTCAAGACAAATCTTTGATATAGTTTCGTATGAGGTTTTGATACTAAATTAGCCTGTATCATGTAAAACGAAACGGGTGTCAAAAGATGAGCATCCCACGGCTCGGACGGAGCCTTCAGGGGCTAACGTAACGGATTGCCGTATGCGTTCTCTGAGAAGCCCCCTGATGAATCAGGGGGAGTCGTCACATTAACCATCTCCAAATTTCCTTAACCACTTACCTGCTACAACTCGCCGAATACGGTTTCGCCTGGTAGTAAAAAAGCTGGTATGGTGTTTACCATCTTGTGTGAACACATGGGTTCTACCATTATTCCCAACATAAATGGTATTACCCGTCTCGTTATCAATGTAAACTTCCTTGGGGTTTTCCTTGTTTTGATATGCTAAAGCAGTTGGTCTGATTGGGTCATTTGCTCTGTGTTTACCATGTGGTGTTCGGCTGCTCATTTTTTTGTTCCGGTTGGATTTTAATGCAGGGTTACGTTAATTTATCCAATGCTGCTTTTGCCGCTTGTTGTTCCCCCTTATTTTTACTTCTTCCAATTCCCCGTCCGTAAGGCATACCTGATAGAGTCACCTCAATTTCAAATATCTTGTCATGAGCCGGTCCAGATTCGGATATAACAGAATAGACAGGGGTTTCTTTTTTGGTCGCTTGCCAGTGTTGTTGGAGAGCGGATTTGTAATCGTATTTGATTTCATCTTGGGCAAGCTGTTGGATTTTATCCTCAAGGATTTTTAACACGAAACGCTGCGCAGATTGGAAACCTCCATCAAGGTAGATACTTGCAATGACAGCCTCAAGCGCGTCAGCAAGATTGGATTCTTTTTCACTGCCACCTGTTGCCGCCTCACCAGCCCCGAAAATTATGTATTGTCCCAACCCGAGTTTTTTCGCGCACAGAGCGAGGATTGTCCTGCTAACTACCACAGCCTTCAGCTTTGATAATTGTCCCTCGTTATATTCAGGGAAGGTTTCATATAGGAAGGAAGAAACAATAAGTCCTAAAACAGCGTCACCCAAAAATTCCAATCTTTCATTGTGTTCGGCGGTATTGTTCCCTTGAAAGGCCGCTTCGCCCCGCAGTTTTGCAGCGGGGCGAAGAAATGAAGGCAAAGCCAAAAGATGGCGGCTTGACCGACATTTTGTGAACCGACTGAGAAGAGAGGACGCAACCTTCACTTCCGGTTCACCCGCTTTCGGCTTTTCATAAGCGACCGATTTGTGAGTAAGAGCCAATTCCAGCATGGATATGTTTTGAAACTGGTATCCAAGCCGTTTCTCTAATTGATGTAACATGGCTGTGTGGGAAAGATGACGGTTTAGCCGACATCTTCTGATTATCCCGCCCGGTTGTTACGCTTTTAAGTTTTACTCATCAATGTATTTTCTTACAATCAGAGTAGTATTGTGTCCGCCAAACCCGAAGGCGTTTGAAAGGGCTACATTGATTTGGGCAGGACGCCCTTCATTGGGAACATAATCTAAGTCACAATTAGGGTCAACAACTTCATAGTTGATGGTAGGCGGGATAAAATTGTTTTCAATAGCCAATACGCTAGCTACCATTTCAGCAGCGCCTGCTGCGCCCAGCAAATGCCCGGTCATTGATTTGGTGGAGCTAACTGGAATTGAATACGCCCTCTTCCCGAAGGTTTTTTTGATGGCTAACGTTTCTGATACATCCCCCACAAGGGTAGAAGTACCATGTGCGTTTATGTAATCCACTTCATCTGTAGAAATTTTTGCGTCATTGATAGCGGCTAACATTGCTCGGGAAGCACCATCGCCATCTTTGTCCGGCTGAACCATATCATAGGCGTCTGAACTCATTCCGTATCCGACGATTTCTGCGTAAATTCGAGCGTTTCTTTTTTGGGCGTGCTTGAGAGATTCTAAAATAACTACGCCCGCGCCTTCGCTCATGACAAACCCGTCCCTATTTTTTTCAAACGGGCGGCTTGCCTTTTGGGGTTCATCATTTCTTGTCGATAAAGCTCGCATTGAGCAAAAAGCTGCAATAGTCAAAGGTGTTAGTGGGGCTTCGGTACCGCCGGCGAACATGATATCTGCATCACCACGTTGAATTATCTTGAAGGAATCGCCAATGGCGTTATTGCTTGTCGCGCATGCTGTGGTGACAGCAGAATTCGGCCCTTTGAGCCCGAGGATGATGGATATTTGCCCCGATGCCATGTTGATGATTTCAAAAGGTACGAAGAATGGGCTTACCCATTTCGGCCCACGCGAAAGAAGAATGGCGTGATTCTCCTCAATGACTGCAATACCGCCAATTCCTGACCCAATTATAACCCCTGCTCGACATAAATCCACGGTTGATAAACTCAGAGAAGCGTCCTCTAAGGACATCTTTGCAGATGCGATTGCATATTGGATGAAAAGTGGGAAACGTCTGGCTTCCTTGCGACTGAGAAAATCCTGGGGTTGAAAGTCCTTTACCTTGCCTGCTATCTGGCTTCGCAGGTTTGAAGCGTCAAAATGGGTTATTTTACATATCCCGCTTTTGCCAGAAGAGATTGATTTCCAAAACTCATTCTTGTTATTGCCAACGGGTGTAACAACACCCATTCCTGTGATAACCACTCTCTCCACGAATATTTGCCCCTTTCCCTACGATTACTACGAAGCTTTCATCTACTTCCCCATGACAAAATTTTCGTTGTAGCGCAAACTGTTAGTTTGCATTACGGTGTGTCGCTGTGCAAACTAACAGTTTGCGTTACTATAATTTTATCAACACATGGGGAATTTGTGTCATCTACTTAGGCGTGTTTATTCACATAGTCAACAGCGTCTTTCACTGTCCTTATCTTCTCGGCTTCTTCGTCAGGAATCTCTATATCAAATTCTTCTTCAAAAGCCATGACTAATTCAACAGTATCCAGCGAATCTGCACCTAGGTCATCTTGAAAAGAAGCGTCAATGGTGACTTTCTCTTGGTCAATGTCTAAGCTATCTGCGATGAGTTCTATAATTGTTTCTTCGCTTACTGCCACTTAAGAATCACCTCCCTTCTCTCTCTCGGAAGGCGGAAGGACAAAAGTCCGTTGTTCGTTTTGGGTGTGGCGAAGAGTTGAATAATTATGTCATTAACTCTACAACATAATTATTTTCTCCGTTGCAGCCAAAACAAAAATATTGCCTTTCCGTTCACATTGCCATTCCGCCGTCAACCTGGATTATTTGTCCCGTTATGTAGTTAGCTGAATCAGAAGCTAAGAACGCTGCCACTTCAGCGACATCTTCAGGCGTACCCGAGCGTCCCAACGGAATCAGGTCAAACATCCGTTGTTTGTATTCTTCAGACAAGCTCGCAGTCATATCTGTCGCGATATATCCGGGCGCTACTGCGTTCACTGTTATGTTTCGCCGTCCTAACTCTCTGGCTACGGATTTGGTAAAGCCGATAATCCCCGCCTTTGCCGCAGCGTAATTCGCCTGACCAACATTTCCCGTCAACCCGATAACAGAAGAGATGTTGATAATCCTACCGTTTCTCTGTTTCAACATCTGCCGCGTTACAGCGCGTGTACAGAGAAAAACGCCTGTAAGATTAGTATTCAACACATCTTCCCAGTCAGCATCCTTCATTCGCATTAACAGCGTGTCGCGAGTGATACCTGCGTTGTTGACTAAGATGTCGATACGTTCAAACTCATGCAAAGTAACGTCAACGAGAGACTCGACATCCTCCTTCTTAGATATATCAGCCTGAACTGCAAAAACTTTGGCACCCGTTTTTTCGAGTTCTTCCGCCATTTTAGAAACTCTTTCTTTGCTTCGTGAACATACCACACAAACCGCGCCTTCCTGACAAAATTTTTCTGCTATCGCTTTGCCTATGCCGCGTGATGCGCCAGTTACAATTGCTACCTTATCTTTTAGTTTCATAGGATGTCCTCACATTGTTGGGTGGGAAAGTCGGGTGTCGCCCTTTCACTTCGTGAAACCCCGACTTTCCCACCCACCGAGTGTAACGAGGAAAAGGGCGACAATACGGGAAACATCTGTTGCTTCAGCAACGTTAAAAACATCTACCTTTCTATTTATTCTCCGTACCATCCCCGACAAAAC
>CAZRLY010000051.1:0-23888 GCA_964601015.1 uncultured bacterium
ACTTGTTTTTACAAGCCCCTTCTGAATCTGCGATTCAGGAGGGGTAGTTGACATTGCCTTTTTCGTTTGAACCAAAACCACTTTTGAAATCTACAACTATCTTCTCACACTTGAGTTCGAAATGTAGGTCAAGTTCTAACTTTATTTCACCAGAAGTAACTAAGCTCCACACTTTATCGTAATATCGTTTTAATGTCATCTTCTGCTCACTGCTTATGCTCAAGCGCGCAATGTAATCCTCAATTTCGTCTGCAAACTTCTTTTTAACCTCTGAAAAAAGCGGAGGAACGAATAAACTAATATCCCTAATTGGAAACTCAAAGCACAATTTACAAAAGGGTTCCCATAATTCGCCGATTCTACGAGAAAATGCCATATACTCATAGGGCCAAACTTCATTCCTACATTCAAGAATTACGATGTCACTGGTATAAGTTATCATTAAAATGCACTTTAAAATATCATCGTTAGCCCATCTTTGCCTCGTTGCCTTCTGCACTATAGTTTTTATCAAAGCGTTCTTTGTTCTGGTAGCGGCTTTATTTATTGCCTTTGCGCGCTTTTTAAACTCATTGTCCCCATAAGTTCTTCTTACCTCTTCTAATGATTCAGCCCCCCTATCCCTGAAATAACTCAATAAATCTTTTTTCCTTGCACTCAATGACTTATCAATTGTAATCATAATATTTCCTATCGCGGAATAGATTGCACCATATTTCACCTAACAGCATTTTGTTCGCATAACCCGATAAATTCAAACATGTAACGAATTTTCTTAACTTGCAGCCAATTATGTAGCATTCCATTTAGGTTAACATCTCACGCATGTACTGTCAAGAAAAAAATGCAAAATCATTGAGGGCAACTAAATTATCTTATCAATCGCCTCAAATAGCACGTTGAGTTTTTCGTCATCTCGTATGGTAACACTCTGGAAATGTCGGATGACGCCTGATTTATCAATTAAAACTAAATTACAGGCTTTTGGGCGCATGCCGTAACGTCTAAAAACTTTGCCCTTCCAATCCAATAAAATACTCGGTATCCTGTGTCCATCTACTTCACTCCTAAGTCCCTTTTTTACCCTACCCTTGAGGAAAAAAGGCACACCTTTGCCATTGATTATTTTTAGAATCTGAATTTTCCCTGCGTATTTTTCCTCAACAGATTGCATCCAAAAGCCAGCATATTCCGCACTGTGTCTGTCACAACCAAATAGCAAAATGACCTGGCCGCTGAATTGGTTGAGAGTGAATTTTTGGTCATATTGGTCAGATATGGTAAAATCTGGCGCATAATCGCCCGCCGTTAGTCGCTGAATGGGGGCGGATGCGCAAGAGCTTAGAATGCAAATTAGGATTGATAAAATAAAATGCCATTTGAATCTCAAAGCTACTTCTCCTTACCGAATTCCCTCAAGTAATCTTCACGATAATCAATATCCCTGATGACGGCGTTTGTGTCAACCTCCACGTAAAATATATCTTCGGGGTGGGCGCGGATTACATCCCGTAAGCCAGCGTCTTCGCCTTCTAAATTGAGGATTTCGTCCTTGTATTTCAAATCAATTATGACTGGGTGTCCACGCTTATAATCGCAACTGGGTAGAACGATGCCCTTCTCTCCTATGCAAAATTCTTTGATGACTTTGTCGATTAGTTCGGTTGTTAAAAACGGCTGGTCAACCAGAGCGACCAAAATCGCATCCTTTCGGTCTGACGTTGCATCGCAGTTTGCGCCTTCGACAGCGGCGCGCAGTCCACATTTTACCGATGTCAACATCCCCTGTTTGTAATCGGAATTGTAAGCGATTCTGATGGGTTTGTGTTTAATCCGCTCGGTTATCCTCTCCGCTTCGCATCCCAAGACGACTATCAATTCATTTAATTTCGCGCTGGAGAGATTGTCTATCACAGTTTCGATGATTGTGCTATTTTTGAAGGGCAAAAGCTGTTTTAGTTCTCCCATGCGTTTCGATTCGCCTGCGGCTAAGATTATTCCTGACATCATAGTTTTTTTCCCTTTGCGGCATAATAACACCAATTTCAGCCCAATAGTGGTTCAATTTTTAAATTCATGTAGGGTAAGAAATGTCCAGACAGAGAGGAGACGCCACGCAACGTTACTCCGTTGTAGCGGCCTCTGAAGTCCGTCCACTCTCTGTAACACCCTATGCGGACTCATGAAATGAACCAACAGTCCCCAAGCTCGGCACTCTCTTCAACTAATTATAACAGGAAAACACTTATTCGTCAAGCACACAACTAAAAAAGCAGGAATTCTCAAAGGGCATGGACTAAGGAATTTCAAAGAAAATAATCCAACGGTTATGGTTTGGATTTGCCAATCCAAACCGAGCAAGTGGGTGATTTTATTTTCTGCAAAATCCTAAATCAGCATAAATATTTCGCGTTTTTTTCCTAACCTTTTTCATCTTTTCGTTGTCTATATCCACAGAGATTCGTTTCAGAGAAAGGGTGTTATCTTAAAGCAGGTGAGCGGCCAAAAAGTGCAGGCAAAGCCTACACTTTTTTCCTCCCCTCCTGATTCTCCGAATCAGAAGGGGTTTCCGTGGCTAGGGTTCAGAGCCACAATAAGAAAGAGGGGGTTTGGGGGTGGTTTAGAGTAAATATGGGGATTATAAGGCAATTAGTGATAATACATTTAGAATTCAGCATTCTGAACCTAAAAGCGTAGGCTTTGCCTCGCTTTTCGACTTCAGGCGTGCAGAGCTTCAGAATCTTCAATCGGTTACTGTCAATAGACAATATTCAATTCCTTTGGCTTGTCTCCCCCAAAATAGAGATGAAACGAAAATTTACCATCAACGATACTTTATCCATCAAAAGGTTTTGCCAGCGTGCTCCTATCAACCTTTCAAAGGATGGGAACTGGCTTGCTTACAGCGTTCTCAGTGCTCAGAAGCGACGGTTCGGGGGTGAAAGATTCACCTTGACCGGTGCGTCGGTGTCTATGGAGGGGAGCGAGATTTGGGTGACGGAGGTTAATTCAAAAACTTCGCAGAACCTCACGCTAAATTGGGGAACAAGTTGGTCTCCGCGTTGGTCACCTGATGGCGAACAGCTTGTGTTTTACTCCGACAGGCACGGAATTCCTCAACTTTGGCTCTGGGAAAAACAGCCCCAAACCTCCCGACTGCTTTGCGATGCAGCGATTCGTACTTTATACGCATTTGAAATTCCTAAGTGGACGAGCGATGGTAAGTATGTCCTGACGAAACTCAAATCGGAACGCCAATCCAACTTATCAAGAGAAATTGCAGGGACGAATTCGCAATCGGAAAGTTCAATAGTCCGGGTCTGGCGGCATATTCCTTCTGAAAGGACACCCTCAAAAGGAAAAGGTGCCGACCGGGTTGAAGCCCTTGGGTTGATTGACGTTGCAACCGGAGAGTTCCGAAGGCTGATGAAGGAAATTTACTTCAACGGTTTTGCAGTTGCGCCTAATAATCGGGCGGTTGCTGTCATAGATTTGTATGAACGCAACCTTTGGGTTATTCCGCTTGATGAATTGCAGCCACGGCGTTTGGTTGAGGATGTTGGTAGTGGCTACGGGGTGTCTTTCAGTTGGTCGCCTGATAGCAACTTTATCAGTTATTTCCATGAGGGGCATTTCTGTATTGTTGATGTGGAAACGGGTGGCATTACCAATATCACGCAAGCCCATCAAGTGAAGTTTAACCATGAATATGCACCTCCGCTCTGGCATCCCGATGGCAAACGCTGTTTCTGCTTTGGACGGCGAAACCTGTGGGAAGTATCTATTGAGACGGGCAACGTCCGCAACCTGACAGAGAATTTCCATCTTCCCGTTTACAACGTGCTTCACGAAAACGGGAAACAGACGGTTTGGCTTCAGGATGAGACATATTTTTACTTGCAAACATGGGATGGCAACACAAAACGTCCGGGTTGGTATCGCCTTGATTATCAAACTGGCGTCATCGAAAAATTGATGGAAGAAGATTCTTTTCACTGGGGTTGGTATGATTCGCTGTTTCACACAGATGTTTCCCCTCAAGCTGGTCAAGTAGTATATACGGCTGAGTATTCTGATTCCCCGCCGGAGCTGTTCCTGATTGACCTGAGTTTTGAAAAGCCACGTCAGGTATCATTCCTGAATCCTGAGATTTCCGAGTTTTCCTTCGGAGAGACGCGTCTCATCTCTTGGAAAAGTCCATCAGGAAAAGAGCTACATGCCACCTTGCTGCTTCCCGTCAATTATCAAAAAGGTGAACGTTATCCTCTGATTACCTATATCTATCCTGGTTTCCCAATTTCATACTATGTTAATCTTTTCGGTGTCAGTGAAGTAGATGCCGACAACCTGCAAATTCTTGCCAACCACGGATATGCTGTCCTGGCACCCGATACACCGCTAAAAGAGGGCCCTCCGATGCCTCAGTTATCCGCTTCTGTGTTTTCTGGGATAGACTATGTTATTGAATTGGGAATTGCTGATTCTCAAAGTTTAGGGATTATGGGACATAGCTTCGGGGGTTCAGGTGTGAACTTTTTGATTACTCAAACCACACGATTTGGTGCAGCCGTCAGCGCAGCCGGAACCTGCAATCTCATCAGTTCCGACGGCACACTTACGGAAGAGGGATACAACTTTTATAACCGCGATGATTTGATGGGTGGGAATCTGTGGGAACAGAAGAGCCGATATATTGAAAACTCACCAATTTTCAACTTGGATAAGGTGGAAACACCCCTGTTATTAATCGTCGGCTCTAAACATAAACACGACGTGTTACAAGCGGAGGAGCTGTTTTCCGGGTTACGCCGATTAAACAAGAAAGTAGTTTTAGCCAATTATCTTGGACAGGAACATTCGCCGTCAGGCTGGAATCATGCGAGCCGTCAGGATTATTGGCAACGCATCTTGGCGTGGTTTGATGAACACTTGTCTTGAGTTGGATGGCTGATTTTTACTCCGCCCCTTTTGTCCTTTGAAACTGTTCTATCTTTCGCACTGCTTCCAAAAGGCGAGTTTTTGCATCTTCGCCTTTTGGAACTATGGACTTTACCTTGCTGTTAAGTTTTTCCCTATCTTCAGCGGTCAATTCCTTCACAGTACATATTATGATGGGAATGTTCCGCGTCTCCGGGTGTTCCTGAAGGGATTTAACCACATCAAACCCGCTTGTGTGGCACACAAGTAGGTCAAGAACAATCAAATCAGGACGTTCCTCAATGGCTTTGGCAATACCTTCCGCGCCGCTCAAAGTTTTCAGAACATCGAAGCCTTCGTTGTGCAGTATTGCTTCCATCAGTTTCACATCCTCTGGATTATCATCAATAATCAGTATTCGGGGGGTGACGTCTTCCGCATTCTCCGCAAACTCAAGTTTATTCAGAATACATGCAAGTTGGTCTTTATCTATGGGTTTGACCAAATAACCCACAGCGCCCATGCTGAACCCCAAACTTTGGTCATCAATGATGGAGATGATAACAACCGGGATGTCGCGCGTATCCTGGAAGCTCTTCAACTCCTGCATTACCTGCCAGCCGTCTTTCTTAGGCAGCATAACATCCAGAGTGATAGCGAAGGGGTTGACTTCTTGAGCCATCTTCACCGCCTTCTCTCCATCGGTCGCGACTACGGTGTTGTATCCCGCTTCGGTGAGATATATACATAACAACTGCGCCGCCTGCACGTTATCTTCTACCACTAAAATTGTCCTTCCCGTCGAGTTGTCTGATTCCTGAACAGTTGAAGGCAACTTCTCCAACATATTCTGACTAACTTCAGTATCCGGTTTTCTGGCTGGCAAAGTGAAGGAGAATTTGCTTCCCATACCTAACCCTTCGCTTTCAACCCAGACTCTACCGCCGTGCAGTTCCACAAGCCTTTTAGTCAGTGCCAACCCCAGCCCTGTCCCTTCATATTGTCGCGAGTGGGAGGAATCCAGTTGTTTGAACTCGTCAAATATTGCCTCGTGTTTTTCCGGGTCAACGCCTATACCTGTATCTGCGACGGAAATCAGAAATTCATCACCATTGAAATCCGCGTCAATGGTGATGCTTCCCTTCTCTGGAGTAAACTTCACCGCGTTGGACAACAGGTTATACATTATCTGTTTGAATTTCACCCTGTCCGCGTAGACATCC
Source organism: uncultured bacterium (assembly GCA_964601015.1). Taxonomy (GTDB): domain Bacteria; phylum Poribacteria; class WGA-4E; order DTYX01; family CAZRLY01; genus CAZRLY01. The sequence goes on from CAZRLY010000051.1 coordinate 6,141, forward strand.
GGTAAGCCTTCGGGAACGGCAATTTGTAGTTTCAACCGCTTTTTGTAAGCCATCTCCCGAATGATTGATTGTACCTCATCCATAGCCCTGTCCACAGAAAATTCCTCTAACTCAAGTTCCGCTTTACCCGCTTCAACTTTGGAAAGGTCAAGAATATCATTAATCATTTGGAGCAGATGTTTTCCACTCTCGTAGATGTCGATAACGGATGCCATTTGGTCTTCATTTAATTCCCCGCAGATGCCATCCCGCAGTATCTCTGCGAACCCGATGATGGAATTAAGGGGCGTCCGCAATTCATGGGACATATTGGCAAGGAACTCACTTTTGGCACGGTTTGCCTCCTCCGCCTCACACCTGGCATTCACCAGTGCAGTTACATCAATAACGTTTAGCAAGACACCATCATATACCCCATCCCGATGGATAGGCTGCATCCGCATGATTACCTGTGAAAGGCCGCTTCGCCTCTCCACTTCGTTCCGAGCATCATTTAGAGGGCGTTGGACGATAACCGGGGGCGAGTCTGGTTGAGCGCGGAATCTCTGAATATGGCTACGCAACTTGTCTGCTATTGCGCCATGATGATAGTCCCACAGCGTTTTGCCGATGAGTTCATCCCGCTTCAGCCCTATGAGTTTGGTGAAATACGGATTGACCTCGACGATGCAATCCTGCGCATCGGCGAACACCACCCCTTCTTTCATACCAGATACCATTGCCCCTAACTTTGCTGTTTCCCGCTGGAGTGCCTCCTCCGCCTGCTTACGCTCGGTAATGTCTCGACTCACACCAACAAGCCCCACAATTGAGCCACTACTGTCGCGCAAAGGTACTTTGTAGGTTAAGAGCCATTGCTTTCTCCCTTCCCGGTCAATCGTAAATTCTACCCGGTTGATTAAAGGTTGCCCTGACCGGATGACATCCTGTTCATCAGCATAATATTGTGCTGCCAGTTCTTGAGGAAAAAAGTAGAAGTCCGTCTTTCCAATTACCTCCTCCTGCGCTGCCGCCCCCAAGATGTGCATGTGCGCAATGTTATTGATAATAAACTGACTCTCGGTATCTTTAACAAAGATATAATCTGGCAAGTTGTCTATCAGAGTACGCAACAGATTGCGTTCCTCTGCCAGTGCCTCCTCTGCCTGTTTGCGCTCGGTGACATCCCGGTCAATGCCCCGATAACCCATAAAATCACCGTTGGTGTCAAAAATAGGCACACCGCTGGTTTCCAGCACGACTAATCTGCCGTCCTTGTGCTGGTTTGTATTCTCTAACCTTTCAAACGGCTTCTGTGCTTCTGCAATGGCTTTAAACTCTGCTACGATACGTTCTGCCTCCTCCGGGTACATGAAATCGAACGGTGTCTTGCCAATTACCTCCTCTGGCTCATATCCCAAAAGCTCTTTTATCTTTGGACTGGCATAGGTATAGACGGCGTTGGCATCTACTTCCCATACCCAATCACTTGTGCTTTCAACCAAAGCCCGAAACCATTCCTCACTCTCCTTGAGCCTATCCTCCGCCCGCTTGCGCTCAGTGATTTCTCGTTGAAGTTGTTCATTAGTAGTCCTCAATTGGGTTGTGCGCTCATCCACCAGTTCCTCAAGGTGTTCGCGGTATTTAGTCAATTCTTCATCATTCCGCTTGCGCATCAACGCTTCCACAAAGGATACAGATAACGCTTCCACAGCTTCTCGGTCATTTTGGTTATAGCCAGACTCTTTATTAGCCACGGCAATCATCCCAATCGTCTTGCCTGCGTATTTCAAAGGGACACCAAGGAAAGCGGTCAACTGCGGATGCCCTTCGGGAATCCCAACGCTATCGGGATGAGAGGAAGGGGCATTGACTATCAGGGATTTTCCGTCCTTGAGTGCCCTACCCCAGACGCCTCGAATCTCCATGTCTTTAATCATTACCACTGCATTCGACTCGCTGATTTTACACGCATCCCAACCTGGATTGCTTAGGGCAATAGTATCAAAACGCCCTGCCTCATTTACTTCGCCGATAAAACCAAACTTACTTGAGGTCAACTCCTCAACCACGGCAAGACACGTTTGGGCCACCTCTTCGTCAGTTTCACACGTCAACGTCTCTAAAAGCACCTTGTTAATCGCCTCCAACACAACGCCTTGCCTTTGAAATCGCGCCTCCGCCCGCTTCTGCTCCCATTGTTCCAATTCAGTAACCCGCTGACGCAGTTTTACCAATTCATCCATGAGTTGTTCTTTTGTCTTATCCTCGTCCTTAAAGTATTCTTGCATGATATAGTTTGCAATAATATTCATCATATTAAAATATACCTTGTGGGTGTTAAAAAAGTCTAAATATTAAACTCCCACTAACGTTTTATTCTGTTTAGGTAATTTTAACAAAATACGGAACATTATGAACATTCTTTAATAAAATACGCACATAAACCCCTTTGCGGTTATTTATATCATTTTGCAAATCATTTTGTCAAGATAAATTTCTATGCTGTTTCCAGAAAAATATTGGGTACGTCAACTCGCTATTCGTCTTCCTTGAAGTAAAAGTCAAACTTCGCTATGAGGCTTTTGTAATTTTCTTCTTCCTCACAGCTTCTACGGATGAACCACAGCCTTGCTTTCTGGTTCTTGAACACATGTTCCGGGATGCTCACGGCTCTTATCTTCAGATACTCCATCCCGGTCAGAAACTCTGGGGATACCTCTGCTGGTAGGGCAGAACCGGGGTCAATTTCCACAGGAATTTCCTCTTTGGGGTTGACTTTGTAGAAAAGCTGAGTCCCGTAGCCCCATGAGTGGCCCTCTTTCCTTTTTTTTCTCTCAGCCCTCATGTCTATCCCGATATACTGTATATTCTCGCCGAAATTGAAAAGCTTCGCCTTGATAGATTTGACGCTTTCCTTTGGACTTCCCTCAATATGGAAATCATGTAGAACTGTCGTTTTCTCCAGTTCGCTTAGTGCTTCGTGAATATCAAACTTGCTATCCTCAAGTGCGTCTACTTCAACTTTAGCCGGGATGTCGTAGTATTTCACCTTCTTGAGAAGAACCTTACCTTGGAGTTGCTGGTCGAACACCGTTATCGTTACGATACATCTCCACGGACCGGTGTAATCCCTGTAATCGGAGGAAGATATGCTAAACATGGGGACTATGTAAATTACTTCCTTCTCCTCGCCTGGTTTAACGTCTACATCAGTGTGGAAACCCGACTGCAATTCAGCTTGTAGGATATCCGGTCTTGAGATAGCGTCAATGTACGCTTTCTTCGTTTCCTTTGAGTTGTTAGCCAAAAGTAGCTTTACATCAGTGCCATCCATGAGTCCATCCCATGGTAGGTTCATTCCTAAGCAATCGCTAAACTCTTGTGAACCTACCTGCCTCAATTCCCCGAAAACAATCTTTTTTACTTCTAAACCCTTTTTCATTTTCGTTTGCCTCCTGGTATATTCATCGGTTCACACTGAAAGCTGATTGCCCCCATCGTGGCATTCCGAACGATATTCCGTATATGGGAACTGGCGGTGAGGGTACTTCTTCAAGTACGAACCTATCGAAAATGCCTTCCAACGGGAAGAAAGAAACCAATTTCCCTTCTCCAAGCCTTACCCTTGTTTCTATCATCCCCCAAAGTTCAGGCGGGGCTTCCTTTTTGGGCAGAAGCTTGAGTAGCGTCTGGGCTTGTCTGAACCTCTCAAACTCTTCCTTGCAGGCTTTACAGTTGTTAAGGTGGTTCCTGAAATCCTCAATCTGCAAGTCCTTTAGCTCACCATCTATGAAATTTGAGAAAAGTTTTCTATATTCTTCGCACGTCATCTTTTCCATCCTCAAGATATTTTGAGATAATTTTTTTAAATTCAACCCTCGCCCGATGTACTCTCATCTTAGCGGCATTTACACTGCAATCCAAAATATCGGCTATCTCCCCGTATGGCAATCCTTCAAGCTCCCTCAATGTGAGGATTAACCTGCTATCCGGAGAAAGCAGATTGAAAGTCTCCTCAATCTTCTCCCCCAGTTCTTTCTCCGTGAGCAGAAGCAAGGGGTTTTTGTTTGACGAAAGCTCCTTAAAATTCTCAACCGGCTCTTCGTCAAAGGGGATTCTCACTTGTCTTTTCAGAAAATCGTAACAGAGGTTCACAGTTATCCTGTAAACCCATGTTCTGATTGAACTTCCCATCTTGAAGCCCTTCAGATTAAGCCAAATCTTAACGAACGCCTCCTGGGTTATATCTTCAGCATCTTGATGATTTCCCAGAACCCGAAAGGCTGTGTTGTAAACATCATCTTTGAGAAGGTAGAAGAGCTTCTCAAACGAGGAAATATCGCCGTTTTTGCCCTGTTCCACCAAACTCAGGTTTATTTCCCTTGCCATACTCTATCCTCTTTCGATTGGTTTCATTATATTAGACTTTGAAATCAGGATATGGTAACGATGAAATTTAGGTAATTTTCAAAAATAAAGTTAATGTTTACAACAGTGTATTTGCATTGAGACTATGACTGGTTACTTTTGAAAATACTTGATGGACTTGCTCAAAATTTACTTGACATTTTCTCCCTTTTGCCTTATCCTAATATCTGGTCGAGTAACCAATAAACGAAGAGCGCGTGTTGCTCTGCTCACCAGAGGGGGAATAAACAGGCGAAAAAATGAAATATCAAATAATTTTTCGTTCTGCAAGGGGCGGCGTTGGCATTGAATACGAAGTTGCCAAAGCAGAATTTCTCGCGGTTTTCAGAAAATATGGGTTGGACATCGCAAGAGAGATGCGTGGGCGGCATCGGTTGTGGGTAAGTTTAAGTTTGCAACCGGAATGCATGTCAGAAATTGCACAGAATTTGGGCTATACACTGGCCATTCTCCAAATGCACGAAGAACCCTACCTTGGAGAACACCTTCCGCCGAAACCAACCGGACGTTGGTATCTCGGTTGGCGGCGTCTGGGCAACCTGAAAATACATTTTTCAGAAGTTTACGTTCAGGATGAAGATGAACGGTTAAAGAATTCTCCGCATAATCGCGGCTTTCTCATAGAAAAAAATGGAACACTTATACAAGCGAAAGGACACAAATTCCACCGTGGGCTATCCCCACTCGATGCAAAATTCATGTTTAACATAGCCCAACTTTCGCCTGGCACCAAAAGAAGCTTCGCCCCTGGCGAGCTGATTTTTGACCCTTTTGCAGGATTTGGCGGCATTGTGTTAGAAGCAAGCAGGCGTCGCTTAAACATCGTAGCCTCGGACATAGACATGAGTTTAAGCCCTGGATTAAAAAGAGCATCAGACAAAAAATGCGTTATCTGTGATGCCGCCCATCTGCCTTTTCCAACTGCGCTCTTTGACGCTGTCGTTACTGAGCCATCTTTTCGACGCATACACAGGCAGTCAACTTTACATTCTTTACCTGATATTCGGCGGGTGCTAAAACCTCATGGCAGGATGGTGTTGCTAATTTCAGAGGACATGTACGATGCTGTGACGGCGATTTTGAAAAAACTTGGCGGAAAGCTCTCTTCGGAATACAAACTGCGCAGACAGGGCGGGTTGATGTGTCGTGTTCTGATGGTGAATTTTGGTTGAAAAATTTGTAAGGGAGATGATTTCATGACATTGGTAGAGGCAATTATGATTGATGCAACGCATCTGGAATTGAAAAAGCCATTGAGCGGAAAAACAGGTAAGCGCTACATTATTCAAATTTTTGACCCGGAGGCGGAGCGTAAAGAAGCGTTGAAACAATTGGAAGCCGCATATTTGTCGATGACGGATGAGCAGAGACAATTGGAAATTGATTTAGCGGAGGAAGGACTCCAAGGGCAACCTGATTTTTTAGAGCAGTTTGTTAATGAGGGTAAAAAATCATGAATCGAAACAGCTTAATTCAAGTATCAGCGATAATAAACATCTTATTAGGTTTAATCTTCGTATACCAACCCAAAAGCGTCTTGCTTCACGGTTTAGCGTTGCCGCTGATTTTAATCGGCGCTATTACTTTAGCCGTTGTCTCACCGCACAAAAGGTTGATAGAAATTATCTCGGCGTGTGCAATTTTACTCGGCTTAGTTTTTCTTTATTTGCCTTCAAAGTCTTTTCTACGCGGTTCGGCATTGCACATATTATTATCAAGTACGTTTGCTTTTGCGATTGTTTCACCTCGAAAGAAGTGGATTGAAATAATCTCTGCATGCGTGATTGTGATAGGGGTGATATTTTTATTTCAGCAAGGCAATCCGATGCTGCGCGGTTCGGCGTTGTACATCTTATTAGCCGGCACGTTAGCATTTGCAATCGCCTCGCGACATAAACGGTTAGTAGGATGGCTCAGTATCGGCATGATTGCATTTGGACTGATTTCGCTCTGCCAACCGTTACACATTGTGTTTTATAAAACTGGATTTCAGATTTTGTTAGCCGGGACGGTGGCGTTTATTGTGGTTGGGCACCGGTAAACGGAAGGCGGAGTGCGGAAGGACTAAATCCTCTATTTTCCACTTCCGAATGGGTGAAAATTATGTTACCAAGGATTGTGCAAATTGGTCCATTTTCTATAAACAGTTACGGTTTGATGATGGCGATAGGTTTCATCGTCACAAGTATTTTGCTTAGACGCGAACTGGAAAGGAAGGGACATAATCCTGATTTAGCTAACTCGATAACTTTAGTAGCTATAGTCTGCGGAGTCGTTGGGTCAAAAGCCTTTTCGATTCTTGAAGGGTGGGATTGGCACCCATTTCTCAGCGGATTTATCCTACTTTTAGGTTACCACATAGCGATAGCAGGTGGTTTTTTCCTCGCTCGTTTGTTGCTCAAGCGGGTGGCTGCGCCTTACATGGAAGCGCCAGAGTTGACGAACTCCTTCGTTTTAACAGTTGTCGTAGGTGGTGTACTTGGTGCGTTTGCCTTTACAGCTTTGTTGAATTGGGAAGATGTTGTAAAATCGCCCCAAACCCTGTTTTCCGGGTTGGGCAGCGGACTCGTCTGGTATGGGGGGGTAATTTTCGGTACCGCTGCTGTGGTAGAGGTTACCCTTCGCAGCAAGACGCCGTTGGGAGAAGTTGCTGATTCGATTGGTCCGTTGCTTGCTTTGGGTTACGCCTTTGGACGCATGGGGTGACTGCTCGCAGGGGATGGCGACTACGGGCCGCCTTCCTCACTGCCATGGGCTATGGCATTTCCAAAGGGTGTAGTTCCTGTCGATGTGCGTGTACATCCAACGCCACTATATGAAGCGATAATATCGGTGGGTATCTTCCTCTTTCTCTGGTACATCCACAGGAAAAAAGAACACCCGCGCGGATTTATATTCTCCTTCTACCTGATTCTGGGCGGCATTGAGAGATTTGTCACAGAAATCTGGCGTCTTACATCGGTTGTCGTTTTTGCTACAACAAACCAATTTATGTTTGTTGATAGAAGGACTTTGTATCTTCCAGAAAGGAATATTGATTTAGCGAAAAAGGTTTTCTGGAAGTTAAGCAACTACGAATTTATACGCGGCTTGAGCGTTCCGCAACTTTACAGCCTGGTTATGGTTGGGGTTGGGATATGGCTGATGTTGAGAGTCTTAAAAAGCAGGAAAGCCAGCCCCACAATGTCTTTTCCCGCTCACGAGCAGTCTGTGAATGCTCTACCATGATTTACAGAAAACAGGCAAGAAAGCTAAAAGCGTGGGGGGAGACTTCTGGATTGACTATTGACCGGGAGCGCAAAATCTGCGCTCCCGTTTGAAAATTGACTATTGAAAAAAAAACTGTCAACAGCGGCTTCTGTCTTTTGTTTTTTCAATCTTCAATCCATTTACCTGAACTCGCCTCTTACCATAACCGAACTGCCAATTGAGAAATAATCCCTTCCTTCCTCCACTCGGTCATTATTATAGCTTACATGCAGGTTGAGATTCATGCTCAGACGGGTACTCAGTTTATAATTAACTCTCAGGGTGGTTTCGTACCGCTCAGATTTTTCGTCTCGGTTGACACCTAATTTTTGTCGGAGGATAGCGGTGGAGAAGGTATTCGTCACGGCGAGGGTTTGTGGCAGTTTGATGGATTTATGCAGGATGGGTATGCGCCATTCCCCTTCAAATTTCAGGTTGTAGTCGATGCTGAAAGAGGGAGTAATTCTTAGGTTGCTGCTTTCTACGCCGCTGTGTTCTCTCTCTCCGAAACTTAACCTCGTACCCAACGAGGTTCTGGTACCACCGCGCCAGTTTTGACTCCAACTCAAAGAGGATGTATGAGATTTGCTATCTGAGATATTCTTCCCGGCGGCGTTAGTGCGGTTGCTGGTTCTCATTTCATACCTCAATTGAAAGCTGGAGGAGTTTTTCGAGTTGAAAAACTTGGTGTTGCTTTCATAAGAATTGGATTTATATCTGGATGTCGTTCCAGCGGATTTCGTAAAGTTGTTGTCGTACCTGTAGCTGCCTCCGAGGGATGCCCAGGTAAATGGGTCAAAACTGAGTCGTGAGCCATAGCGATTGCCTTCTGTGGAGCGGCTTCGCTTTTCAGAATCGTCTGGCAGTTTGAGAATATCAAGGAAGTTATCTCCAGAATCAAGTCTTCTGAGATAATTGCGGATGTCGAAACTGGTATCGACATTTACGGAGAAGCTCTCAATGCTCCTGCGCAAAATGCCTGCTTTTTGTACTTCTTCGCCTCTTGCCTCTCGTTCTCTTATTTTCCTGTCCAATTCGGCTTTATCGCGGTTTATCCAATCGCTTCTTGAATCTTGCATCTCCTCAATCTCTTCCTCTGAAACGCCAAATCGCTTCAATCTTTCTAATTCTCGTTCCTCAAGTTCGCTTTCTCGCAGTGCTTCCTCGAAACTATCCGAACCGACGATATCTTTTATCGTCTCCAATTTGTTTCGTCTTTCGTCCGACTGGGGTTGCGGGGTGCTATCTTCCTGTTCGGGTTGTACTGGGTTCAACTTATCCGACTTTTGCTCGGTTTTCTCACCTGGTTCGGGTTCTGAACGGGATGGGGAACGTTCACTACCCTGTCCCTTAGTATCCTCTAAGAGTTCCTTTGTTTTGTCACTTTCTTCCTTCTCAGCGTCCACGGGTGTGCCTTGTTCGTTCGGGGGTTTAACCTCCGAATATTGACTTTCATCCTTCCGCTCAACTTTTTTCGCCTTTCGTTGGAACCACTCTTTAGCGCGGAGGTTCAGCCCCAAACTCACATTAGCATTGATGGAAGCATCCTTTTGCCCGCTCCACCAGTTTTCACGGAAACTGCCGCGGGTGGTGATGGAAGGGCGGATTCCGAAGAGGCTGCGGTTAATTTGTGGGCGTAATGATACCCTGTGTTCGCGCGAGGCAAGGACGAATTTAGCTTCCTCCTCTTCTTCTTCAGGTTCGCCATATCCGCTGCTGGATTGGCGTTTTTCCAGTTCCCTTCGCACATCATAGGTTGGGTTCAGGCTGAAACTGGAGAAGGGGGAAATACGCAGGGAAATCATGCCACTGTCGATGATTTCATCTCCGCTCCGAGAGTAGTAGGAGGAATAACCACTTGAGCCTGTGGTATCTGTATCAGCAGTAGTTGGGTCAAGCGTGGAGTATTCGTGGCGATATTCTGTATCAAGGGAGATTTTATTTTTGATGTCGTAGCCGAAGGAGTAGCTATACAGGTTGCTTATCTCCGTGCCACGGCGTTCGTTCCAGTGGTTCTGTTTGTCATAGTCGAAGGAGAGGGTTGGGAACCTGCGGAGGGTGAATTTAATCCCGACGTTATCGTTTCTCAGCTCGTTTCTGCCGCTGTTGTAGCTGCTTATGTATCCGTATCCGCGACGGCTTTCCGTTTCCGATTCCTGTGAGCGAATACTATACCGAACCGGCAGCCACTGAAAGATTTTCAATTCCGCGTCGATGTTGGCGTCGTTGGTGCTGGTGCTGTAACCGGCATCCATCCTGCTTCGCCGTCCTGTTTGCCCCGCTGAATTCTCAAAATCCTTGTCCTGTTTAGTGTAACCGCCGCGAACGTTTAATATATTGCCCAATCCAAAGGAGAAATTTCCACGTCCAGCCCAGCCTGAGCGCACCAACGGGTTAATTAAATGAATCTCATTTACCCAAACTTCGCCGTTTACATCCCCGCCCGTATCGTTTTGGACGCCGAGTAGTATTCCGCCGACGTTCCTCATCGACAGTTTCGTTTCGTCGCCCTCGATTTCAAAGCCATCCGGGTGCCCATTGCTATCTTCGTCCATTAGTGTGATTTCAACCAGTTTCCAGCCGTTGAAATCTAATGTTTGGTGATAGAGGTAGTAATCCTTTACACCCTTTGCAAAGATGCTGGGTTCTTCCTCTGGCTTTTTATCTCGGTCATAATAGGAGTAGGGATTGTAGTATGATTGGGTTTGTATAGAAGAGGCAAGACGCATTACAAAGGTAGCGCCCTCTGGGTTTCCAGGTGGGTTATATAGCCAGAATCGCAAGGTATTGTGTTTGGAGAAATCCTGTCCATCTCCGGCGCGTGCTCCTTTCAAAGTTTTGGAGGTGAAGCCTATTGAGCCCTGTTGTAGTGTATACGTTAAGGTCAACGACTGTTCGCGTTGCTGTTGTTCTTGAAATCCAAAGCCACTTTCTACATAGGGGTGAAGTTTGCTAAAATCTTCGTTCGCTTCGATAATTTTGTAGGCGTCCAGATATTCTTCAAAATCATGATTATCCTTTGTACCTACGAGGAACTCCTCATCCGTAGTAGTGATAGCCCCCGTTTCTGCGTTGGCGACTACACCGCGTTCCCACTGATTTCCTGTTGCCTCAATTGATGCCCATTCCAGCGTTCCTACTACCGTACCCGGTTCGTTTTTCTCCAACCACAATCGAGAATGCTTGACGAAAACAAGACTCGGCGGACGCCCATGAACAGTGAAAGCGGAAAATGGGATGCTCAAAAAGTGCCAACCGTTGTCCGTTTCCCTCTTCATCCACTCTTCGGGGATGTCATTAAGCGGGATGGACAACTCAAAATAGGAATCGACAGTATCCAGCATGTTGTTGCCGTCCAAATCCTCTGTATCCAGCACCTTGTTGTCAGCGCCAATCGTTACTTCTTCAGCGGGCCCATTGTATAAGAATCCTACGTCCTCACCGGTATCCAATGAACCGTTTGCCTTGTATTTGTGTTCTTTTTCTTTTGCCAAATCATCCAATGAGATGTCGAGGATGTCCATCTTGTTATCGCCGTTTTCGTCCGTCAGGTTGCGGGGCAAATCTTCGCTGTCCAAAATTTTATCATCGTCGGCGTCTTCGCTGATAACGCCGATGTCGATGTGTAATGTCACAGCATCTGCGCCCTTTTGACGCAACCATATCTCCAGAAAGTCCTTGTCCGTATAATCTGCGCCAGTGCCGGAAATCGAGTGGGATAAACCGCCCCAGGTTTCAACGCCATCTTTGAAGTCGTAGCCGATTTCCATAACAAGTTGTTCTTCAGTAGCTCTCGCCATCGGATTGATGGTTGACGCTGGCACTTCCTTGTTTTTCATGTAGTTTCCATCGGCTGCGTCCTCGTCTTTTTTGATGATACTGAAGATAGCTCTGTTTTCGGGTTTGACATATTCAGCATCCAACGGCAAACTACAGGTTTTCCAGTTGTATTTGAACGTTGGCATGCTGGAAGTTTCCTTCGCACCTTCCATGCTATCAATCAACGCAAAACCAACGCTGTTGGGGTTGTTACGGCTGTAAGCGGATTCACCTGAAAAGTCAATGGTTAAGGGAATCTGGTTAGCGTTTATCAGTGGGAGCGGGTTGAGAATTCTGGCGAGGTTGAATGTCTTGCCGAAGCTGGTGTTTATGTCAAACGCCTGTAGACGCGCAGGAACTTCGTTTACCGTTGGGATGCGGGATGTACGACTGCCTGTGTTGTAAATATATCCGACTGCGATGTTGAACCCTTTGGAAAAGGTAGGATTAAAGGATGTGCTACTCCCGCCATAGAATCTGCGCCCTGAACCCTTGTAGCTGTAGCCGGAGGAGCCGCCGCCGTAACCGCCGTAGCTTGAAGCCCCACCGTATGAACTGCCGTAGCTTGAGTATCCGCTGCCATAACCATCATAACTCGAATATCCGCTATCATCGCCAAAGACACGAGTGCGACTTCCAATATCCGAAGTTCCCTGCGATTGTTGCGCAAGCTCAATCTTTTCTGAACGGGACGGAGGCCGTTCACTACGGGGTTTATACGAATATTCAGCCCAAATACCCGCCACTGTTTGCTGCAAAGAGCCGCCGAACGGGGTTTTTTCATATTCGATTTCTATCTCATCAAATTCGTCTAACTCTGTGAAGAGGTTGAGGGTGCCAACCTCGTAAATCATCATGTAATCCACATCTCGCTGTAGTTTTCGTTTGTTCAGCCACACAGTCTCGCTACGTGGTATCACAAACAACCCAACGTTATAAGTATCCGACTGGTAGGAGTAGTCTGCCTGGATGGTGTAAATCGTGTCGGCATAGCGCGGATTTTCTGCGTAAATAGCCTCGTTGTTCAAGTCTTCACGGTACTCGTAGTATTCGCTATCTGGTTCTTCTATCATAAATGGGTGTGGAGTGGGAAATGTCAACAATCCTCTTTCAAAGTCGATGAAATCCGGGTCAACTATGCCGTCTTTATCCGTATCCAACCCGAATATCTGAATATACGGGATGCGATTGCCATCTATCTCGAAAAAGTCCGTACCTCCCTGACGCCAAATGGATAATTCAAAATCCTGTCGCCTTATGTTGCGATTGCCCAAGCTGTAAACATTTCTCAGTTCTGTGCCGTGTAAGTTCGTCTCTTTAATGACCACGTAACCTAACTTTTCACTCGGGTCATCCTCTTCGTCAATTATATCATTGCCGTTATCGTCCGCAAAAACGTCCTCTGGAACTCCTACGTTACCACCTCCATCACCGGAATATTCGTAAGCTACGACAATTTTATATTTGGAAGAGATTTGGATGAGAAATTCGATTTCGCCTGTATTATAATCGATGTTGTAATCTTGACCGGGGAACAGTTGATTAAAATAGCCCCTGGCAGTATTTACGCCGCCCTGATTATTGCCGCCATCCCCGTCATCAACGTAAATAACCTCGCTGCCTGTCACAATCGGCAAACGTTCCTCATGGTATACGACAGATGGTTCCTCCCCGCCGATAGTTTGATATTCACTGTATATGGCATAGTACGTCTCTTTCTTGTAGTTGTAATCGGTTATCCTGTTTCCGGTTCCGTATCCTGCTCTGCGCGATTCACCGCGAAATTTCTTCTTCTCCTTGATGCCCTTGCTCTTTGAACCGAACGCAGTCAGCCTGATTCCCTTGAGTTGTGCTTGCATCTCAAGCCCGAATAGGTTGCGGTTCACGCTTAAAAAACGAGCGTTTGGCAGAGAGAGCATAATGTCTCCAAAGGATATTCGCCTTATGAAGTCTCCCTCATCGCCTTCGTACCAAACTCGTATCTTCTGTTCTTTGTTGTCCAGCCCGCCATATCCGCCGTAATTACCGCCGCCTATATCGCTGTAATCCACGGAGACGTGCGTATGTTTGCCAATTCTGCCATGCAGTCCAACTTTTAATTCCTGTTCAATATTCACCCCGCTGGGGCCAGCACCCCTGTATCCGCCGCCATAACCACCATATCCCGAATAGCTTCCGCCGTAACCGCCATAGTCCTGGTAATCATAGGAATCATAAGAAGAATACCCACCCAAATTCAATCCACTGTTGTAACTGCTTCCTCCAGAATAACCACCGTAAAACCTATTGATGTCCTCCCTTCCAAAGTAGTGGGTGTGGTTGTATTCTACCCGGATGGATTTATACCCATCTATCTGAAGGTTGGAATGAAGCGGCAACTCAAGGCCCCGTTCATCTTTCTCTTTGCGATTATTATCCGCGCGCAGTTTTTTGATGTCTGCCTCTTTAGTCCTATCCCAATTCTGTAGCGCATTGAGGTGTTTTTTTAAGTACGAATCTTCAGCGGGAACTTCAGGTTCAGCCATCAGTTGTTCCCAAAAGTTGGTCTGATTTTCCTTTAGAAAGGATTGAGACTTTGGTGTGGTAGTTGGCTCGTCCTCTTTATATTTTTCACGGATTTGGGCATACAGCGTTGTCAGATTTTTCTTCTCTTCCGCTGCATATCCATAAAAAGAAAAGATGCTAAAAATTATCGTTATCAAAATTGTTTTGCTTAGAACTTTCATCTTTTTTCCCCGAAGAATAAGGTGTTTCCCCTCCACTAATTAACTCTAAGTTGGATATAAAACGGGTGGATAAACGGCTGATGAAATGCTACGGTTTACGGTGCGTAAAATTGGCTTGCTAAAATCAGTTTCATAGGGTACAATATAGGCTAAGAGGTTGGGCAGTTTTGACGAATAAACTTGCACTTTCTGATAGCCTCATGCCCTCTTGCCCCCAGGTTTCCCCCTATCTTATAAGGAGTTATAGTTTGAAGAAGCTAACCAGATATACTCTCAAAGAACTCATCGCTCCATTTTTTCTCGCATTGTTCTGCTTTACCTTCATACTTTTGCTTGACGAAATTTTTAAACTTACAAAAACTTTTGTTCAGAAGGGAGTCAACCCCCGGTACTTAGTTGAATTGCTCATCTACATTCTGCCGGCGACATTGGTAGTAACTATACCGATGGCGACACTTGTAGGAATCCTGTTAGCCTTTGGGAGGCTATCCGCCGATAACGAAATTACAGCGATGAAAGCCAGCGGGATAGGCATTCATCATCTGCTAATCCCTATCCTTTTGACCGCTCTAAGTATCAGCATATTTGACCTTTTTTTCATGGACACCGCCTTGCCTAAGGGAAATCGAGCTTATCGCAAACTAATCTATGATATTAGAGTGCGGAATTCTGCACTAATTTTGGAACCGGGCGTTGTGATGAACGAATTAGAGCAGGAAGGGCGCAAGTGGATGTTTGAAAAAAATGATGCGAAGACGGGAAGGCTTAAGAATGTGAAAATCTGGGATGAATACAGGCGTGATGGAAAACCGAGATTCATCACAGCGAAAGAAGGGGAAGTGGATTTTTCCGGCGATTTTGCGCGCCTGAAACTTTACGACGGAATTATGTATGAATACTGGGGCAAAAAGGAGATAGAAGACTGCCGGGTTACCAATTTTGGGATAATGAACATCACCCTTGACTATAGTGAAACTTTATATCGTCGGGACTATGAAAGCGAACGCCCTCGCAATATGCCCCTGGGAAAATTGAGAAAAGAGATAAAAAAATTAGAAAAACAAATTAGCGCAGGCGAACAGGACTACCTCAAATACAAACTGTTGCGGGCGAAAGTGGAATTTCAAAAGAAATTTGCCATCCCGTTCGCCTGCCTCGCTTTCTGCTT
Organism: uncultured bacterium; assembly: GCA_964601015.1. GTDB lineage: Bacteria > Poribacteria > WGA-4E > DTYX01 > CAZRLY01 > CAZRLY01. Next base: position 21,513 of record CAZRLY010000051.1, read on the forward strand.
GATAGGCGTCCCTCTTGGGATTATGGTTCGCCGAAGCGGGAAAATGATAGGCGCGGGTATCGGCGTGGCATTGATTATCGTTTACTACGCGTTGCTACAGGTGGGAGTAAAATCAGGTGAAAAAGGAGTTGTCCCCGCCCCCGTAGGTGTTTGGATGCCAAACATATTGATTGGCGTAGCAGGGATTGTCTTATTAATCATGGCAATTCGCGAGAAGCGTCCCCAGCGTTTGCCCTTGTGGGTTTCACGGTTATTCAGTTGCATCCGCTCTCTCGGACGACGCCTTGAGTTTCCTCACATCTTTGGATGGGTGAAAATTCTTGACCGGTACGTGTTGCGCGAATACATTCGCTCTTTTTTAGGTAGTTTCGCCTTTTTCATCGCGCTGGTTATCGTAGTAAGGCTTTTTGATAAGGAGATAGGACATCTCCTGTCGGGTGATATGGCAGTATCAGATGCGATTAAAGTTGTTATGTACAAAGCACCTGCACGTATCATGCAGGTTGTTCCAGCAGCGGCTTCATTTGCGACTTTTTTCATGCTCAGTAGGTTTGCGAAAAACAATGAATTAGCAGCGATGAAGTCTGCGGGAATTAGCATGTACCGCATTGTTTTTATCACATCCGTAGCAACTTTTTTTATCTGCATCGTCGCCGCAGTCTTCAACGACCAAATTGCTTCAAGAGCCAGTTGGCGTTCCCGACTCCTTGAAAGGCGTATTCCGTACTATAGAAATCGGGATATTATCTTCAAAGGCAAAAATAATCGCATGTATTATATTCAAAATATGGATATGAAACAGCGCAAACTCAATAATTTGACCGTTTATGAACTTGATGAGGATAAGGGAATTAAAACCGAAATGTTCGCTTCTCATGCTACCTGGGTAAACAATACCTGGAAGCTTAAAAACGGCGTGGTTAGGGATTTCGCCGACGGTAGGACGTCGAAATTGACGAAATTTGAGGAGAAAGAAATCTTTGTCCCAGAAGAACCAAAAATTTTGGCAGATACCGGCGCGAAACCCTATGAGATGACGTATTTCACTTTAGCCAAGCTGGTCAAATACCAAAAGGAACTCGGCAAAGTGGTAAGGAAAGAGCAGGTTGAGATGCAACACAAACTCGCCTATCCCTTCACATCCTTAGCGATGGTGCTAATTGCAGCACCCTTAGCAATTTGGTTCGGCAAAAGCGGGTTATTCGCTGGTTTCGCCATTACGCTGTTGCTCAGTTTCATAGATTGGGGCATTGCTACCGCAACCTTTGAAGCTCTGGGCGCAAACGGCAAATTGCCTCCCGTTGTGGCATGTTGGGCAGCTAACGTGATATTTGCCATCGCGGGTGGTGTTTTGATATGGAAAGTTGAGAAGTCAATAACCCCGCCTTAAAAGGCGAGGCTTGTGTTAGTATCGGAGCCAATCGAAAAAGCATAGGACTAAACTATTGACTAGACAGTTTGTATCTGAACCAACTGCTGGTGGCACAGTAAAGGATGTTGTTGGACGCCCCACTAATCTACAACCTCTCCGTTGGTCAGAGTCGAAGTGGTGTATTTACAGTTTCTTCGGAAACTGGCTTATTGCCCTCTGAGGAGGAAAGAGAATGTTTGTACCTGTTGTTGATAGAAACAATAAACCATTAATGCCGACAAAACCAAGTCGGGCAAGGAAATGGATTAAAAGAGGAAAAGCAACACCATTTTGGAAGAAAGGAATATTTTGTGTCAGATTGAATGTCGAACCTTCTGACAGACACATTGAACCAATCGCTGTTGGAATTGACCCGGGTAGTAAGAAGGAAGCCTTCACGGTGAAATCTGAAAGCCATACGTATTTGAATATTCAGACAGATGCCATCACGTGGGTCAAAGATGCCGTGAAAACGAGAAGAGAAATGCGGCGCACTAGACGTGGAAGGAAGGCGCCATGCCGCAAACCGAGGTTTAATCGCACTAGAGGCGGATTGGCGCCATCGACTAAAGCACGTTGGCAATGGAAACTTAGAATATGTTGGTGGCTGAAAAAGATATTCCCTATCACCGATTTTGTAGTAGAAGATATTGCAGCAGTCACTAAAAAGGGAAAACGTCGATGGAATAAATCATTTTCTCCATTGGAAGTCGGGAAGAAATGGTTTTACTCAGAACTTGAAAAGATAGGAAATGTCTACACTCTCAAAGGATACGAAACAAAGGAACTTAGAGATGGTTGTGGATTAAAAAAGAGTAGTCGGAAGTTGGCTGAAATATTTGATGCTCATTGTGTGGATTCGTGGGTTCTAGCTAATTGGCATGTAGTTGGTCATATTTTGCCAGACAACAAAGAGATGTTAATTGTAGTTCCTTTACGATTTCATCGTCGTCAATTGCATGCTC
>CAZRLY010000052.1:0-23618 GCA_964601015.1 uncultured bacterium
TCGTTTCATCCCCACACTTGAAAGTGGGAGCTTTCACGACGCAAAAAAAATGTAATTTTTCAAACAATTAGTGATAATATAGGAATTCCCCACGTAACGCAAGCTGTCTAGTACACATGGGCGGAAGTTCTGAACCCCCCGTAGAACAGGCAGCCTTGCCTGTTCGGATTGTCGGGTCGAACGAGTAAGCTACACGTTCTACGGGTCAAATATTTGCGCCCACGTGTACTAGTTTGCTTCTCCATAAAACAGTGTGGACGAATGACAAACTAACAGTTTGTCTTACGATATGATAATACAGGATTGATTCGGTAAATACGCTGGTTAGAAATTTCACGGCGCAGAGTCTTTCTTTTTGTTGACCTGAAGGAAGAAAGATGCTAAAATATTGGATGAGATATTTGAGAACAGCAGCATACAAACAATATGAAAAAAAATTATAATTTCTCAAGGTGATGACAATGACCGCGACTGACCAAAAAGAACGCAATGTCGTGCGCGAGTTAGCGCGACGTGTGGCGGAGTTGGCGCACAGCGCTGAAAATGCGCGACGTCAGAAATTGTGGCGTGACGTGAACAGCCTCCGCAAACCTGAACGGCCGCCCGTCATGTGCAATCTCGGCACGGGTGCCTGGGCGGAATCGCTTCCGCGTGAAACGGCCGCCTGTAAAGACCAATATCTGGCTGGTATCGAATACCGATTTCGCCAGATTCTCTACAAGTGGGAACTGGGTGACGACACGGTAGTTGCCCCCTGGATGGCTGTACCGGCCGTCATGCGACTGGAAGGCCAATATTTCTGGGGCCTACCCGTGAAGCATGTATCGGTGAACTACGCCGATGTGTTGCGCACTGCATGGCGCTACGTCCCGCCCATCAAAGAGGAATCTGACATCGAACGCATTGTGCCACCATGCTACCACTACGATGATGTCGCTACACAGCAGAACCTCAACCGCATGAACGCTCTGCTCGGCGACATTTTGCCCGTAAAACAAACCTGCTCTCTGCCCGGCCCAGGCGCATGGCTGCATGGATGGGCAACTGAGTTGCGCGGCGTCCAGCAGTTGCTTGAAGACCTAATGGACCGGCCCGCATGGGTACACCGCCTCATGCGCACACTCATGGAAGGTTTTCTCGGCGTGATGGAACAGTTTGAGAAAATGGGTATGCTCACCCTCAACAACACTGGCACGATGGCCTGCGATGCCCTGCCGCAACGTGACTTCGACGGCAAGCATGTTCGCTTGCGCGACCTTTGGGGCCGGGGCGAGAGCCAGGAATTCCATGGCGTGTCGCCCGCTCAACACGAAGAGTTCCTGTTGCGCTACCAAAAGCCCATTCTGGAGCGGTTTGGGATTACCTATTACGGATGTTGCGAAGCCCTGACCAATAAGATTCCGCTCATCCTCTCGATTCCCAATCTGCGCAAGTTTGTGTGTTCACCGTGGACGGACATCGGCAAGCTCGTTGAGGCAGTAGGCGACCGGTACGTCATTGAGTGGCGGCAAAAGGCGACGGATGTGGTTTACACGACCAACTTGACGGAGGTGCGCGAGCATCTCGAACGAGGCTTGCGCCTTGCGAGCGGGTGCCACATCCAGATAGTGCTTCAGGAACTTGAGACGACGAACCGAAATCCTCGCCGCCTTGCCGACTGGGCTGCACTGGCAAAGGAGGTAGGCTCGAAGGTGGCTGGACGTTGAGGGTACTCAGAGCTTTGCCTTCGATTTTGCTTCCTTAGCGCACTGGAATTGTAATCATAAGGATGGTTTTTGAAATGACAGTTCAACAGCGTGTTTTAACAACATTGCGTTGCCAGCAACCTGATAGGGTACCCATTTTTCTTTTTCTCAATCCCTATACAACAAATTGGGCAACGGAGGACTCATCCTACGATGAGTTGATGGAATATACGGCTGCGTATGCTGATGTGGTATACGATTGGGGGTGTCCTGGTGGTTTTTTCTACTGCGCCGACGTTAAAGTGGAGACTATTGCAAAAGAACATGGACAGGTAGTGTCTTGTGTAGATACACCCAAAGGGCAATTGCTTTGCGGGCGCGGAGAAAGCCAACGCTGGATTAAAACGAAAGATGATGTTGAAAAATTGCTGTCCATTCCATACAAACCCGTAGAACCTGATTTGTCCGTTTTCTTCCGCACTAAAGCTGAACTTGGTGACAAAGTAGTCGCACAAGTCACACTGGCTGACCCAATCTGCATTGCTGGAATGATTTGCCCTGAATCGCTTGCTATCTGGACGATTACTGACCGAGAGATGCTTGTTGAACTTTTGGATGTGGCCTTTGAACGCATCTGTCATCAGTTAGAATATCTTCTGCGTAATGGAGTTGGTCCAATTTACTATTTTAATGGGCCTGAGTACGCCCTACCGCCACTGATGTCTCCGCATCATTTCGATGAATTTGTGGTAAAATATGATAGCCAACTCGTCGCGAATATACATGAATACGGCTATTTCACCATTATCCATAGCCACGGGGAGGTAAACAACTTCCTTGAAAAGTTCGCCTATGACATTGGCACCGATGGGTTAAATGTATTGGAACCGCCTCCTATGGGCGATGTTTGTCTCGCTGATGCGAAGCGTCGTGTTGGCAAGCAAACTTGTCTAATTGGCAATATTCAATATGACGACTTTGCCAGATGTTCCAAAGATGAAATTGAGTGGTTGGTGAAGGAATGTATTCGACAGGCGGCTCCAGGAGGCGGATTTATCCTGTCCCCATGTGCATCGCCTTACGAAAGACCAATTCCCAAGAAAACTGCTGACAATCTTATACATTACATAAAAATGGGAAGAGAATATGGAACGTATCCTCGCAACGTTGCGTAAAATGCAATGCTGTTGGGAAGAAAAAATTCTGCGCTAAATAACTGTGTCCGGTTGTCTGGCTTTCCGGTTTTTTGTTGACCTGAAGCCGAGAATATGCTAAAATGATTGCGACTAAAAACGGCGACAAATATAGATGCTGACTAAATTTCAGGTCATGCGTATCAACTTAACGTAGCGAACGCCGGTTGAGTAAGTTTTGAACGGAGTTCAAAACTGTATCGAAACCAAGTGAGCGGTATCGGGATAATTGGGCTTGCTTCGCCATCCGCTTGGTTTCGATACGCCTCTCCACTCTGTTCCGAGTCTACTCAACCGGCGCTACGGGCTGCTCGACCAGCGTTTAAAAACCTTAAGTTGATACATATGATGCCGACTAAATTTCAGGTTATTTGCAAAATTTACAGTTTAACATGAACTATGGAGGTATTAACATGAATTTATCGAACGAGCAAGTAGTTTTTGAAGACAACTTCGACGGCAAGCTGGACGAAGGTTGGACGTTGCTGCGAGAGGCACCGGAACATTGGCGCATCCGGGACGGCGGGTTGGAGATACGCGTTGAGCCTGGCGTGGCGAATACGGTCAAAAATGCGCTGTTGAGACCAACACCAAATCGCAACGAGGGCACTTATGCCATCGAAGTAACTGTCACCAACCACACCCGCCCCACCCAACAGTACGAACAGGCGGGGATTACCTGGTATCACGATGGCAAACCGGTTTTCAAGGAAGTCAAGGAACTCATTGAGGGTGACTTATACATTATCCCCGGACGACAGCCAATGTCAGCGAAGAGTGTCCGGTTGCGTTTGCTTGTAACCGCTGATTCCTGGGAAGCCATGTACTGCCCCGAAGACGAAACAGAATTCCAAACTGCGGCGACGGGCGAACTTCCCCCGCCGGGCGATGACCAAGTGAGCATTCAGTGCTACAACGGCCCACCGGATAAAGAGCATTGGATTCGCTTCGAGAACTTCCGCATCAAGCGATTATCGTAGCGACAATGCGGATAAAGCCCGATTACGGCAGGAGCTTCATGAAAGCGAATGTTGTTAAATCGGGCTTCTATAAAACCACACAAGGGGAAGTGAAATTAGTCGTAGGTCAATATAACCCGGCTCTACATCAAATCGCATTAGCGAAGTAAAATTAGGATAGTGCATGTAGGTTAGCAAAACTCGGTCATCGACGAAGGTGATGCTGGTGTAGCAATAACCATGATATTCACTTTGCTCCACTAACTTGAGATTTTTCCATGTTTTTCCCCCATCGCTTGAGATGGCTGATGTCAAAGGTGTTCGTCCGTTGAAGCCATAAGTAAAGATGCCCAGCACATCGCCGGTTTCAGGGATTCGTTTAATCGCCGCTGGCGAACAAGTACCAACGAGTGAAGAAAGTTCCGGTTTTGTCCATGTTTCTCCCCAGTCATCCGAATAGGAGAAAAATTGCCCGCCTGCAATACTGCGCATCGTCATTAGCAATCGCCCATCGGATAATTCCGCAATGCTCGGTTCGTTTACATTTTGTCCTCGTTTTTGCGCCTCTGTAAGCTCTGGGGCTGGAACGTGTTTGCCTACTTGCCATGTATAGCCATCGTCATCAGAATAAAGACAATATGGCCAGCGGATGCCGGCAATATACTCCCGGCAAGAGAGCGCAATCCGTCCATTGCTGAACATTCGCAGACAAGCATTGTTAGCCGCGTGTCTATTTCCAGTTTCGGGTGTGATTTGCACAGGTTCGCTCCAGGTTTTCGCGTCGTCATTTGACCGTCGTAATACCATACCTTTGGCTGACATTCCTGGGAGTTGGTCATAATAGGCTAACAAAAGTTCGCCGTTCTCATTGTAAAGCAGGCTGGCAGACATTACATTGGTGTCATGTTCGTCCATTACAACGATTTGCGGTTCGTTCCACGTCCTACCGCTATCCCTGGATATTTTCGCCGTCAACCTCGCCGGTGAACCATCCCACCCCGTCCCAGCATAATAATCCGACCAAATCATATATAAACTTCCATCTTTGAGTTGAATCAAATCGCCTTCGCTCATTCGCGGTTTTTGAGGCGTAGCCTCACAGAGCATGGGACATATTGCATCGTCCTCTGGACGGACATCCTCAGGCCCGTCTGGGATGTCCGCCGGATTGTCGGGATAAGGATAGGCGTTGAAAAAGATATACCGATATTCCGAAATAACCTCTTCGCCCTCTGGCTTATCCTGCCGGCTGCCGAATTGCATTTGAAATCTTGAAGGATAAGCGTCATGTTCAAAATTACCTTTGGGTTCTCCGTTAATAGTTACGCCAAGCGTATCGGAGTCCATGAAAAGTCTAACTTCAAACCATCCATCATCAATCGGCACTGCCGTGAAGCAGTGTTCGCGCCAAGTACCCTTCTGTTTGGCATTCACACACCAAACAACTTGCCCGTCCTCCCGCTTATTACACCAGATTTGCCATGGGCCATCGGCAGGACAAACGAACTGGAACTTTCCTCCCTGTGCGTAGCGCTCCGGGCTTTTCCCACGCCAGGCAACATACAGAGGAAGCTGGTCAACTGAATAATCAATGGGTTCTTCCCAGAAATTGGGAGTTACATAAACATGCTGGGCATCTCGCTCACCACCGGCTTTCGCTACAAATAGTTTGCCCGGCAGTTCACATCTGTCCTGGGGAGTAAAAATCCCATAGGGCCAATAATTGGGAATAGTAAATAGACAGTTGTAACCCTTAACTAAACCCGTCCCAGCAGTTTCTTTGTTTAGCAATTCTACACGCCATGGATAATTACGATTTACGGATTTGTTTTCTTTCATTTTGTATTGATTAGTTCGCCAATGTCACATTAGAAATAGAATTCAAGCGTAGCCCAACTTTCTAAGTTGGCGTTTGGTGGATTCCAAGAAGCAAGATAGAATCTTGAGTCTACTCAACCGGCGTTCGCTCACCTTAAGTTGATGCCAATGAGTGTTTCAACTGAACGGATTTTTTATAATGAGATTGGGAACTAATGAAAAATGACTAACGTTCTTGGTAATTATGGTACCTTTAACAGAAAGAACTATTGCGGCAATTCGTGAGTCCATAGGACCTATTTTTCGTATTTGTTGAGGAGTAAAAGTATCATAAATCTCTGCTGCTGTGGTAGTGAATGGTAGGATTTTAATACTGCAATACAATTTTATCAGGTTAATTATTTTTTCAGAGAAGCGCGCTATATCCTTAGATGTTTTCGCTTTGGCGAACTTTGGAAACCATCCTCTTAGTTGTTCATAAACTGAAACAACAGTAATAGCAAGTTGGTCAGGATAAAAAGACTGAATGGTTTTTTCTATCTTTCCAGGATGTTCTTCCCAGTCGGATAAAACATCAGTATCCAGAATGTAAATGGTGTTATTCATTGGGCCACTCCGTCTCAAATTCTTTATCTAATTCTCTTCTATGCCTCTCAATTTCTTGTCGGACTTCTTTAAAATCGGGGTCAGTAGCAAATATACCTTTCAATTGCAACCAGGGATTGCTTGGGTCTTCCCACGGGTCAATATCAGATTTAGCTTCTTCTATTTCTAATTGAGCAATAAAATCCTTTACCTTCAGTTTATTTTTGTTTGATAATTGTCTATATGAAGATAACAAAGACTGTTCATCTCCTTTTTGGCTTGGGGTAATCTGCGCACCCACTGATTGCTGCTGTTGACGATAATGTTCAAAGATTCCTATTGTAGACGTGCTGACCGCGGTAGAATGTAAGTTTGGTGATGGTGTTTTTTCCACCTCCACTCTTATGGGATTAAGATGGTTCATTTCCAGTTGCCTCCTTACCTGATTGTTTTTGGATAGTGTCATACAGTTCTACTTTTTTGATTAGCCAGTCGGCAAGGTTTTTTACTGTATCGGGGCTCATGATAAGCCCAACCATTTTCTCTCTAATAATTTTATTTACAGCAGGTCTTTGTTGTTCCTTGATTGGTCCAAATTGACCATTTTCTAAGATTTCGTGTATATCAACTTGAGAGGATGGTAGATATTCTATAAACAAATCAATTTTAATATCTCCGCTTGGTGTAAGCTCGCCTTGCGCTCCATGAACATAATGTACTTTATAATCCTTGTTCTTAAGATAGATAAATTCTACAATTTCTGATTGTTCTTTTTCATTCGCGTCCATGTTTTTTCCTTTCACTGCTGTAGTAGCGTGAAAAGTATATCAGTTCTTCAAAAAAAAAACAAGTAAAAACGTAACAGGTTTTTTTAGCCATTATCAAAATATCGTCCATATACCTAACATAGAAAACATCCAACTTTTCCATCTTACCCAAAACAAAAAGCGGTTGTTTCAAACGCTTGGTGTGAGTTTCTGCTTTCTTATAATCGGAGATTATAAGAAAGAAAAATTAACTCACACCAAGCGTTTAATACTTCGCTTCCGTGCGAATAACCTGTGAATTATCACCAACTCCAAAAGTTGACAAGACTTCGGGAAAAAACTTAAAATGGCAGTTTCAGAAAGTCATCCGTCTTGATAACGATGGTTCTTTCGTCAATCTGCGTCAATCCTTCGCGCTTATCGTTGGAGAAATCACGCGGATTATAGTATCTTGCCTCAAATTCGTAGGGTGGTTCGATTATCAATGGCGGAACTTTGCTGACGTTATTGGTCGCTTCCGCCGCAACTTCTCTTATCACTTTACACGCCTCTTCCGATGAAAGATGTTGCGCTTTCTGCAATCCCAAACCCCACTTTACCACAGCGCCATAGATTTCTGGCACAAACATCTTCGCCGACATGACGCATTTATCGTCTCCCGATACAAAAACCGTCGGCACACCTATTGAACCAGCGTAAGCCGCGCGCATGCCAAACTCACCCATGAAATATCCGTTCAAGCGGTAGTAAGAGATGACTCTGGAAGAGTAAGTATGTGCGAGCGGGGCGAATGGCGTTCCCACCATCGCATGTTGTCCGACAAAGAAGAGTGCGTCAAAACTTTCGTCAAAATTTCCACGAACACCACCTTCCCTGACATATTCCGCTTTTGGATGGAAGTCTTCCTTGATGATACCTCCACTGCCGTGTCCATCCCAGACAATCACTTCTGCCTGGGCTTCTGCGTCTAATATCCCATCAACGCAAGCGTTGACTTCTTTTGTAAGCTGAACCATAGACTGTTTTTTTAACTCGCCTTCTTCGCGGGTTTGTTCCCAGCGTTCAGCACCAGCAATTCCCTCTAAATCTGTGATAAAGAATATTTTCATCTTTATTTTTGGGGGAGACAAGCCTTTCTCCCCATGGGCATCAAGTTAAGCATAAATGGGTGGATAATTCAAGCCGTAGGTCAAGTTGAATGGCAGAATAAATGTCAAGTAGCACGGAGGATTCTTGTAGAAAGTAGCAGGTTTCTCTAATAACAATCCAGAAATTCCCCACATGTAGTTTAGATATACCTGGAGTGCAAAAATCAACGGAGTGTATTTTTGCAATAATACGCACTTCCCATTCCTAAAATTTCATCATGGGGAATTTCTAATAACAAGCCATTCTACTTGACATGGTAAACTCCGTGAAAAGCCGCTTCGCCTCTCCACTTCGTTCCGAGCAACTTGACCTACTTATCCAATTAGTTCCGGACTGTCCGGTCTACTGCCATTTCTCTAACGGATGCTTGGTAAATTCCAGCGGTAGTTCAATTCGCTGCTTGCGGATTTGCGACTCGTAAACAGCCATTATCATTTCTAATGCTGCTCGTCCTTCATGTCCGCTGGAACGGTGTTCTCTTTCCTTCTCAATACAGTCCACCATCTCAAAAATAGTCCATGTATGTGGGTTCCATTTTAACTTTTCATCAGGTGGTTTCAGAGGCTTCCAATCGCCAGAAGCGCTGCCATATTTCAAGATGGCAAATGGGTGTTGAAAAGCACGGCTTCCTTGACGCAACAGAATGCGTCCTTCTGTACCAATTAGTTCGCTGCCGAAATCTCCGAAAGAATCTACAGTGGCGTATACGCCATTTTTGAAATGAAAATATGCTGTAAAGGTATTGCCAGCGCCAATGCCTCCACCACGTTGGCTTTGGTGAATATCCTTTGGTGTAATGTCTTGTCCGCCTTTTGTAACATGCGCTGCTACCCAACCGACATCGCCGGCGAATATCCTGATCTGGTCAAAAAGATGCGTAGCCGTATTCATTAAACCAAAGCCTGCGCCACCGCCTCCCTCCCCTCTGACGGCAATGAGTTTGCCGATTGCGCCATCGTCAATGAGTTGTTTAGCATGAAGGTGATAGGGACAACAACGGCGTTGATGAGAGGTGGCGAGTTTGACAGAAGCCTTAGATGCAGCCTCTATCATTTGGTCTGCTTCCGCGAGCGTCAAAGCTATTGGCTTTTCGCAAATTACATTAACTCCGCAAGAGGCAGCCGCCACACTCGGCTTGCAATGAGCGTCCGGCCAAGTGCAGACTGAAACGATGTCCAGTTTTTCTTTTTCTAACATCTCTTGATAGTCAGTATATAGCGCAGGAATATTGTATTTACCACCGAACTCTCCCAACTTAGATTCAACCAAGTCAGAAGCAGCGACCAAATCAGTCGTCGGCACGTTAATGTACCCTTGAGCGTGCGTTTCGGCAATTCTGCCGCAACCTATAATTCCTACTCGATATTGTTGCATTTTTATTCCTCCTTAAAAATGGCGGGACGAAAAAACACCTCATGATTCACAAGGCAGGAATGTATTTTTGCCCGTAGCGAAGCGTTTTCCCGTTTTCGTTTTTTTCACTCCACCGTTGCCACCATAAACCGAGTTTCTCGGAGAAACTCGGTTTATTTGCACGATTTCTTAACATGAGCTAATCTTTAATTGTCTCTTCATTCAATAGCGGCTTCTGTCTTTTGTCTTTTCAATCTTCAATCTTCATTCTTCAATTTTCAATCAATTCACTCCACTGTCGTAAACACGCAGAGATTCTGCGCAACTTTTGCTTTAGGTTTGACGGCGACGCCCTTTGCCCGTGATTTCAGTTCAGTGATGGTTTTGGGGTTATTCAGCTTACCGATTTCGGGAAAAGCACCTTTGTTTTTATAAACCCCTTTTTCGACTTTTGGAAACGGCACGGTGCTCGCTAACACCTTGAGCTTCTCCACCCCAAAGGGCGGAGTAATCTCGAAAGTAAACGGGTCAATTTTGCGTGGGAGTTCGTAGAGTTTGTCACGTCGGATGAAGTTGTCCTGCCGGTATTCGTTTGGGAATATGCGATGGGTTGAGCCGTCCGGGTAGATGTCATAAATTTCCACATAGCAATCCAACTCCGATTTCAAGTATACCGTCATCTCTTCTCCCTTTTTGTAAAGCCCGCCCGCTCCTCTGTCCACCCACGCTCTGATGTCAAAGTCTGAATTCTTCTGAAATTTCGGATTCAATTGTGGCTTGGGCGATTCGGGACGCTCTGGCAACAGGTTGCTCAATTTTTCAATTTGAACCTTCATTGCGTCGTGGTCAACGGGTTTGATAGGGACGTTTTTGGGGATGTCCTTGATTGTAGTCGTCTTTGATGCGAGCTTTTCGCCGCGTTCCACTTCGATCATCTTCGCGCTGACACGTACCTCCTTCCCCCACTCCCCGTAGCTTCCTACCAAAATAGCGTCCACTCCTTCGATTTTGCCAATACCCACCGTTGTGTTCGGGTTAATTATGTCCGTGATTTGTAACTCATATTCTTTTAGAAACTCGTCAAGTTCTTTGCGGGCTATCACCTTAAACCGCTTATCCGCAACCAGCGCGGCATCTATTTCATCCACCAGATATACCGCAAATGGACTCGCCATCTGGGTGTCCAGATAGTTGAAATTGCCAACGCCAATCTTGAGCCGTTGAACGCTCGAATCGTTGCGCTCCCAAATGGAATCTGCCATTTCAGCGATGAATCTTTTGACCTGATGGCTGAACTCGTCAGCATAAGCGGACGTTGGAATGCAGACGCAGTTCAACATGAGAACCATCGTTATTAAAATGACAAAAGATGGAATGTGATTTCGTTTCATTGTAAAAACCTCCTATCATTTTTTATTACCAAAATTGCTCGCCGTCCTTCGGACGACGCGCCCTGCGGGCGTTTCACCCCAAACGCTGTTAAAAACAAACATCCCATTACCACAAAACGCTCAATAAAAAACAAATTCATAAATTCATGAACCCATAAATTCATAAATTCATCTTTCTATTGAGGAATACTGGGGGACGAAACAACACAACGAAAACCCTGATAGTCGAAACTGAACGCCGGATCGCCCCAGTAACGATCGGCGCAACGCATATAGTCCGGATTGCCGACCCACGAGCCGCCACGACAAACGCGTCTTTCTTTAACACTTGTGAAGCCACTATTAACAAACAGTATGGGTGTTCCAGGCCCAGTCGGATTGTCTTTGGGGCTTTTGCTATAGTAGTTTTTATCGTATTCGTCGGCGCACCATTCCCAGACGTTACCTGCCATGTCGTACAAACCGTAGCCATTCGGCGGAAAACTGCCGACAGGATTGAGATATTCCAGCATGTCCGCAGTAGAGTAACTTCGAGAGCGATCAGAATCGTAGTTTGCTTTGGTTGGGGAAATAGAATCTCCCCAGGGATATTTTTTACCAACCAAACCACCGCGAGCCGCCTTTTCCCACTCAGCTTCGGTAGGCAGGCGTTTGCCGTAGAATTGGGCGTAAGCCGCCGCGCCGTACCAGGTAACTTCGATGACAGGGTGATTCTCATAGCCAGATTTCGGGCGATAGACGCTGCCGCCTTTTTCAATCAGACAATCTTCATCATCAAGGTCAATTAGTTCATGCCCAACTGCATCGGCGTTTTTGCCGTAGTCGTTGAGAAATTGGGCGTATTGAGAGTTTGTCACCTCATATTTGTCCATGTAAAAGGCGTCGAGATTGACCGTATGACGCGGTGTTTCATCTTCAAACCAACTCGCCTTAGCACCATACTCCTTATACAATTGAACAAGCTGGGGTATCTCAGCCGGATCCGTTCCCATCTGAAATTCGCCTGCTGGAATCAAAACCATTTCCGCGCCGTCTTTTTTGCTGGTGAATTCCCTTATGATGTCTCTTGGGAGCGTCAGCCTGATGGCGCGTTTTCCCTCTCCAACGTAAACATCCTGAGTTTTAGTTTCGTACCCTGTCAGGGATGCGCGAACACGATACCGTCCGACTGGGAGCCGGAAGCTATTTCCTCTTGGTTTTGGCTTTACTGCACGTTGCGGATTATCCAATGGTCGAACTGTTACCTGCGCTTCTTTGGGCGTCACAAGGACGATAAGTTCGCCGTACTTAGGTTTGGGTTTCGGTGGTTCGATTTCAGGGCTTGCTATCAGAACGAAACTGCTCCCTGGCTCATTCCCAAGAAGCTCTCCCGTTCGAGGTTCAGGCTGCGCCTTCTCAATTTCGAGCATCATCTCCTCAAGCGTCAGAATGGCGTCGTTACCGCCGAAGGTGCGGAGCGATTCAAGTATTCTCCGCGCAAAGGGGCTGTGATGGCCGGGACGTCCATCAGGGACGTATTCCTTACCACCAGCCGTGATGTAGCGACGCGTCTTGTATTTGAGCTTGCGTTTAATATACTCGGAACGCGGCACAGATGCATAAGGAGCATTAGTGGCTTTTCCCTTATTTACCATCGCAATCGTTGGGTCGAGCGTCCCGCTGAAACAGGAGTCCACAATGAGCAAGACATGCTTGCAGTCAAGACGTTCCAGGATGGTGCGAACGTCCTCATGCGGGACATAAGAATCGTAAATTTGGTCATTCTGCACCTGCTTGCTATCTTTGAGAGCGAGATAGCCGCGTTTGATTGTCTCATCGTACCACCCATGCCCTGAGAAGAAAAGGAGCAATTGGTCATTTGACCCATATCGTCGTTTTGCCAGTTCATGCAAGGCTATCAGGAACTGTCGGCGCGACGGATTGAGAAGCATTTTTGTCTCACATTTATATACTTCCCGCAGTTCCTCCTCAATAGCTTTCACATCGGGAACGGGATTTACAAGTTTGTCGTGATGCTCATAATCCTTGACACCAACCAGAAGCGCATAAGTTTTGAAGGTGGGCAAGGATGTCTCTTGAGCGACCATTTGGGTAAAAGTGAGAAGTGTGCAAGCTATGACTAAGCCTAAAACGAATTTCTTCATCGTTAATCCCTCCATTTTTGACCGTAACTAAAGGGCTTTGACTGAAAAATGTGATAAATTGTAGCGGCGTCAAAAATCCCGCCATTGTTTGCAACTAACAGGACAGAGAACATCAACTGCATGGTCAAGTAAAGCGCGGCGTTGACCTTCGACTAATGCTACCAGCCTCCGCCACGCAGTACATCATTTGGCTGGGGAAAATTCCCAACCGGGAGCCGGTCTGTATTCCTCGATTCCCGCAGCACGGGCTAAACGTCCGTGAACGTTCAGCGTCAGGCTAACGGGCGGCAAGGAGTACTGGGGGACGAAACAACACAACGAAAACCCTGATTGTTGTTACTGTTCGTTGGATTGTTCCTGTTACGATTGGCGCAACGCATATTGTTTGGATTGTTGTTCCACGAGCCGCCACGACAAACGCGTCCGAAATGACCGGCCCCACTTCTGAAAGGCGAAAGGAAGCGAAGGGCCCTTTTTCTCCTCACCCCTTGCTACGTTTAATCCAGTCTCCTAATAACCGCCCAAGCTCTTCTAACTGTCGTATCCCACTCTCGTATTTGGCAAAACTCATCACCTGTAAGTCCCGTGCCATGCGGAGCAATACCCGCAAAACCTGAAGTTGCCCGTCACAGGCAGTCAAATTTTCACGCTTGTTCATGCCTAATCGAGCGAATGTCAGCCGCTTTAGCAATTCCAATCCCTCATTTTCCAACCGTTGCGCTAACGCAAACCGTTGTGAACGGGGAAAGCGGAGCGTTTCCTGCGCTAACCACAGGAGAAAATCATAGGTTTTGACAAATAGTGGCGGTTCTGTAAATTGCTTGTTAGCCATATTCCCTCCCTGCGTAGAACCTGCCGCTGGCTGGTTGAACGGGAACGGGCAAGGCTGCCCGTTCTACATAGTTCACTTTTTAAATACCGCTTGCGACATCAGTTGCCGGCGCAGTTGGTAGGAATCCGCATGCGTTGCGTGAGCCAGCCAACTGCGAATCGAATTTCCTACATCTTCCAGCGTTATCTCGCCAGACGCATACGCCGCCTGCAAACGCTTTAATCGGCGTTTGAACCGATGGACATTGCTCTTGCGCACTCGCAGGTGGGTAGGAAAGATGCGATAGCCTAAAAAGTCTGTCCCTTCCTTGGCTGGAAACACTTGCGTTTTGTTGTCATGCAAACGCAACCGCAGTCCAAAAAGGAATTCCTTCATAGCCTCTTTTACTTCATGCAGCCGTTTTTTGTCGTTCCCAAGCACGACAAAATCGTCCACGTAGCGAACGTAATATTTTCCACGCAGTGTTTCTTTGACAAAATGGTCAAACGGGTTCAAATAGACGTTAGCGAAAAACTGGCTTGTCTGATTTCCAATCGGCAATCCGCGCGGGCGCAGAGGAGCAAGCAAATCATCGCCGGGAAACCATACTGGCTCACCATCCTCAGGCGGGCTATGCGATATTATGACAGATAACAATCGCATCACACGCTCATCAGCTATCTTTCGTCCTAACAGATTCAACAAAATCTGGTGGTCAATGCTGGGGAAATAGCGAGCAATGTCACACTTGAGGACGTAGCTATTTGTAGAACGTGCAGCCTTGCTCGTTCTGTTCCGTTTCAGGAATTCTCTGAATCGCTTAACAGCGGCGTGCGTTCCCTTCCCCACTCGACAGGCATAGGAATCGTAGATGAACGTCGTATCAAAGATAGGCTCAATCACGTTGCAAATAGCGTGGTGTACCACCCGGTCGCGAAACGGCGCGGCGCTGATGAGACGCTTCTTTGATTCGTAAACGTGAAACTGTCGATATTGACCGGGAAGATAAGTTTCGCTTGACAACCCCTGCTGTAGCTTCAGCAGTTCGCTTTCTAAATGAAACGTAAAGGCTTCCACAGCCGGCTTGCTTTGTTTGCCTTTTCGCGCCTTCAAGTAAGCCAGATGCAAATTTTCCAGCGAACAAATCTCCTCAAAAAGGTGTTTATGTCGTTTCATAATTGCTGAATGCAACGACCAAATCGTTGCACTCCATAATGTACTTGGAGTGCAATGCCTAAGTCATTGCTTTTTCAACGCTCGTTGCGCTCCAGGATGCGCGGGCATCCGCTTCTATATTCCATGCTCGCGGAACCCATTCCCAATGTATCTGGAAACGGCGGGCTAATTTCCGCACTTTTTTATGCCAGGGACGCAAGCGCAGACTTTTCGTCACACACAACATCCCCAACTGATGCATCACCAATCGACTATCGCTACGAACCCTTATTTCACGTCCATCATATCCTCCATCATCCCGTAACCACTCCAACGCCCGCAACACGGCAACATATTCGGCTACATTTGCCGTCATTCCCTTGAACAAGCCAGCGGCTCGGAACGAAGTGGAGAGGCGAAGCTTCTTTTCATGTTCTACGCCTTGTCCGGCTATTCCCTCACCCCCTGCTACCTTCCGACTGCCTTCATAAATTACATAACCATATTTACCAACTGCTTCTTTGCCGCTTCCCTCACATCGTCCATCGCAGTACACAATCACTTCTTCAACTTCCTGACGAATATCAAATACCCCCTATCAAAATTGTTCGCCGTCCTCCGGACGACGCGCCCTGCGGGCGTTTCACCCCAAACGCTGTTAAAAACAAACATCCCATTACCACAAAACGCTCAATAAAAAACAAATTCATAAATTCATGAACCCATAAATTCATAAATTCATCTTTCTATTGAGGAATACTGGGGGACGAAACAACACAACGAAAACCCTGATAGTCGAAACTGAACGCCGGATCGCCCCAGTAACGATCGGCGCAACGCATATAGTCCGGATTGCCGACCCACGAGCCGCCACGACAAACGCGTCTTTCTTTAACACTTGTGAAGCCACTATTAACAAACAGTATGGGTGTTCCAGGCCCAGTCGGATTGTCTTTGGGGCTTTTGCTATAGTAGTTTTTATCGTATTCGTCGGCGCACCATTCCCAGACGTTACCTGCCATGTCGTACAAACCGTAGCCATTCGGCGGAAAACTGCCGACAGGATTGAGATATTCCAGCATGTCCGCAGTAGAGTAACTTCGAGAGCGATCAGAATCGTAGTTTGCTTTGGTTGGGGAAATAGAATCTCCCCAGGGATATTTTTTACCAACCAAACCACCGCGAGCCGCCTTTTCCCACTCAGCTTCGGTAGGCAGGCGTTTGCCGTAGAATTGGGCGTAAGCCGCCGCGCCGTACCAGGTAACTTCGATGACAGGGTGATTCTCATAGCCAGATTTCGGGCGATAGACGCTGCCGCCTTTTTCAATCAGACAATCTTCATCATCAAGGTCAATTAGTTCATGCCCAACTGCATCGGCGTTTTTGCCGTAGTCGTTGAGAAATTGGGCGTATTGAGAGTTTGTCACCTCGTATTTGTCCATATAAAAGGCATTGAGATAAACAGTATGGACGGGTTTTTCGTTGTCCTCGCCATCGTTGCTGCCCATCTGAAATTCGCCGGCGGGGATTAAGACCATTTTAGCGCCATCTTTGCCGGTGATAGTTGGCGGGGTTGACGTAACCAATTTCACCTTAGACAATTTTACATCCGTCCAGCGTTCCGTCCTACCCCTGTTGAGCTTAATGCGCGCTGCTCTGCTCTTGTACCCCTTGAGTTCCAAGCCTACCTCGACGGTGCGTTCGCCGCGTGCGCCTGTGTCTATTTCCAATTTAAGGGGTGTCCTGCCGCGAAATCCCTTGTCTACATAGACAGAGGCTCCAGAGGGTTTCGTCGAGATGACAAGGGCAGCCGTCGTAGAAATCTCTTCCGGCTTCGTTTTGTGGACTGTCAGCACCATTTTTGGTGTGCCTTCTAACTTCAACCACGGCGTTTGCTTTTTTCCTTTGGGGAGATTTTCCTTCGACCACTTTATCACCCTTTGCCGAACGTAATCTTCTAAGGACACCAAAGTTACGTTGCCGTCGGCATCCTTCGCCTTGCCCTTGAACCCTTCAATCAGGTAGTAGCTAAAGACGCTCTGTTTCCTCTCCAGCCATTCGTAGGCGCGTTCCCCTAAACTACACGCAAAAAAGGTAGCGCCGGTCTGCGGCAATTCGTCCTTCCCTTCCCTTGGAACCACCCGCACACCCTTGGCGAACGTCTCCGTCAGTAGGTTGTCAGAGCCGCCTTTTCCCCTCTCCGGGTCATTTCGGCAGGCGTCAAGGATAAACAACACCCGCCTCGCTCGGATTCTACGCATGTATCGCTGCAAACGTTCAAGGGGAATAGCAGTCAATTCCAACGTCTCAAGCTCTCTCCCGTCAGCGTTCACCGTAAGCAAGAAAGATTGCTCCCCTCGCGTGAGTCCATGTCCAGAAAAGTAGAAGATGAAGGTATCCTCCGGTTTTATCAACTCCGCTAACTTGCCCAAACGGAAGAGGACATTTGTGTGCGTTGGACGTAAATCGCCTGTGTTTTTATCAGTCATCAGATAGACATGAGCTTTTGAAAACCCTCCCACATTCGGGTCAATCAACACGTTCCTGAAGGCGGTTACATCGGCATTGGCGTAATCTAAGTCAACAATTCTTTTGTCCTCATAGTCGTTAATTCCAACCAAAAGCGCCCACTTTTCGCCATTTTGAGCGTGGGCGTCGTTTCTGTATGTCGTTGCCCAGTAGATGCTCAACAGTGCGATGAGCAACGCACTGAATAACCGAAATTGGGCAACGATTAAATCTTTACGCTCCAAAATAATGTGACGATGCATCATTTATCCCTCCATTTTTGTAATGATTGAATCATTGCATTCCAAGCTCCTATACCTTTCCACAGAATATTTTGCGGCTAAAAAACCGAGTTTTTCCGAAAAACTCGGTTTCTATTATTTTTGTAATGATTGAATCATTGCATTCCAAGTTCCTAATTAACCCAATCTTATTTTGCCATTCCAGCATCCAAATGTCAAGAACATTTTTCATTTTTTCAACATTTAGGTATTTTTGAATAGAACGCGGATAGCGCGGATGACGCTGATTTTCGCTGATTTTAAGAGTTTTATCCGCGAACATCCGCCCAATCAGCGTCATCCGCGTTCTATAAATTCTTTTTCTGCATACATCCATCTTTTTCACCTTCAGGAATTGTGGTAAACTCATTGACTTTGACTCAACATATTTTAGCATGGAGGTAGTTATGGTGCAAATGGATATCTGGTTTAACGAAAATAGAGGTTGACGTTAAATGGGGTGTGTAGTATAATATATTTTAATGTCACTCACTTTTACAGGCGGACTGGGAAAATTAATTTTCGCACTCCATACGAAGTCAAAATATATGATTAGCTTTTTGATAACAGCCGTGTTATTTCCCTTGTGTGTTTCCCACGGTGCTGCTGACAATGGAGATGTGCAAGAACCGCTAATGCTTATTCTCACTGAGTCATGGGACGTAGGATTGGTCGAAGAAGGCAAGATTTATGAAACGCAAATCCGGTTGAAAAATGTTGGCGCAGGACAATTGTTCGTCAAAGGGGCGCGTTCCTCCTGCGAATGCCTCTTTGCCCACGTTTTGAAACCGACGGCGGAACCGGGCGAAGAGGCTGCGATTCAAGTCAAGTTGCTGGCAAAAGGTTTGAAGAAACGTTTCAAAAAATTTATCTACATACAATCAAATGACGAAAATCAACCCGTCGTACAAATACCCGTTACGGGGCAACTCAAAAACGCCTCGAAATCAGATGCTGTAACCATACTATTTTTTTACTCCCAGGAAGCGCTAAACTGGAAAGATGTGGCAAAACTACTGTCCAGACTGAATAATAAACACGCTAAAAAGATAAGGGTGGAAAAATACGACATAGGCGATGTTGAAAATTACACGCGGTTGTATAAATTAGAGAGAGAGTTGGACGTGGAGAAATTCGCACCGTTGGAGGTTTTCGTAGACGATGTTTATTTATGCGGGTTTGAGGAAATCAGAGATAATCTGGAATCGCTTGCATTTGCTTTGTTAGAAGGTGACGAAAGCTATTCGGTTGAGCAGACGGAAACACCCACAGAAGACACAAATATAAAACTTCTCTTCTTCTACTCGCCGGGTTGCAAACAGTGCAGGCAGATAAAGGATGTGTTGTTGGAAAGCCTTGCTAAGAAATACCCAATTGTAGTAAAAAAATACGATATTTCAGCTATGAATAACTACGAATTTTTGGTCAGGTTGGAAGAACAGTACGGCGTGACGGAAAATTCGGAGATGAGCCTTTTCGTAGGGGATGAATATTTGTTGGGAAGGAAAGCGATAGCCAGAAGAGCAGAAAGTATCGTACAGGGAGCGTTGTCGAAAAAATACACTAAAAATTTGACTCGAAGCGAAGGAGCAAATCGGTTTGTCACTCCACATTCAGGTTCTTCCGCTATCGTTCGTCGGTTCCGTTCATTCAGCGTTGCCACCATCGCTGCCGCTGGTTTGCTGGACGGCATCAACCCGTGTGCCTTCACAACCATTGTCTTCTTCATCTCACTGCTCACCCACAGGGGCAAAAGCAAACGTGAAGTTCTAATCGTCGGATTTTTCTTCACCATCGCAGTTTTTATCGCCTATCTGCTGTTGGGATTGGGCATACTGAAAACGCTACAAACCCTCAACCTGTACGTTTCCCTGTCAACAACGCTATACTACATTACCGCCGTTGCTGCCATCGTATTCGGTGGATACAGTGCCTACGACGGTTTGACCTATTTGAAAACCAGAGATAGCACATCTATCAAACTTCAACTGCCTGCAAAAATCAAACGCAAAATTCACGCTGTCATGAGTAAAAACCTTAAAACCCATAACCTTGCAATCGCCGCGTTGCTAATCGGTTTTACCGTATCAGCGCTTGAGTCCGTTTGCACGGGGCAAATATACTTGCCAACCATCGCCTTCATGACAAAGGACGCTGATTTGCAACTTTACGCTTTTTCTTATCTGATTTTGTACAACCTCCTGTTCATCCTGCCGCTTGCTTTCGTTTTCGCATTAGCGTATTGTGGCGTTCGTTCAGAGAGATTAGCTAAGTTTTCAGAAAAGAACGTAGCCATTACAAAATTTTTGACCGCCATGCTATTTTTGGGATTGGGAATATCATTGTTGCTAACTAATTAAGGAGAGGAGAAAAAATTATGAAAGGACATATGATAGGTATGAGAGGCCCGCCAATGTCTGGCGGACAACAAGAAGAAGAACCCAAAGTTGAATTCAAAAAGACTTATTTTCGCTTGTTGGGATATGCCAAGCCGTATTGGTATTTAGTCGCCATCGTGTTGTGTTTATCGCTTGTAACTTCCTTTATCAGCGTACTTCCCATGCAGGTGATGGGCGTAGCGGTTGACGAAATAACAGGGTTTGGCAGGACAGATGTCACCGGAGGAGATGAAAGCGCGCCCGCCAAACGAGGAGGACGTGGTGTCAGCAGTAATATTCCGATTGCGCCGTACATTCACCGCATAGCGCGATATGTTTCAGAAAACTGGTTAGTGGGGTACAGTCCTGCATTGACAATCGCCCTTGTCCTGAGCGGCGCTTTCTTAGCGTTATTTCTCGTAGCCCGAGCCATCTCAGTTGCGCAAGGCTTTATCATGGCTCACCTCGGTCAATCCTTGATTTACGACATGCGCAGCCAGGTTTATTCGCATATTCAGAGGCTATCGCTTAAATATTTTGAGGACAGGCAAACCGGCGACATAATGTCCAGAGTGGTCAACGACGTAAACTCGCTTGAGAGGGTAATTGTTGACCCGGTTAGAGGGTTGATAATGGATATATGCAGCTTGGGTTGGGTTTTGTATTTCTGCCTCAGGTGGGACTGGAAGATGACCGCGTTAGCGCTAACCGCCGCGCCGCTTCTAATCATTGTCACCCGATTCATCGGCAGATTATTGCGCAAAAACTTCCGTGAACTTCGCCAGAAGATCGGCGAGATAAACGGGCTTGTGCAGGACAACCTTTCAGGAATTCGGGTAATCAAGGGTTTTGCAAGGGAACAATACGAACTCGGTAGATTCAACGATAAAAGTTTGGAAAATTACCAGGTAAGCGTCAGACTTGCTAAAATATTTGTCGTTTTTCGACCGATAGTTGACTTTCTAAATCAAATCGGCACGCTCGTCGTATTGTGTTACGGTAGTATACAGGTATTCAGCGGCAACATCACCCCCGGCGTGTTTGTTGTATTTTTCCAATATCTGCCGAGGCTTTACGGGCCAATTACCGGATTTTCACGCTTTTACAATCACATCCAGCAGGCGTTAGCGTCAAGCGAGCGAGTGTTTGAAGTTTTGGACACTGAACCGGATATTAAAGAATCGCCGAACGCCGTCGAATTGCCGAAGATTCAGGGAAGAGTCGCATTTGGAAACGTGAGTTTCAGCTACGACGGCAATATCGACGTTTTGCGGGACATCAACCTGAACGCAGAACCCGGGCAAATGATAGCATTCGTCGGACCGAGCGGAGCAGGCAAAACCACCATTACACATCTCATTCCGAGATTTTACGACGTTACGAAAGGTGATATTTCCATCGACGGACATAATTTAAAGGATGTCAAACTTGATTCTCTGCGAAATCAGATTGGCATCGTACAACAGGAGCCTTTTCTGTTTAACGATACCGTCAAAAACAACATCGCCTATGGTAAACTGGGTGCGACAGATGACAACATCACCGCCGCCGCCAAAGCCGCCAATGCCCACGAATTCATCATGGAGTTACCGCAACAATACGACACGCCAATCGGCGAACGCGGAGTCAAACTCTCAGGTGGGCAAAAACAACGCATCTCCATAGCGCGTGCAATTTTGGCTGACCCAAGGATTTTAATCCTGGATGAAGCCACATCGTCCGTGGACACAGAAACCGAAATACTCATCCAAAAGGCGATAGACAACCTCGTCCAAAATCGCACTACATTTGTAGTCGCACACCGATTGTCCACAATCCAGAATGCTGATTTAATTGTCGTACTTGACCAGGGTAAAATAGTTGAGATGGGGAAACACGAGGAACTTCTCGCCAAAAGCGGGCTGTATACGCGCCTGCATAGGGTTCAATTCCGCCTACAAGGAGAACAACCCCCGCAACGACCAAAACAACCCCCGCGACGCAGGAGACGCGCACAGCCAGAAATGGAACCTTTTGATGATATTTATGGCAAATTGGATTGACTATTGACTATTGAAAAAACAATCAATCTTCAATCTTTTTGTCGATAAACAAAAACGTAGGGGAAAATGCTAAAGTGAGGTGTAAACAATGGCAGAAATAACAGTGAAACTCCCTGAACCAATTTATAAGCATATCCGGCAACAGGCAAGTGAAGTAAATTTGTCGCCTGAAACGTGGTTGGCACAACGGTTAAGTCATGAATTCGGCATCGCTTTAATCACAAAAGAAGAGGCGGAACAACGTGCGCTTGAAATTTTAGGTACTTCTGTTGGCAGTGTGCTACGAACTGGAACCCCTGCTTTCGATGCAGTGTTGTGCCAATGGTGCGTCCCCGTGTTGCCTAACTTGCGCGAAGATAATCTTGAGCCTGTAGGAGAGATATGTCTTGATGCCGCTACCGGAAAAATACTGATGGGAGAGGACGCTATAGACGAAATGTTTGCGAGGGCAAGCCCGCAGCTTGGCATAGAAAAATTGCCTGCCGATTTACAGAAACGCATTGACGAGCTTTTGGATGAACAGAACAATCGCTCTCTAACCGACGCAGAGCAGCACGAACTGGATAAATTAATCTCCCGTTGGGAGGCTCACAATCTAAACAACTTATTGCGCATGACGGCACGCCTACAGCCCCCCAAAGGAAAAGAAACGCAACTTGCAAAGGCTTGTGAGGATGCGAAGTCAATGTTGAGGGGGTTACATGAACGTTAAGCTGCGCTCGGTTGTTGAATCACAAGCGCAAGAGCGTTGCGAATATTGTCATTATCCGCAGAAGATTAGTGGGGGCGTATTGCACATTGAACACATTATCCCTCGTTCCGCCAGAGGTACAGATAAACCCGACAATCTGGCTCTTGCTTGTCCACGTTGCAACGGACATAAAAGCGGAAAGGTATGTGGATTTGACCCGGTGACGCGCCAACATATCCCCCTGTTCCATCCCCGCCGCGAGAGTTGGGTTGACCATTTTCGCCTTGATAGACAAACAGGTTTGATAAACGGACTAACTCCTACCGGGCGTGTTACTGTGCGAGAACTACACATCAATGAACCAGCGGCAGTGATAATGCGGCAGCTACTTATTGCGCACAACTTGCTTTGAACAAAACTTATTGACAACACTGTGGGGGTTTGGTAAAATAGATGTTGTTTTATACGGAAGCGTTACGTTTTTATGAGCGTTTTAGATGGAGGTTGTAGTTAAAATAATTACGAATTACGAATTGCCACTTCCCAGTTTTGCCCGCAATTCCCAGTTTGCGTCGTAATTCCGATTTAATGGGCAAAACAAATTCCAACCCTTAGTATTTAAAGAATCAGAAGGGGTAAAGTGGCGAGGGGTTGAACCCTACACAAAAAGAAAGGGGGGTTTGGGGGGAAAGGAAACCTGTCTCCCCC
>CAZRLY010000053.1:0-23272 GCA_964601015.1 uncultured bacterium
TCCATGCTCCACGCAGATAAAAGTGTAATCCCTTTTTTAGAACTTACTTAATATTCAATATTCAATGCCTCTCCCTTTCTCACGTTGGGTTGGTCAGAGACAAGGAAATTACCATATCAAGTTGTTTCTGACCAACCCAACCTACAATTTTTCTTTTGTGAAAATAACCAGATATAATTATATCACAACTGAGTAAGACAATCAACGAAAAGTTATGTATATTTTTTGTTCAGATTAGTTCATTTAGTGTACAGGGTAAGTCCACACCCCACATCGCCGGCACTTGATAATTAAACCCGCAAAATCAACCTCACTGGTCAACCACATAGGATTGCCCCTACTTTTCATGAGAACTCATGTCACTCGGTATGGATTTTGCTTTCCCGTTCAAGCGTGATTTAAAACCAGAGGTGACGAAAATGAAAGGTTATGCACGGACTCGAAATAAGACTACAAATTCTCTTTTGATTTCTCTTGGAATACACTTGGGTTTGATATTAGTGTTAGCTGCGTTTATTGGCAATCGCAAAGATGAAGTTGAACCTTTTGTGGGCGTGGATATGTTTAAGCTGAAACAACCCAAGATTCAAGCCCGAAAGAATATCTCGAAACCCCAAAGGCGGATGTTGACTGATAAGCGGGTATTCGTGAACCGGACTGATGATATTCAGTCTGAGATAGAAGAGGGCAAAAATTTACTAATCCCAACAGCGTCGACAGTTACAATTTTTTCAAACGACGAAGCAAGCAATCTGGTGCGTTTGGCGGACGGAATTCAACATACCCTTGCCATTCCCCAAAGCAGGAAACTTGATAATGCTATTACGTCCCCGCTCAAACCACATAACATGGAGGTACAGAAGAGCTTGAATCCTGAGATGATTGAGCTTGGTATCCCATACCGTCCAATTGGGCTCACCTCAATTTTAACCTCGCTTACCCCAAGTGAGAAGAAAGTTGACCTGATGCAAGAACTTCTGGAAAAGGTCAAACAAAGGGTTGAAAAGGTAAAAACCTACCCGCATTGGGCGCGAGAGGCTGGATATGAGGGAACTGCTAAGGTGCAATTTACTATTTTAGCGGACGGAAAGTTAGGCGAAATTACCTTGATTAATTCGTCAGGATATGATATTCTTGACAAAGCGGCTATCGCTACGATAAAAAAGGCTGTGCCGTTTCCATCGCTGATGGATTCGTTAAACAGAACATCTTTGCAGATAGAATTACCGATAGCTTTTAGGCTAAGTATAGAAAGTTAAGGAGTGCAAAAATCTTTCGTGTATTTTTGCAAAGGAGGCTAAATTAATGAGAGGAAGAGTTTTCACACTGACGATATTGTTAGCTGTTGTTATGCTATTCGGGGCATGCAGCGACAAAGAAAAGAAGCAAGCAAACTCCGGCGAACCCACTACATCCGTACCTGTATATACACCGAAATCAGGCGCTACGCTTGACGATGAAGCTCTCAGGGGGGAAGTCCTTGCGGCAATTGACCGCGGACTTGAATGGCTGCGTTTTCAACAGGGCAAGGATGGCAACTTTCACCAACCAATTGGCATGACAGGCTTGGCGGTTACTGCTTTTTTAAGGCACCCGCAGAAAAAATACAAGGAAAGCGAACAACCCTTTCTGAAAAAGGCTCTGAAGTATATCGTGTCTTCGCAAAATTTAGATGGGTCAATTTATGACGAAAGCGACCAACCCGCACTGCCAAACTACAATACTTCGATATGTTTGATGGCTTTGAGTTCCACGGAGAACCCTGATAAATACGCTGATGTAATTGCTAATGCCTTGGATTACGTCGTGGGGATACAAGCGGATGAAGAGCAAGGGGTTGAATCAAATGACCCAAATTACGGCGGCATCGGCTACGGAAGTGACCCGGCGGCTCGCGACCTTTCGAATCTGAACATCGCTCTGCAAGGGCTGAAGGAAGGTGGGTTGCCTGAAGATAGCGATGTGTGGGATAAAGCGATACAGTTCATCCAGCGTTGCCAGAACAACAGCGAAACAAATACTCGTACAACCTTAGTCGGTGATGACGGCGGTTTCATATATACGCCCGCCGGTGTGCCGGAGAAGATGAGTAAGGCTGGACTTGACGCTGAAGGTGTCCCCCGCTCCTATGCGAGCATGACTTACGCTGGATTGTTGAGTTTTATCTACGCTAACGTGGATAAGAATGATAAACGCGTTCAAGCAGCGGTCAAATGGATAAAAAATCATTATACCATGGACGAGAACTATGGGATTGGAAAACAAGGGCTTTATTATAACTATCACACGATGGCTAAAGCCCTCGCCGTCTACGGCGAACCGACAATCACCGATGCAAAGAACGTAACCCACAACTGGTATCAGGAACTCGCCGAAAAATTACTATCCCTCCAAAAATTTGACCCGAAGGAACCTTCGTTAGGATACTGGCAAAACGAAGAAGACAGGTGGTTTGAGCGCGACCCGGTTTTAGTCACCGCTTACGCTATACTTGCCTTAGAATCCGGGTTCCCAAAATAACAATTCGAAGGGTAATGGGTAATAATTTTACTTATTACTCTTCAAACCTTTCTCCATTACAGCTTTGACTTGCTTATACGCATCATCTTTAAAATTAGCGTTCAGATGATAAATGATAACGCCCGACTTGTCAATCAAAAAGATATTTGGTTTCTTCTCTTGCGTTTTGTAGGCGAGATGGGTTTTTCCCTTCCAATCCAACAGCAAAGTCGTTGGCGGTTTATCCTTTCTCAAACTCCACTTTACTAAACCCTTTGGGATGAAGCGCGGGACGCTACGCATATCTGCAATGATGAACGTCTTTACCTTTTTATTATTCTTGAAATCCTTCTGAATCGCCCCCGCCCATTTGTCGTCCTCTTTGCGGATTTTCCTGTTTCCCATGATTAAAACGACGACATTGTTCTTCAACTTAGCCAATGTATAATCCTTATCCTCCGCATCTTTAAGAGAAAAGTCTGGTGCCTTCATACCAATTTTTAGTCTCTCTTCAACTGCGAAAACCGTCAGATTGCAGAGCAACCCAACTAAAATTGCAAAGCTGATTGTTCGTGCCATTTACCTTACCCCCTAAATTATAATTGGTTGACCAAAAAAAAGCCCCAATACACAAGGCATTGGGGCAAAACGAATGCACTTCTACTTCTTTATTTCTCCCCAAGTAGTAGTGAGCTTGGTTTTTGGCTGGACAGGAGTAGTGCCTTGCAGTACATCATTTATTTCATCGTCCGCTAATGCTCGATTGAATATCAGCACATCATCTACTGTCAATGCAAATACTCTATCACCACAACAACTACGGTTATCCCGGCCTATGACTAAGTCATTTGCCGTCACGGCAATCTCTCCAGTTCTTGCCCTTTGCCCTTCAAGGGTGCCGTCTATATACATTTTAACCTCTGCCTCATCATACACACCCACAACGTGACGCCAGTCGCCGAATTGTATGGGAGTGCTCGCTTCCGTTTGCCAACTATCAAATGGCCAGAGGAGAAGTTCCTGCTCTATGCCTTCGCCACTCCAGTCACTTGAATGAATCATGTAGGTATCAGCTTTCGTGATGATGGAACAGCTACCAGCTAAGTTCTCAAGGAGTACCCACATCGCTATCGTCATTGAGCCGGTAATATCTAACGTGTCGCTATCCCTGACAAGGATTTTATTGTCAGCACTATCATCACTAATGTAAACGCCTCCACCATGTTGGGCATCTACCCACTCAACGTTGCCTTGAAGTTCCCCGTCATTTCCGTTGCCTGATTGATCTTCTGCTACCGTTCCAGTTCCCTCGTCGAGGGGTAAGTGAAGCACAACCCCATCCATGTTCAAGGCATAAAGAGGACTGGCACATAAAAGTAAAGCGAGCAAAACGATTGTAACTCTCATTATTTACCTCCGGAATTTTAGTTTTTGCATAAATTTTAATGAGGTTAAAATTTTAACATATCTTCTACTCTATGTCAATAGCAAAATTCCAGTGATTCGATTTTCTTTATTTGTGGTTGCGCTCATTGTTTTTATTCTTGTTGCCGTTATTGCCATTAATTCGGATTTTGTTGTTGTTCATGCTCTCATTCATCATCTCGTCGGTGTTTCCGAATTGTTTTTCTCTGAGTTCCTCCAGACGCCGTACATCCTCGGGATTTTTGATATCGACGATGTGCGGAGTGATAATCATAACGATTTCGGAATCTTCCACGACAGTTTCAGTTTGCTTGAACAACTTGCCGACAAGTGGCAAACTACCTAATAATGGGAGTTTCTTTTCTTTGTTCTGCTGTTTGGACTTTATCATCCCGCCTATCAAAATGGAACGTCCCTCTTCCACGTCTATGTATGCGCTGACGGTGCTATCCTCTGTTAGTGGAGCGTTAAATTCGGTGAATCCGAGGAAGTTGCTGGCGCGTATTTCTGTGATGTCCAGTCCGATTGTGCGTTTACCACCTTCAGTTGCCTCTGTTTTTGCTATGTGTGGCGTGATGGTAACGCTAACGCCGACATCGTCGAGGAAATCGTAGTTGTAGAGCGGTTGTCCGGTGTATATGTTTCCTTGGTTGTTCTGATTGCTTCCTGTACTGGATGTATACGACACGCTTTCGAGGTATGGAATTCTTCTGCCCCTTGTGAGTGTCGCTTCCTGGTTGTCGCGGGTGAGGATAGCCGGTCTAGAGAGCACTCTGACTTTGTTTTCATCCATCAGAGCATGTATCAAAGCCATGAACTCCGTAGTCATGAGGGTGTAGTTGAACCCTGAGATTTCCTGGCTCAACAGGAGGTTAGCATTTATCTGCCCTGTGAGTTCATCCTTTTTATCACCCGTTCCCCACTCATGGAGGCGTAATGCTTTTTCGGCACCTAATTCTAAGCCGAATTTGGTGCTTTCGTCAAGGGTGATTTCGAGTATCTGGATATCAAGAAATATCTGCCCGCGAACGATATCCAACTCGGAGATTAGGTCAATTATGTCCTCCCAATACCGCTGTTTGGCGGTGACTACGAGGGAATTTGTCTGCTCATCATAATTGATATCAACTTTTCCTTTGAGGGAGTTGATGTCTCTCTGTTCAGCGCGTCCACTTAACATTGAGCGGAAGAAACTTGACCTTCTGCGTCGTCTGGAGCTGCTGCTGCTGCTGCCCTCTCCCCAAACTTGGTCTAACAGTTCTTGAAGTTCTTGGGAATCGGCGTATTCCAGCTTGAGTATTCTGGTTACCTCGCGTTCGTCTTCCGGTGTAGGTTCGTCAAGTGTCTTAATAAATGCTTTCACCTGTTCCAGGTTCCTGCCCGTGGAGGCGGAAACGATTAAGGCGTTCAACGTGGGATACGCTTCTACACTGACGTTGCCTGACAACGCGCTGGATGACCGAGTACGCTGTCTGCGCGGCATCCAATACCAAGAACTGTAACCACGGCTGCTTCCGCTACTTCCTTGAAAAACCTGTTCGATGATGGAAGAGACATTTTCCGCATCCGCTTCTTTGAGCGTAATTATTTCTGTAGCCCATTCCTGCCCGGGCATTGACGTATCCAGTTGCTTTATAATCTTTTCCATGGTTCCCAGGTTTTGTTCTTCTGTGGAAACGAGAATAGCGTTGAGTCTTGGCTCCGCTACGAGATTTACTTCCCCCTGAATGCCAAAGCCCGGTCCGCCCCATTCTCGCCTTTCCCGTCGTTGTCGAGAGCGCATATACGAACGGCCCCAGGAGCTGCGACTGCCGCCGCCTGTGCCTAAGATAAGGTCCTGCAGGGTGTCCACCATCTGTTCGGCGTCTGCAACTTCGAGATAGAATATTTTGAACTCTTCCTTCGTGTCAGCTTTGTCAAGTTCCTTGAGAACCATCTCGATGAACGGGAAGTTGCGCTCATCGGTAGATATCAGAATAGCGTTAAGGCGGGAGTCAGAGACGATATTCACATCTCCGATAACTCCGCCAACCGACGGAGTTTCACCTCTTGCTCTGGCCCTCTGTCTGTCCCGAACCACATGCCCCCGTTGATGTGCTCGTTCTGACCTTGACCTGATTCGGGATATACCGCCACCCTGAATTAGGTCTTCCAGTTCACTGGCTATCTGTTGCGCATCGGCATGTTGAACATGGAATACTCTGAGTTTAGGCTCAATGAATTTTGCCGAATCCAACTCTTTGATTAGGCTCTCGATGATGGTGATGTTTCTTTCGGAGGCTTTTACGATGATGGAGTTTGAACTTGTATCAGCGACTATCTGAACTCTACCTGATATCATGTCGATTCCACCACCTTGCTCCCTTGCTCTTTCCATCATCTTGCGCATTTCATCAGGATTTTTTGCGCGCCCCATCTTTCGGAGTATGTTTGTCACCTGTGTCTCCTCTCGGAACAGCTCGTTCAAGGTTTGGGCGACTGAACGAGCATCGCTATTTTCTAAACCGATAATCTTCACCTTCAACGCTGTCTCAGGTGCCGTGTCAAACATTGTAAGCAGCTTGCAGATTTTGTAAATATTCGACGCTACGTCGGTGATGACTAACGAGTTGCTGTTTGGGTCCGATAAGATATTTGAGGTGCCGGATAGCAAGGGCTTGACGCTGGCTGATAATTCTGAAGCGGCAGCATTTTCAAACAGTATCGGCTGTGTGATTACCTCGTCGGAAGGCTTGAGCTTTTTTTCGTATTCCGACACAACAAAAGCGTCCTTCACAGGTACTTTCATTTGCACAGCTTTCTGCAGGGTAGTTATCAAGATGGTGCTATCTGTGTGGATGAGAGTCAAACCTTGCACAGCCATAACCGTCTTGATATATTCCATGGCTTCCTCAATGGTTACATCCTTCACATTCATAAGGGAGAACTTTTTGCCTTTTACATCCCCTTCTGTCGCTATAATCGTCAGTTTAGCTTCGTCCGCGAGCCATCTGAGCACGGTTTGTAGTTCCGCGTTTGCGAAATCCAAATTAACGCGTTTTGCTTTTCCTTCAGCATCGCGCTCTACAACTTCAGAACCGGGTAGATTCTCCTGCCCAAAAGCTAAAGGCAAAGTTACAATTAGTAGTGTTGTTGCCAATAAAATGTGACTTAACTTAAAATGGGTTGGTATGCGTTTTTTATTCGTACTCATTTGTTCCTCCTGATTTATTCGTAATACGATTTAAAATGTTTATCACCGGTCTAAAGACTGATGCTAAAGCTACGGTGTTGGTTTGCGCTTAAAGAAAACAGCACCGATATTTTAGCTTAAATCTTTAGATAGGTGGACGCTAATTAATTTGACAATGTTAAATTATAATTGGATGCCCTCGTAGCCCAACTTTCTAAGTTGGCAAATTTGCAGTCAACCATCGGAAACCAAGATAGAATCTGTCTACGTTTTGATTTTACTTCCGCTTTAAAATCAAAACAAATTGGGCTACGCGGAAATCTAACATTGTCGAGTTAATATTTGCTACTCAAGTTTTTGTAATTTAACGCCTGTAATAGGTGTTCCATAGGTAATTGGGTCAATGTGGATAAAGGCTTTTTGAATGTTCGGAAGCACTTCAAGTAGGTCGCGGACTGCAATTCCTATTTCATGTGCATCCTTAATACTCAAGCGTTCGTCTACTTCAATGTGTAGTTCCACATGAACTACATCACCGACGTAATGCGCCCTTACATCATTGAGTCCCTTTACTCCAAAAACTTGCAAAGCCTCTTTTTCGATGGATTTGACAACATCGTCTGGCGGCACATGCCCCATTAAGTAACGAATATTCTCGTAACCCAACGACCAACCAGAATATATAATCCATCCTCCTATCAAAAGTCCAGCGATGTGGTCCCAATATCCTCCGACCAACATTCCGAGAAGCGCCACTAACGAAGCGAATACATCATTTCTCGAATCTACAAAACCTGCTTCTAACGCGGGACTACGATATTTCTTCGCTGTAACCTTGTAAAAAATTGCGATAACCAACTTGCTTACGATACTGAAAATCATAACACAGATAGCAACAACGTTGCGTATGACAGCATGTTCCTCGAAAATGCCTAAAAAAGCATCCTTGATAATGGTAGCACCCAAAATCGCCGCAAAGATTGCGATGATGAGTCCTGCGATTGGTTCGGCGCGGCGATGCCCAAAGGGGTGATTTCCATCAGCTTGCTTGTCCTGCAAACTTACGCTGATATGGATAGCCGAATAGGAAAAGACATCCAGGAAGGAATTCAGCGCGTCGGATAGAAGCGCCATGCTTTTGGAAAGAATGCTCGCCCAAAGTTTTAATCCAAAAAGTATGACTGAAAGTGCGATACCTGTGCGTGTTAGATAATCCTTTTGCAAGATGTGCGGCCTCGCTTAAACATTCGCATCAAGTTGATGCGGCTACTGACGCCCCTACATATCCGACGAAAGAACAGAGAAAAGACAGGTAGAGCATAAAATTTCTACCTGTTCAAAAAAAGGGAGAAGACAAACGTTTCGTCGCAATTTTCTCAAGGCATACAATCGTAACATTATCTCATTAAGAAAGCATACCAACAGGCGTCGTCGCCTTACATCAAACAGAGCATGACATCCATCGTCAGCCCTGAGACATTCTTTTTGTTATGTCAATCCTTTGCCTTGATCTCACCCCATGTGACTGTCAATCTGCCACCTGGTTCAACAGTGCAAGTTTCTTTGACTGAAGGTGATGTTATCTCGAAGTTGTCGAAGTAGGTGAATTCGTTTACCCCTTCATCCTGCTCAACTGCCAGATAAAAGTAAATACTTGTTGGGTCAATAGGAACGGCACTTGTGCCAACATCCAAAACCCCAGATGCCTCACCAAGAGCACCTTCATCAACACTGAGATAAAAATCGAATTTCTTTTCGTCACCGGTAGGAGTAAGCTCGATTTTGTAGTGGTGATAACTGTCTTGGTCTACTGGAATTTGGGGTTCAGGAACTGCGGAGGCACCCTCATCCTCTTCAAATGTAAAGTTGGTCTCACCACCATCGAAAATGGCGTTAAATGCCCACAGCCCATTACCCCACAAACCACCCTCCGAGCGCAAGCTGGTAAAATAGAAATGCCCATCGGTATTTTTTAGAAACATATCAGCTTCTATTATGGTTTCACCTGATGTCAAGTCCAGGGGCATATCAAGACCAATTCCGATACCTTCCCATCCACCAACACAATTGGTTATCTCAATTTGACCGTTAGTTTCCTCCAATTTCTCAGCAGTCCATCCGGATGATTTGTTGATGAACCAATACTCCTCGTTGAGTTCGTTGTCGTCGAAGTCATCACAAAATGTTCCAGCCATTGCGAAACCGCTGACCAGAAAACATACGACAGACAACATAAACAAAAGTCTCATTTTTCGTTACCTCCTTTAAAAGAAGCGGCAACTTCTGCTGCCTAATTCAACAAACTTTAAACAACCATTTTAGCGCTTCAACGCACCCCACAGGGTGGCAACCTTGCCCGTTAGCATAACTGACTTGGATGACGGAATTCCCTTGCCCTCAATGTTGACATATTCAGCGTGAAAGGTGGTACCGCCTTCTCCTTCCAGTGCTATTGTGCCAGCGTCAATCCCGCCTGCTTTGTCCTCCACCTCTATTTTTAGGGCATCATCAAGGTACGCCTTCATCGCATCTCCGGTAATGGAGAGCTTTAGCGTATACCAGGTGTCCTTATCAATCTTGTCGACAGGAACCTTTGCTACTTCGGAAAAACCACCTGACACTCGTTTGTAAATATAAAGATTGTTCGTATTGTCTAAGTCTTCATAAAGGTTCAGCCGGTAGTTCGTTAATGTGTCCACATAGCGGAAACAAACTCCCCAGATGCGCCCAGCCATCAACTTCCCCTTCACCTCAAAGGTATAATCTGTCCACTCATCGGCTCCTTTCACATTGAGGAAAAGATCTTGATAACCCGTTGTTGTGCCTACAAGGACGCCGTTTTTGATATTCCAATCTCCGCCAACAGTTTCCCAGTCGTCCAGTTTATCTTCCTTGAAGTTTATGTCTAACGCAACTGCCTCGAAACTCAAAAGCAGTATTGAAATAAGTCTTTGGAAATGTAGAGAATTCTTGCCATACATTGACAACTATACCGCTTTTTCCCATATCACAGTTTGTCCTCGTTCTAATAATTGGCAGTCTTTGGGTTTTGCACAACTTGGTTCACCTTTGACTCGCACAAAGGCTAGGTATCCGTTACTATAAATGGAGTTAATTTGTTTAATCCACTTTCCTTTGACTCTTACAATGTCACCTTTACGAAAGCCTGATAACTCCATATTTACCTGATACCGGACGCGTCCTTTCCCTTTGCGTGGTAAGTCATGGTACTGGCGGCGCGTTTGTCTCTGTCTGAACCTAATAATGTAAAAGTTTTGGTGGTGGTTTTTAATTACTTCACCAGTATAAAGAGTGGCGACACACAAAGCATCAATGTCATGCGTCTTGGGCAAAGAAAGAGATTTACGGTAAGCAGATGTCTGATAACCATACACAGTCGATAACGACGCAATTTCCCCCAATTCTTGATACATTAGGCTTTTCCCTTGCATCGTTCGTTGGGCAATTTCATCAGAAAACCCATCCATGCCTGTTACTATCTTCCCTTCCTTGATTTTTACCTTGCCGCTTTCTCCTGAAGAGTGTAGTTTATCATGACAAGAAACGCAAAGGGTAATCAAATTGTGGATGCTGTTCTTTCCACCTTCAGAAGTCCAAACTATGTGGTGGGCTTGCAATTTGACTTTTTGCTTGCCACACTTTTGGCAAGTGAAATTATCTCTCATCAGACAGGCAAGTCTCAAATTCTCATCCAACCGATTAGACTGTTGATACTCTTCATTCTTCACATCACAGTCACTTAGTTTTCTAATATCAACCTGTACATCTTCAACAACAATGTGACTAATAGGCAGAGGAACTTGACGTACCACACGGATAACCTCTTCTGCATTAGCTTTTATTGACGGTGGTAGACGGCCACTACGTCTTGATGAAGCACGATTCAAAAAACGTTTGGGACGATACCATTTTCTAGAGCGCCTATTCCGTCGAGACGCCCTACGAGCTGACATTTTGTCTTTTATGTCTATCCGATGAATGAAGCGTTGCATAAAAACGCCTCCTTTCTGTGTTTATAAAGGTTAATGAGTTCTTTATTAGTTTTTGATGGTTGCCCAAGTGGTGGCGAGTTTACCAGCACAAGATACAGAAGCTTGCCCCGGGAAAACTTTTAGCCATCCATCCCCGAGAAAGGATTCATCAACCCAAATGCCTGAAAATTTACCAAATTGCAAATCCTCACTCACATTAACGCCATTGTTCCATTCGTAGCAGACATTATTTTCTCTTGGCTCTTGGTCAAGAGAAATAGCGTATTCTTTACCCACTTTCAATCCGCTACATTCAAGAATAATTTCGCTTACATCTCCTGAAATGACATCACCCGTTGGAAGCTTTCCTTGTGCTAAAGCGTCGCCATCTGGGAGATTGCCTGATGTTTCAAATACCTCTGCAATAACATCCCCGTTGGGGGCGGTATTGTTCAGGTATCTGATTTTCACCTGAATTTTGCCAATACTGTTTTCTACTGTGACGAAGGTTTGAAATCTCTTAATCTCGTCAGCTTCTTCACCGAAGCTATTCCAACCGCCGCCGTCATGCGCAAGGTCAACTATTTTGTCCTCTGCCTGCGTCACGGCGGACAGGTATGCTGATGTTAGAGTTGCAAAAAATAATATTGTTACTATTATGGTAAAAAGTTGCCATCTCATATAACATACCTCCTAAATTTAAATATATAAAGACGTTTTTATAACCGTCAGGTTTAGCGATGAAAACAAATTTGAATAATTGGGGAACTTATCAGGCAGGTAAATTCATGCGGCAGGGAGACAGAAAAATGAATAGTGGTTCTTACAAAATCTTCAACGAGCAGATATTATAACATAGAATTGTTACGAATGTATTAATCGCATATTAAATCCAATGCGAAATTTAGTAGGTAATTATCCAAAGAAAGTAAGTCCTCGTGTGCGCTTAACGAATACGCTCATAACACCCAGCCACTTAACAGAAATTTAACAATTTGGAAACATTTATTCAACGAAGTGCCGCACTTCGACATTTAAACATTTCTAATTTTCCCGTTGACTTATTCTAACAAATCAGATATACTAAATTTACTATTGGACGCCAACCCCGCTTTTCTTGCCGCTTCTAAAAATGTTGAGAATATGCGGAAAAAGCAATACTTTCTTTATTTCTGAACGGGAAAACGCCATTTTAAAATTGCTCAAGGCGTACGCAACTCTCAAAAACACCGAGAGGAAACCATAGAAAAAAATGAATGATTCATATAAGTCTACTCTAAAAACAATAACAACGGGCGTTAGACCGGCGAGTATCGTCACGTTCATTGATTCAAAGGATGAACGCTGGGCATCGTATTGTCTGCGGATTATCGAATGGTATAGTCAAATGTGGGGCGGCGGATACAATCTGATAATTCCCACGGATGGCGTAACAATCGACCCTGATTTCTGGTTTATCTTAGAGCAATTCTCACCCGACCACATCTATTATTACAAACCTTCCCTTGCTGATATAAAAAGTATCGATCCAGAGCAATGGGAGAAAATCTTACAGGGAAAAACTAAAAAATATTTGAAAATAAACGAATTATCTGACGATTACGAAGATACTATGCGTTCTGAGTTGGAAAAATCAGCAACGAAAACACCAATCTCTGATTTTAAGCTGACGGACTGTTTGGAGAAACAATTGATTCGCAAACTTAATCCCTTCCATTTCAAAAATCGTATTCAAGGTGGAGGTATAACCCTTGGCAGGGAAGTAGGTTATCCTTTTGTGGATTTGGTTCATGTTTTGCCTCAAATAATCGGCCGGAATATGTTGTTTCAGGCTCATGGCGAAATTGATTTATCTATAATAGATGATTTAGTCGTTTATTCATCAATTGGTTACATTCCGGAAACATATAGGCAGAAAATGGAAAGAGCCGGCGTTCGGATTAATGGGTTAGTATATTCGCCAGAGGCACAGAGCGCACTGGTCGACCTAATATTTCACCATGCTGACCAAATCACTTCCTTTGGAGCGTCCATGTTGAATTTGGAGTCATATTATCCTATTGCCGCTCGTCTAGAATGGGAAGACTCGGTTGTATTAATTCTTGGTGATTCCCTGAAGGATTTTTGTTTCTATTTCTCACTTTCACGACTTAGACCTGAGGTTTACTGGATGCCATACCCTCCGGAGTCTCAATACACCGATACGCCTTCAGAATGGCGTATTTTCTACCAGAGGGGACTTCTGATGGAGTTAAAAAAGCGCATGACGCAGAAAAAGGCCTACCTTGTAAGTAAATCTTTAGAGGAGCAAGAAATTTTAGAAGACAAGGAAAGATTAGTGGAATTTAATAACAAATTTCCGCTTTCCATTCCGGGGCTTGAGGATGGACTCTTGATTGAGCGTGATGTCACCAAACTCCTCCCGTATGTTTTTCGTGCGTTTGAAAAGAACAATAACGCAAATTCATACCGTGACCAATTTGTCAATGGAGAAGGGATTAATTTTATCAATACGCCTTTGCCTAAGAGCTTAGAAAAGCTGAATCTTGAGCACCATCGTTGGATTACTGAGCTTAGGATAGAGAGATATGATTTACCTACGTTGCCTTTCTTAGGGGAATTGACTGTTCAGGATTCCTATAACCCGGACATTTATTCGACCCAAAATGTTAGGGTGTCAAAATATGGTATCTGCTATTTTTGTCCGAGTCCTTTCTATAGTATTGACAAGGATATTAACACAGCATTGCGTGATTTGAAGCTTCACTTACTTGAACCTTTCGAGCTATTTTCTGAGATTTTCAAATATTTCGGATTATACATTGGCTATTCCGATAAAGGCAACTACCAGCGAGAAGCGACGGAAAAATTGGGTTCTCTGGAAGCACTTGCGAACATTTGCAAGCAGGAACACCATCGGAACCTTTTTGATTTGTATTTGGACAAAACGGAATCCAAGGAGGGAGGCCACACCAAAGGCGTTATCTTAAACTCAAGGCGATACCTGAATTTAGTGGCAATTGAAAATGTTATTGGTGAACGCGACCCAGACACGCTTAATGTGTTGTTGGAAAAAGGCGTTTTGCATCGCGGTTTTGTATTCAAATGCGAACGATGTCGCAATGCAGACTGGTACAGAATCTCCGAAGTAACGGATACCTTTCAGTGCCGCAGATGCGCCACCATACAGTCTTACTTATCCGGCCATTTGTGTTTGCAGCATCCTGAACAGAGAGTTGAACCTGAGTGGTTTTATAAGCTGGATGAGCTGTTCTATCAAGGTTGGGATAACGATATGTATGTTCCGATTTTGACGCTTGCGAAGTTGCAGAAAGACGCTAAAAGTAGTTTCCTCTACATTCCTGAGATTGGATACGATAAAGAACCCAATTTTGCAAAACCACAAATGGAACTTGACATTTGCGCTGTTTGTGATGGGGAAATTGTTCTGGGAGAATGCAAAAAACCGGATAGATTAGGAAAAAACGCTTCAGAAGAGAAAAAAAACATAGGAAAATATCTTGCTATTGCTGAAAAAATAGGAGCTAAAAAGCTAATCTTCAGCACCTTTCAGGAAAACTGGACTGAGGCAATGATAGATAATGTCCATGAATTGCTTGATAGCTCAGAGATTTGCCCGGTGTTTCTAACAAGAAGCGAATTGTTAGAAGAAACCGGATAATATAAAATTAAGGAATAATTATGTCTATTCTCGCTCTGGTTTTGACACTTTTGGCGGCTTTCCTTCATGCCATCTGGAACCTGCTTGCAAAGAAGGCAGATGAACGGTTGATATTTTTCTGGTTGATGTTGTGGATAGCTGTTATTTTCTATCTGCCTGGTTTTGCTATCAAAATTTTGTTTGCAGAGCCAATTCCCGATTATACGCAGATTGAATCCGCAAAGGTTATCCCGTTTGCAAAGCCGATTCCCAATATTGCCTGGTGGTTTATCGCGGCAACGGGCATTATCCACGCTTTCTACTTCGCTTTTCTATCTTCAGCCTACAAAAGAGGAGATTTGTCCCTTGTCTATCCTCTGGCGCGGGGGACTGGCCCCCTGTTAGTGCCTTTTGCAGCTTTTCTATTTATTAATGAATCTTTATCCATAGTTGGCGTCATCGGTATTTGTGCTGTCATCATCGGTATCTATGTGATACACCTGGAGGCCTTCTCCTTTGCAGCGTTGAAGAAACCATTCGTCGCCATAAAGCAATCGTCCACAAGGTTAGCACTTCTAACGGGCGTAATTATCGCTTGCTATTCGGTTGTAGATAAGGTAGGCGTTGGCTATGTCAACCCCTTTAAATACATCTACCTCATGTTTCTGCTGACAGCAGTTTGCTTGACACCCTATGTGATATTAACAAAAAGAGATACAATCCGGGATGTGTGGAACCGTTTCAAAATCAGCATAATCATCGTGGGCTTTTTGTGTTTGTTTACCTACATGCTCGTTTTATTTGCCATGTCCTTGAGCAAGGTGAGCTACATCGTTTCTGTGCGACAATTCAGTTTGATATTCGCTACCCTTTTGGGAATCACGGTATTGAGGGAAAAACACGGACGGCAAAAAATTGTGGGCGCTGCCCTTATATGTCTGGGAGTTGTGTTAATTGGCATTGCCTGAATTTATATTGAATATTGATTATTGGAAATGCAGACAATCTTCAATCTTCAATAGTCAATCTTCAATTTCATTATAGGGAGTTGCATAATA
This sequence comes from uncultured bacterium, assembly GCA_964601015.1. Lineage (GTDB taxonomy): Bacteria > Poribacteria > WGA-4E > DTYX01 > CAZRLY01 > CAZRLY01. Next base: position 15,808 of record CAZRLY010000053.1, read on the forward strand.
TTATGGAAAGAGTAAAATTAGGAATCATCGGTGCAGGAGGATTATCAACGAGGAAAATATACCCGTCTTTGTCATACATTCCTGAAGTCAAACTTGAAGCGGTATGCGACTTGGACGAAAATAAAGCCAGACGCAATGCGGAGAAATTTGGCGCAAATTTAGTATTCACACGTATGGAACAGATGTTAGACGAAGCTGAACTTGATGCTGTTATCATCTGTATTGCGCCTGAGCAACATGCGCAGCTTGCGCCGATTGTCCTGAAAGCCGGGTTGCCGGTTTACACTGAAAAACCGCCCGCTGTTGACGCGAAAGACACGTTAGCCGTAGCGCGCGTGGCTGAAGAGACAGGGACACTTTGCATGACAGCGTTCAAAAAACGCTATACGCCTCTTTATGTACGCATGAAGGAGCAGATGGAGACGCCTGCCTTCGGCAAACCGGCGATGCTTGTTATGCAGCGTTCCTTTAGCAGATACAGCAATACTTCCCCACGAAGTAGCTTTCTGCTGGATTTCTGCATACACCTAATTGACCTCACGCCGTGGCTGATGGGACGGGTTACGGCGGTTCACGCTTTGAGCCTTGAGCCAAACGCATGGGCAATTCAATTGGTTTTTGAATCTGGTGCCATTGGCTCGTTAGCGTTCTGTGCGCATACGAGCGGAGTCTACCCGGATGAGCAAGTGACGATATATGGTGAGGATGATGCGATGTTATTTGCCCGCGACGGGCACTCCTTGACTTTTGCGCATGACCGCGTATACCATACGCTGCATCAGATTAATCTCACCACAGCGGGACAGGAAGGCTTAGTCGAGTCGGGGTTCTTGCCGGAGATACAGGCGTTCATCAAGGCTGTCCATACCGGCAACTTGAGCGTCGTACAGAGCGACATTGCAAGTAGTTACCGTTCGATGCTTGTCCATGATAGCATCGTCAAATCCGCACATACTCGGCGTTGGGTCGAATTGCAGTATGAGATTTAATTCCATGAACAAAATTTCAACTCATATCCTTCTGACAATCATCTTTGTATTGTCAGCTTTGTCAGTGTATCCGCAAGGAACGAACAACATAACAGGCACCGTTACAAATATCGAATCCGGTGAACCGATTGAGGGGGCTAACGTCCTTGTCTTAGGTACTTCACTAACATCCATCAGCGATTATCAAGGGCGTTATTCCATAAAATACCTACAGGATGGGATTTATCACGTCAAAGTTTCTCACGCCGCATACAAGCCAGCGGTGAAGCGAAATATAAAGGTTGCAGGGGGGGAAACAAAGTACGCTAATTTTCAACTTTTCTCTGACTTAAAACAGCGGCAGAGGGATATTGCCGGAAAAGTTATCGGGATACCCGAGGTTGTTGTCAGCGCTGAGAGGGTGGAAGGTGCGAGCAAAAACGTTGCAGTTTCCGTATACGTCTTGTCCGCTAAAGAGATAGCCAACAACAATGCCAGCACTTTCGACCAAACACTGGAGTCAGTCCCCGGCGTAACGATAAACCGGTCAGCCGGCACCGCCACCAATTCGATAAGCATACGCGGTTCGTCTGAGATGTTGGGTGGAGGCGTTGGAAACAGGGTGTTGCTCCTAATAGACGGACGCCCTGCGATTACTGCGGATACCGGCGGGGCAAATTGGAGTCTGTTGCCGATGGATGTCGTCCGGAGGGTGGAAGTGGTAAAGGGAGCTTTGTCGCCGCTCTACGGTTCCAACGCTATGGGGGGAGTCATCAACTTCATCACAAAATCTCCGACCAATTCTAAAAAGACTAAGTTGAACATCGGCTGGGGTTATTTTGAAAAACCGCCCAAGTGGATGGGGCATACCGAACAGAGAAGTGATTTTGGCGACATCGGCATAACCCACTCAAATAGCTATCACAGGCTCGGTTATCTCTTTCATCTGAGTGGCAAAAAATCGGATGGATACCGCCAGAATACAGGCTTTTCATTTTACAACGCTTATGGTAAAACCCAGTATGCCACTCAAGGATATTTAAAACTGTGTTTATCGTTAGGCAGAACGTCAATGGAACGCGGCTATCCGCATATTTGGCTCATTAATAACGAAGTACCTTACGTTCATCCGCTGAAAGTCGCTCACGAAAAGACCAACGATAGACAGAAAAAAAACTTGTGGAATTTTGACCTGTTTTTGACATCACCCCTTGATTCAAACTCGAAAGTCTCCGCACATCTATATTACTTTGAAAATTATTCTAAATCGCTGTTCAACCCGAATAATCAGGCAGACGATAACCGCCCCTACGGTTTCTTCACAGATTCAGACGCTCGAAAAACAGGGGGGTTGGTACAGGTGGATATTTACCGTTTCCGCAACAACTATCTGATTTTGGGTTTGGATGCGCAGATAGACACTGTCGATTCCAGCCCTGCCGACATAATGTTCGGCAAACACCAAGCTAACACACTGGCAGGCTTCGCACAGGATAAAATCACAGTAGGCAATGATGTTGCAATTACACTTGGTGCGCGATACGATTATCGGCATCTGGTGAAAGGCGAAAGCGATGGACAAATAAGCCCGAAATTCGGATTATCCTATCAGGCGGATGATGATACAACGCTTCGTTTTTCCCTCGGACAAGCATTCAGAGTACCATCCCTGGCGGAGATATATTTGAAAAAAGAGGTACATTCTGGCATAAACTTCAGGCAAAATCCCAGCTTGAAAGCGGAAAAGCTGCGTTTCTACGCTGAAATCGGGTTAAGACGCAAGTTGTCCAATTTCCTGAAAACTGACACCTCATTATTCATCTGCGATGTTTCAGACATGATATTCTGGGAGCGTTTGAGCGAGGACGAATTTCAAGTGACCAATCTCAACCGCTCCGTAACAAAAGGCGTGGAAACCAGCGCAAAGTTCTCCTGGGGCGGGTTATCCGCAACCGCAAACTACACCTACCTTGACGCCCAAGACAGAACAGAAGGCCGAACAGATGACAAATTGCCCTACAAACCCAAACACACAGCTTACGCCGCTCTGGATTACCAATATTCGCGCTTCAAACTGGGCGCATCCCTTCGATACGTGAGCGAAGTCGAGGAGGCGATATTTTATCCCAACGACGTTCCTAAGGCGTTTTATGTCGCAAACGCTAAGTTATCCTACAACCTATCTGACCGCGTCACGTTGTCAATAGCCGTCAATAACCTGTTAAACCGTCAATACGAGGAAATGGCGCGGTATCGAATGCCAGGAAAGGCGATTGGCTTTAGGATGGTTATGGAGTAGGGCATGCTGATTCCCAAATTAATACCTTAGAGATTATGGAAAGGAGATTTGCAATTGCCGGATATCAAGCGCAGGAAAACAATGAAAATAGGGAATTGGGCAAGAACAATTAAAAAGGATTCTCGGTTCCTAAAAAGTGAGAACCTACCAAATGCGTTAGACATCACAGAAATACGGGATGTAATGGATGAACTTTGGGACGCAAGTTCCGCTGATGGTTTGGAGCGCGCGGCAACACTGGTACTGAATGAACAGCAGCGGCCCGTTTTGCTCAATAGTGTGATTGGCAGTCGGCGTAACGTTATCCCCAATTATCAGGTTCCAGCGGGATGTACTGTGATTGGTGTGTTCCATACTCATCTTGGAATTTTGGGAGTAGCCTTTGGAGGTGGGGATGTGGCGGAAGCTCTCTACCGGCGACATCTGATAAGTATTGTTAGAAGCGGAAGAGATACGTTTGCCCTGGTGCGAACGGCTACGACACCCGGTGTGGTTGATTTAGACGACGTGCTTGCATGCGGCCGCGCCGCCATCTTCGCGTATAGAGCGGCAGGATGCTCTCCTCAACGCGCTGTATTTCTTGCAGCACTGGAGTTGTGTGAACGCTATGGTTGCGCCATGTATCATGGGCAAGGGAAAAGGAAAATTTCGGAGGTGTTCTTACCATGAGAAAAAAACAAATAGAACAAATCGCCATTGATGATTCTGAACTGTTTGAATTTGTTGAGCGCGCTACTGCTGAAGACAAGGCAAAAGGGATTGAGGAAAAACCTGATGAGATAAATTTTGGACAAATAGCGAAGGAGTGGAAGACGAAAAAAAGTAAGGCTTCTCTTAACGAGCAAGTCATTAAAATCGAGGCACTACTTGAAGGGGACAGGTTAGCACTGGCACTGCTCTCACCAGTACCGGACACGCCTATTTCAGTGCAACAGAATGAAATCCATGTCGGTAACCTTCGGATAGCCATTGTGCTTAAAAGTTGAAAATAAGCTAATAGTGCTGTGCGGCGTAAGTCTTCCTACCATTAGCTGTCCTCGGAAACCGCTGATTTCAGGGTCAAAGTGAATTGTCTAATGGTAGGTTTATTTACGCCCTGATGCAATAGTCTGTCAACCATGAATTGACGGGTTCGTAGTAACAACTTAGTCGTTTAGGTCGCTCAACTAGCGACTAAAATCGCTACTACAACCACTCAAAATATAGTTGACAGAGCACTAAACTAAACCTAAAGGTTGTAACTAACACACTCCCCGTCTCCAGTGAAAATCAGCAGGACACCCTTCAAACTGCGATGTGTCTGCGGACGAACCTTCTGCATGTATTTCCTCAATTGCTCCATTCCTTCACCTTTCACCTGCCCCGTCTCTCCCGCTTCTCTTTTCCGAAGATATTTAAGTTCTAAAACCCATTCGTAATCAACAGGAAACTGCGGAGTTTCTCGCAGGAATATGTCAACATATCCTCGCTCCGCCTCAAGTTCACTCTGAATGTAGAACAACTTGCTAAGATGCAACAGCGTTAATATATGAACTTTCAAATGGCTCTCCTTAAACCCCCGCAAATCACGGTTGGATAATACCTTCTTCAAAAACACCTCTACTATCCCTATTAGTTTTCCTATTTTCCCCTGATATGCCAAATCCCTCATCGCAACCCTGAGTTCCTCTACTTTCAATTTCAAGCCATATTCCTGCTCCATAAGCTCGTAAAGATACCCGTAATACAGTTCTTTAATGACGTAGTTTGGAATGCCAAACTCAACGCTCTCTCCTACCATCCTCCCTGCAGTGATGAACCCCATGTATAGCAGAAGCGAAAGAAAATCATCTCTTTCAAACTCCCTTTCTAAATTGAACTGAACTGTCAAGTTGCCGTAGACAACATCCTGCTCCATTAGCTCGTTGATTATTTCTCTTCCCTCTACCATTTCAAACAATCTAAACAGATTCCCTATCTTGCGGTAATCCGACGCGATATTTGGGTCAATCAATCTTTTTGGCGGTTTACAATACCTCTGATAATTCCTCAAGTAGTGTAAAACCATGTTGGGGTTAAACAACTTGCTCTTTTGACCTTCATCCTCGTAAAACCTGTGTCCGTTGTAGCAGTCGGACATCTGTTTGTAGATTCCGTTAGGGGCAATATTACAATGAGAGCAGATGATGTCGATGAGCGAATTGGTCTCATTTTCGGTGAAACCTAACATGTCGTGGAACTCTTCGTCTAAGGAGAGATTTTTGCCGATGTTAAACCCGCTGGTGAGGCTATCCAGTGTGATGGGGGTTACGCCGGTGATGAACATCCTGTCAATCACACCGTCCCTCACTCCTGTTTTGAGGACTTCGTAAAACTTTCTCACAACCCCCACTCGGGAGATTAATTCTTTGAACATGTCAAATTGGAATGCTAAAAGCTCGTTGGCAAAATGGTCATATTCGTCTATCAAAAGGTAAATTTTCTTGTCTGTCCTCTGATTGACGACACGTAAGAAATTCCTCATGGCTATCTCTGGCGATTCCGCATCCAACGCCCCGCTCCACGGTGTATCGTTTTCATCGCAAAACCGATTTAGCGATGAAAACAAATCTGCTTCACCAAGTAAATCAGCGTTGTTGCCTATAAACCGACTTATCCCGTCCTTCACGTTATCTAAGAAGCCTTTGAGGGTGGTTTCCTTTGTCTCCGTGTTTATTCCGCTGAAGTCAAAGAGCAGGACAAGATAGCTGTTACGCAAAGGCGTAGGTTGTTTGCCGATGTGGAAATCCCCAAACAGCCGCTCGAAATCCTCCGAATACCTGATGTCGTAGTAGTGTTCCAGCATTGAGATGAAAAGGCTCTTACCAAACTTGCGGGGGCGCAAAAAGAAAATATATTTCTCCCCTAAACTCTCCAGCTTCTCCACAAACGGCGTCTTGTCTATAAAAATGTACCCTCCCTCCGATATGCTTCTGAAATTCGGTATCCCATACGGCAGTTGTTTTCGTTCCATATCACCTCACCTCTCATATAATTAATATGTAGGTCAAGATTCATATCTCGACTGCTGCAAAATTGCAAATGGTCGAGATATGAAAAGAGCGCTTCGCTACGGAAATTTTGACCTACGGATGTAAAAGTAGTTTGTCCGCGTCTTTGCATCAGAGTAGCGTTATCAATGCGCCCAATTACCCAATCACATTAATATGAGCCGTATTTTCGCACCAGTTCGATTGCAAATTTGTAGTTGGAAAACGGGACGTCATCGGGCACTGAGTGGTCAGAATGGTAGATGTATCCGCCGCCTTCTTTTGCGATGGGAAGTTTGCTTGAGATTTCCTCTTCGACATCCTCTTTAGTTCCTGCCAATTTGCGCACGTCAATGTTGCCGAATAGGACGAGTTTATCGCCATATTGTGGTTTTAACTGGCGTACATCCAAACCGGCTTTGGCTTCCAACGGGTGTAGAGCGGAGAAACCTGCTTCCAGAAAATGTGGAATAAGTGGTCGAACATTTCCGTCGGAATGCAGCATACTTTTTAATCCATCTTCGGCGACATGCGTACACAGCCGCTTGTGGAATGGCATAACTAACTCTTGATACATCTGCGGCGAAATCATCGGGGCGTTGCGATAACCTAAGTCGTCGCTGAACCAGGCACCGTCGAATTCTACGCCCAACTTTTTTAACTCATCGTACATATCAATCATCAGTTGTGCATGGGCGTCGAACATATCCATGACAAATTCCGGGGACTCTTTCATCCAGATGAACATATTTTCCATCCCCACCTTTTGCCATGTAGGGTGAAAACAGGCGTGCCCTGAATATACGACAAATTTTCCCTGCGCATGCACTTGGCGACAAGCATCCCCCGCTGATGTGGATATCCGAGATGGATTGTATTTGATGCGGTGTTTGTGTTTTAGCCAGTCGTCTCTTGATTTTATGGTGAAGTCTAACCATTGAGGTGTCCAACCGGCAGACAATTTCAGATCTTTTCGTGTAGCGCCATATGCGTCAATGTATGTACGATACCGGTCAGTTTCTTCAATCAATTTACCTGGAAACTGAAGGCTGTAGTCGCCGCCGATACGCACAATCTCCGTGCTGAAATAATCATTCGGCGAGACATCTTTCGGCAGCCCTTCTCTGCGCCACCGTTCGACGGTACTACCCCAATAGGAATCTTGAATTGGCACCCGGTCAGGGATGCCG
>CAZRLY010000054.1:0-23223 GCA_964601015.1 uncultured bacterium
CTTCGTCGATTAGGATTTTTCAACTGACACGAAACCCAATTCATCCTCACGCTTTCTTGGGGGGGGGGCTTTGTAATCTTGAATAAGGAAACTCAATTTCTATATTTGGCTCTTTTGTCAAATTTCGTATTGTTCGGAGTGACGTTGACTATTATCGGTGCTACCATACCGGAGATTATCCGTACTTTCGATTGGAGTTACACTATCACTGGCATCGTTCTTTCTTCAGGTTCGGTGGGCTATTTTAGCTCTTCGTTTTTGTCAGGATTTCTGATTAAAAAGTTCGGTTCAAAGCGCATTTTAGTTGGCGGTTTGTTCTTAGGGGCGATTGGACTATTGTTATTCGCCCGTCATTCTTCCCCTCTATTCAACCTTTCCCTCACATTTTTATTGGGTGTCGGTCAAGGAGGCACGGAGACAGTTACGAATGTCTGTGTCATCCAGATGGAGAAGGAGGGGGAGAGCCGTCTGATGAATTTGATGCACGCTGCCTTTTGCTTAGGCGCGATTATTGGCCCATTTTTCACTGGTATGTTGATTGCGACCGGTCGTTGGCAGGTAGCCTATCGACTTTCGGCGGCGGCATGCTTCCTTGTGGGAGTTCTTTTTCTCTTCCTGTCATTCGCCCATATACGACAGGAGAAGTTGGAGACAAAGAGCGGCGGCAAAACTGCAAGTATTCTGTTACAGCCGCTGCTGGTGGTTTCATTCCTTATTCTCTTCCTGTATGTAGGTACTGAATTGGGTACTTCAGCATGGGTAGCCGAATATTACGTCAAGATATTAAAAACGTCCTCCTCTGTCGGCGCTTACATAGTCTCTCTGTTTTGGACTGGGTTGTTTCTTGGGCGTCTATCAATTTCGCTGTGGTACAAAGAACGAAGCCAATCAGGACTACTGATATTCTTGGCAAGCCTCTGCACCATCGCGCTACTGTGCGCCGTTTCCATCAAAAATACATGGGGCGCAGGATTCAGCTTTTTTGTGGCTGGACTCGGATATTCTGCCATCTACCCTGTGGTAATGGGTTTAGTCGGAAAATATTTCCAACACGGTCAAAGTGTCGCTGTCGGATTTGTCGCTATGGGCGGCGGCATTGGCGCTTTCATGTTCCCTTTCCTGATGGCTTTTATTTCAGACCAACTCGGCTTGCGACAGGGATTCTTCTTTTACGCCGGCGTCAACATACTTATGGTAGCATTGACTATCGTTGTTCAACGGTTAATACGAGGACATGACCGGGTGAGTGGATTGAAGATTGTCGATTGACGATTGAAGATTGTTTTGGAAACAGTAGGTTAGGTCAAGGCACGAAACCCTTGTAGGTTGGGTTTTGTTTCTCAACCCAACAAACACCAGACACCAATTATTCACCTGTTGGGTTTCACTTTCGTTCAACCCAACCTACATGGGCATTCAAGGTACTTTTCACACACACTCTTAGAAACAGAGAGGATAAACTGACAAAAGATGTAAAAAATATGCGCGGGACAATTTGGGCGCACGGCTTGTTGGAGTTGCTTCTGTGGATAGATTTGCGGAGGCGCCGAAAGGACACAGCCCGGTTGACCTTTTGCCGGGTGCGCAGGCAGTAGTTGTGGTAGCGTTGCCCGTTTTGACATCAATGTTGAACTGGCGTGAGATGCTTAAAGATTCTGAAGCCATCCCGGAGAAAATCGAAGTGGGGCAGGGAAAGTCTTTTGAACTGCTGATAGCGGTCAAAAATCACATCTACCAGAGATGTTGTTACGATGCCATCAACGACGAACTCCAGCGGATAACCATGCAGATGGCGTTCTTTTTGGAGGAAGCGGGCTATGAATCCGCCTACATGCCCGTCACCTACGGCGGGCCACTTCGTTCGACCGAAGGGCCGGTTTCCATCAAATTCGCTCCTTTTTCCATGCGACATGCGGCAGTTGCGGCGGGGTTGGGAAAGTTGGGCGTCAACAACCTTTTGCTGACTGAAAAGTTAGGCGCGAAACAACGCATCGGCTCACTCATCACCACCGCTCCCCTGGAATTTGACCCAATTTATGAGGGCAACTTGTGCCGTGGCGAGGAATGCCTCATCTGCGTGGAGGAATGTCCGCTTGGCGTTTTTGGCGACAGGTATGCTTTCCAGATGTGCGGCAAGGAGATGTCTTTAGCGTCGATGGACAAAGATAACTGCGTTGGCTCTGGCGTCAAATGCGGTGGGATATGTATGCGCGTATGTCCAGCGGGAAGATAGCCCGTAGCTGTAACGCAAACTCGGATGAAGCCCCTACACTTCGTTACGGGTTAGTTTGCGACTGCCATCACAATCTAAGAGGCTGTGTGAAAAGTATTATTACTTTGTTTCTAAAATTAGCCGAAAATCTCTATAATTTGGACTTCTCACACACGCTCTAAAACAAACGCGCCGCCTTGGGTTCACCAAATACAAATCGCCCGTTACGAACTGTAACCATAATGCACGGGCTGCGGTCAGAATAGGCGTCATCAAAAATAATGTCTCCGGTGACTCCGCTGTAATCGGTCATTTTCGCCAGTTCATCTCGAATTCGGTAGCGATTCAAGCCGGTTTTGTGTATGGCTTGAATTATCATGTTTGCGCCATCGTAGGCGTGGGCGGCGTAGGTATCAGGTTCGACAGCGAAGCGTTTTTTATAGCGTTTATTGAAGTCGATGAGTTGCGAGATTTTGGCGTCGGGGTTGTAGGGATAAGTTGCAACAACACCTTCTGCGGCTTCTCCTGCTATTTTGAGAAAGATTGGAGAAACAACCCGCTCACAAGCGAAAATTGGCATGTTCAGCCCGCGCTGGCGCATTATTTTGACAATGTGTGCGGCGGCTTCAGCATCAGCCCAGAGCAAGACTGCTTCCGGCTTTATCCGTTCTAAGCGGTTCATCTGTATTGTGAAGTCAGGGTTCACATTTTTGAAGTGTACTTCGTAGTTTATTTCGATGGGCGCTGGCTTTCCAAGTCGTACAGAGCTTGACTTGAACTCCCCAACTCCAAATCTCCCATAGCGGTTGTCCGCGCGCAGGATTGCCACTCGTCGGTAACCCAACTGTTTGTAGACATAGTAAGCGATTGTATAAACCATCTGCCGGTCATCCGCCGTATTGCGGAAAACCCAGGGTATCTTCGTCTCCACCAGCGTTGGGTCCATATCTGCGACGTTCATTATCGGCACTTCAGTCTTGAGCGCGACGCGGATGGCGATGTGCGTGTTAGCGCCATCCACTGAACCGATAATAGCCCACACCTTGTCCTCATAAGAAAAGGCTACAATCTCGTTGGCTGAAGCGCCCCAGAGTCCGGTGTCATTTCGCACTATTAACTCAAAGGGCTTCCCCTTGTAGCCTCCAGCGGCGTTGGCTTCGTCAATCACCATCTGTGTAGCTCGCAGCATAGAACGCCCGATATAGTCTTCGTGTGTTCGCTCCAGAGGTGCTATGATGCCAATCTTCACCGTATTCACATCCGGTTCAGGTTTTTCTCGTCCCGGTCCCAAAAATTGTAGGGGTGTATCCGGGGGCGAAATAAAAAATTGTTTGTACGGCTTCCTTACAAATCGCCTGTAAGGTTGTAAATCGTCCGGTGTGTTGCCGTATTGTTTCACTTTCTCAGCGTCTTTCTTGTCTTGCGCGTTAGAGGGTAGAGCGATACCACATACGAACACCGCGTTCAGTAACACCACTACTATAATTTGGGTCAATTTTACTTGAAAACATCTATGCCGTTTCCCAAAAAGAGTGGTACAAAAAACGGAGAGCAAAAATGACAACAAGTGATAGGGGACAAGTAAAGAGTAAAGAGTAATAAGTAACGGTATAGTTTCTCTTGTTTTAGCATCTTTTCTTTTTGTATTGTTCTTTTCTTGAATCAGCATATAATTCATTTTTATATACTATCCTTTCTGTACAAATGGTTTGGGTTATCAGAATTTTTTCCCTTACTCACTACACACCATTTAGGAAATAACCTTATCCTCTTGCTTTACCAGGGGTTACGGTGAGGCTATCGTGTAAACTCTTTGTGAATCTTCCACTCATCATCTTCATCCATTTGGACTAACAGACAAATCGAAGCTATTGAAATCTCACAAAATCGACTAAATGTCTTGGAAAATATCTGTTTTATCCTATTGTGCTCGTTGCCGGTGTAAGGATTCAAAAGCGTGAAATGTGGCGTATAGTCGCTCAACACATAAGGAGCGTAAAATTTCTGTATTCGCAGAGCTTGATGTGGTTTGCCCGCGTATTGATTTGGGTTCGAGAGATACCTGTTCAAGTAACCCGAACCGAGCCCCAGAACGTTGATGCGCGCCACGACAAGAGCATGAAACATCCTCAAATGGACATTAGGTTTGTATCGTAAGACGACTATTTCCCGCTGTCCACCCCAAATACTCACAGGTTCGTCCTCATGCCTTCGCAGGATGAAGGGATGCTTGGAACCAAAGCAGTTTAATATGTCACTCAGTTCATGTTTAATCTGCGAAAGAGTGCCAGGGTTGAAGTTGATTGAATCGCCAATCGTTAGATGAAAGCCGTATGGCCGAGCACACTTTACCCAATCTTCTTTAAAGTCGGGCAGTTGCTCTTGGAGTTCGGGTAGCATTCGGACGGCTTGACAGGTTCGTACGTCATAGCCGAGAATTGATGCACCAAAACGATAGAAGTCGCTTTCGGCTTCAGGTACAAAGTATACAGCAAACTTTGGCATTGTAATCGCCCTCCCTTCGGACTATGTAATACATAGACGTTCTCTTATTTCATCTTCCGTTATGGGTATACTGTTCCCCAGCTCGAATTTCACCGCCTCGCCAACTAAAGGGATACACCTTTTCCGGCTGTAATGCACCAAAGAGAAACTCTTGATACATGCGTTAAATCCAGTGCTAATCCAATCATATTGTTGCAGTTTTTTTAGTCGGTCAAATGTGAAATCACCTTTCAAGTTACCTATCGTGACATGAAAAGCCAAGCGGTGCTTTGGTGGGTCCGTTTTGGGACGAATACTGAAGAAGGGTGGATTTTGTTCATCTGGCTCGCAAATGAGACTATTCCTAAAATGATTCAAGGAAGCAACTGAAGCATCATCCAAGAATCCGCATAAGATGATTTCCCCTTCCCCGCCAAATACCACTTGAGAAAATGTCGCAGTAAATGGTTTTACTTCCATAATGTTATCACCTATAATCGCTAATGAAGGACTTTCTGATGCTGTCCAGGGGTTTTCCCGACTTCTTCTGAAAGCAACTATGGTTGAATGCCAATATTCTTCCTCAAATAGAATCACGTTCTCATCCCCGATTTCATTTCTAAGGAGCCTCTTTAGTTCTTCTGGCTGATTTGCGTCATCGAAAGCGAACGGATATCCTGCTAAGAGAGTAATACCATATTCCGTCTTGTTGAGGTCAATTGAAAAACATAAAGTTTCCTCCTTTGAGGGAGCCCAATGTTCTAATGCCTTATCCCTAATCTTATTGTAGATACTGCTAAAATTACTCGCAGAACAACCCTTAATTGGACAATAGAACATATTGTCTTTAAGACAAGGTAATTGTTGTTGCTCCGAAGTTGATGAAATATCGGAGAACTTCGTGTTTTTTGCCAGCCAATTTCTAAAGTCGTTATGATCCGATACTTCAAAAACAGAGCCGCCGAGGGGATAGTTGTTAATATTTCGAGCTCTTCTCCCAAAAGCATTAATCATTTCTTCATATTCTGCATAGCGGTTTGACTGCGAAATGATAAATTCATCCCTGGGTGGTGTCCCGCCAAATTTAAGTAGATAATATTTCCTCTTCCCACCACTGCTTTCATGAATCTTCAACATAAATCTGACGAATGGATTCTCATCTTCTTTCAGTAAAAAGATTCTGTAACATGGATTGTCCTCCAAATTTTTTATTATTGTCATAATCCTCTCTTTTGTTTCACAGAGGGGTTGGGGTGACCTTATAAATACGTTTCTGTTAATAAAATCCTGTAAATCAGGAACCGTGTAAAACTCCTCACATAGGTGAGTTTTTAGTGATTTATTGTATAGTTCGACTCGGTTATTAACAGCTTCTTGATAGTTCTCCATATCTTCTTCTGTCATTCTTCTTGTCTCATAGAGAAATCTTACTAACTCCAGAGTTATTGGATGCTTTCGGGTGGAACTGCCAGGCTTACCCACAGAAGACCGTTTGGCTTTTATGCCCTCAAAGATTTTAAAATATTTCGAATAGTTATCTTCAGACATTGTAAAAGAGATGTCTCCACCAAGTCTTTCTATTAAATTTTCTATATCTGAGTCTTTCTCAATATCTCCTCTTGTTTCCAATAGTTCTTCTATTCTTTTCCTTATTGTCTTTTCATCCGATGTGCGGTCAACTAAGTCATTCAGGAACTTCTGTACTTCCGGGTGGTTATCCGCCGACGGTATATAAGGAATAATCTGGATGTTATAATCCTTTTCAAAGCGATTTTGTTTGATGTTTGGAACTTTCTTAATATCCATGAGGGCGTAGTGCTTTCTGGCGTAACCATTGAAGGTGGTATTTAATTCATCCAGAAGTAGCATCATATCAGGGTCAATTAGTCCGAAGCCGAGAAAGAGCACAGTCTTGGTGGAAAACAGTGTCGTCAGGTAACTACGATACGCCGGGTTAGCATGCATCACTTCACGATAGTCGTTCCGCCCAAGTATGACTGTCTCAATTCGGTCAATGGTGCCGTGTACTTTGAGCACGTAAAAATCGTCACTGCGAATCGCCGCTGACAGTGCAGAATAATCCGCATGGGTGAATACAGGAGGAAGTATGCCTGTGCCGACGGTATAAGCAGACTCCTGCAACACGTCATAATTGCTGGTCAAAGCGGCGGCGAAAGGGATTTCGGTAACGAGCTTGTGGGCATCAGTGGGTTTGAGTTCTGGTTTGCGGAATACCTCTACCATAAATTTGCGAAAATCGTTCTTTCCCAATAGCTCGTGCATCTCTTCAGCGACAAGCAATAGTTCGCCGTCCTTGATATAGCCCTCTAACTCCGCCCGGTCAGACAAAGCCACGCCGCGTTTCTCAGCCCAATCAAGCATCTGGCGTAACAGTTCTGGCCAACCTGGTAATCCTGCTCCTTGCGAAAGTCCTGCGCCTACGAATACAACGCATCTGCCTTGTATAATTTGGTTCACTAAATCTTCAGGAACGTGCATTTCAAACCTCCATTCATTTCTTTTTTTCCGACAATCGTTTGACAAACGCCGCATGCTCGGCTGTCTGGAGTCCCTTCTGCAACTCCGATAACACCTGTGCCAAATCCCCATCCAGTAGAGCATTCACCGCCAAACGCAATCCAGGAAAAACTTTGCTGTGGATGACGCCTTCGGTATCCGGCGTCAACCGGGCATACTCGTCCTCAACAAGCTGAAACCAATCGAGTTGTTTGTCCTGTGTCCGCCATACCAGATATTCCTTCACGCCGTGGCATTGGTAGACTTCTAATTTTTCATGCAGGTCAAAACGTGCGCTGGTGCCTGCAATTTCGACAATCAATTCCGGCGCGCCTTCCACATACCCGTCGTCGCTGATTAGAGAGTTTCCGCCGAACGCCTCATTGATTCGGAGCAACGCATCCGGTTGGGGTTCGTTATCACCCTCAAGGCGAACCGTTGCATTGTCAGCGAACCGAACACCGAGGGTAGATGCACGATAAACACCTAACCAAACCATAATGTCAGCATGGGGTTCGGCATGAATATCTGTTCGTACAGGTGGTGACATATAGACAACTCCCTGGATAAGTTCTGCTTTTTTTAGATGCGGCATTGCCTCATAACGCCGCTCAAATTCATCCCGTGTCAGCCGAGCACCATGCTTCAATGGCGGCGGGGCTTTTTTCATATCCACAGCGTATGCCGTCGGTTGAGCACGAACTTCTTGAGATTGTTCTTCTACCATTTGTTCAACAGTCATGAGATATCCCCTCCAATCTCCAGTTTTCAATTAAAAAGACGCAACATCTTCCTTCCGTGGCAAAAATACGCTTCGCTGATTTTTGCACTCCTAAATTACCTAACTGCTTAGTCACCCTTTTTCCAAATTCCTCTGCTTACACCTTTCGATGTAGCCACCCACACATCTTCTCCCTGGAAGTCCACGCCCAGTACAAAATTATTCGCCAACCCGTTAGCGAGTTTATGAGTTTCGAGAAGTTCTCCCTCATGGTAGATGCGCGCTTCCCAACCTTTGTCGCCTTCCATTGGGCCGTGTGTGGGGGTATAAGTTACCCAGCGGTTCGTATCGCCGTTGACGACGCTTAATCCCTTGTCGGTACATACCCATGCGATGCGCTCTCGCGCCTTGACAAAGTTGATGAAGTTGCTTACCAATCCAGTATTTTGGTCCATGTATCCTCGCCAGCGTGTACCGTCATAGCGGCTCAGACCAAAATAGGTTGATGCCCATAAGATGCCCTCCCGATAACTCACCGCTGTCGTAATGACGTGGACGATGCCGTCGTCTCGAAACAGGTCAATTTCCATCTCCCCGTCCGGGTCAAGATAATCCTTCCATCTTTCAGTCGCTACGTCGAACTCCAAGACGCCGCCGCCCCAAAGAGCCGCCCATACCTTTCCGTTGTCGTAGTCTATGCCATATCCCCAGGGTTCGTGTTGCGGGCAGTTTGCGGGGGTATATACGTCCCAGGCGTCCTCGCGTATGCGATAACGCGCTTCTCCCGATGTAGTGGCTACCCAGACGTTTTGGTTTTCCACTGTGACGCCGAATACAACATCGTTAGGCAAGCCGCTGTTAAACTGAGTGAAGGTGTCGAAACGCCCGGCGGAAATCCGCGTTAATCCACCCATCGTACCTACCCAAACGTCCCTTGTAGCGTGGTCAACAGCAATGGCAAGTACCGCTGGATATGCCAATCCGTCTTCAACGCCATACGTCGTCCACCCCCCATTGGAAGCCCGACTTAAGTCGGGCTTCCAGCATGCAAGCCCGTTATCCGTGCCAAACCAAACCCTGTCCTCATCCACCGTCACGCAGAAAACCTTGTCAGATGGCAATCCATCTTCTTTGTGGAACGATTCCCAATGCGTATATACGCGTGGGCGTTCTTCATCTTTAGATGGAATTTTGGCACTGTCAACATCAAGTTGGGACTGAACATTCGTTGTCTCAAATCCCCCCTTCCCCCCTTTACTAAAGGGGGGTGAGGGGGGATTTGTCGCGCAGGTAAGAGAAGCTAAAGCCAATACTATTACAATATACCATAGTGTGATACGTCTCATCATAGAAATTGGGCTACAGCCCAAAGTCACCTTCCTTTCGTTTAAGGCGTCTGTTTAACCGCTCCCCATAAAACAGCGAGTTTATCCTTGAGAGACACAGCCAATTTAAGTTCCTTCGGCGTCAAGGGGCGGGAATAAATACGGAACTCATCCATAGCTCCGACAAAATAATCCCCTGCTGGGCCGAAAGCAGTATCACCGGGGCTCATGTTTCCGATAGCTCCCGGTTGTCCATGCCCACCTAACTCCTTCCATTCCGCCTCTTCCTCCCCTACCCTTTCCCCGTCCAAATACAAAAGCATCTTCCCGTGGTCAAAAATCGCTGCCAAATCATGCCAATTTTTCGTATCTGAGAAAGGCACGGAGATAATCACTGGCGGCGGATGATTTGCATCGCAGCAGACAGTGGCGAACTGGAGCTCCTCATCCATTATCCGAACGCAAAAACCGGTCCACGCGCCACCTTCGTCATATATGACATGCTGTCCGCGTACCTCATCCGCTTTGAAGAAGCATCGAATTGAGAGGGCTGGGTCAGATTCTGTCATAATTGGAAAGGTCAAATCAACAACAGTAGCCCCGTTAAACAGCCACGCTTTGCCTTCGACACCCTCTATCAGCTCAGGACTTCCTACTACCGTTCCATCTCGACCATTTCCGGATTTATCCTTCGCCTCCAACGTGTCAAAGTCGTATCGGACATCTAATCCCTCTTCCTCCTGAGCTTTCAACTGGAGGGGGATGGAGAGAGTAGCGAAGGCTACGATTGTGAACAGTAAAAATAAAGAAGTTAAAACGCGTCTTTGCATCATAATTACCCCCTGGTGATAAGTGTAGTAGCTGATGCCGCCTCTTTATTTTTTCTCTTTCTCTCTTTTGATTGGATGTGCTATTTTCTTCCAGGACGCAGCATAATCGTAAGGCTTTTTCTTCAGCATTTTATGAGTACCTTTCGGCTTATGGCACGTCGTGCAGTCACTTTCTTTTGGCATCAGGAGTCCCGCTGTCATAGCCGCTTTTTCATCCTTCATGATGTCCTCTTTAGCGTACTTCTCTCCCGGTCCATGACACAACTCGCATTTGACACCCTCTTCGATATGAAAGCCGGGTGCGCGGTATTCCTTGGAAACCGTTGCGGCGGTTGCGTGACAGGTTAAACATTTCGCGCTCTTCTGTGGACAACACGCTTGAATTTTAGAATTCTCACCCATTTTCATCGCCATTCTCGTTCCCAATACCACATAGGTTCTGGCGTGTTTGGAACCCACCCAAATCCGATAGGCTTCGGAATGACAACTCTTGCAAACCTGATTTCCCACGTATTTAGCCGATGGCGTCGTAAGGGATTCCAAATCGCCTATCTCCAAATCACGCGATTCTTCCCGCATACCGCGGGGTTTTTCCTGTGGTATCCCTTCAGTAGGCACTTCCGGCGGCAGGGCTTTCATGTATTCCACCAATTCGTTCAACTGCTCCTTCTTCATATCGTTCGTAGCACCGTGCAAATCATCCGGGTTGAACACAGTCCAGATTTCTTCCAAACTATAGCAACGTCCGTCGTGAAGGAAGGGAGCGTTGTCATAGATGTTATTAAGCTGCGGCGTATCGTAATCGGCGTTGGTGTCGAAGTCGGCTTGTGTGCCAACATCGTGCAGCATCCTGTCCGTATAAAACGGTGGCGGATGACAGGTAATACACCTATTGGCAATTGGAATGTAACGCCCCATGTTGTCGTAAGTTCGCTCGAAGAGTTCCTTGCCGCATTTTTGAAATTCGTTGAGTTTTCCATCGGACGCTAAATAGCGGCTATTTGGAAATGGAAGGGACTCAATGAACCTGACAATTGCCTCGTTCTCCTCTTTCACAAATCCATGCGAACGGAAGAACAATTGCGCCGCTCTCGGGCCTTCTTGCCGATACAAATTCGGATTTTTGCCTGACCACTTGAAGGGAGCGGTTTCAGCGATGCCACGCATCGTCCTATTGTCCACCAAATTGCGTCCCATGCCTCCGTCAATGGCGATGTCGTATGTAAGCCCGTCAAGATGGTTCTCCGGGTGGCAGGTATTACAACTCAGTTGTTTCTGAAAGCTGATACTGCTGTAGTTAAACAGCTTTGCTCCCTTGCGCAATACTGTCTCTTTTTTTTGACCGTTCAGGTCAATTTCTCCTGCTGACTGCTGTTGTTGGGCATCTATCACCGTGATGCTATCCGAAAGCCTGTTTGCAACGTAAACCCACCGCCCGTCTGGTGAAATTACCAGGGACTTTGGATTTGCGCCGGTCGATATTCGGGCGACGACGTATTCCGAACTGAGCGCCAAATTGCGGGCGTAAAGTTTTATACTCTCATCGGGTATGCCGATTTTGCCATCCCGTACCTTGAGCAGCGCGTAAACCTTTTCCATATCCACCACCGACACTATATCAACGCCGCTTGACGAGATGTAAAGATAACGTCCATCGGGCGAAAAAACTACATCATAAGCGTCCGCATAGTACAAATTTGGTTCGTCGAGGAGCAAATACGCCACACGCCCTTTTGGACGCGTTTCTGTAATTGTGAACCCATGCGTCACCATCCAACCCTGATAGATTTGAGTTTCCGGGATGAGGTTTTTCGGCAACTCCAGAGTTACAACTACGAAGCGATTGTCTGGCGAAATAGCAACTCCCTGCCCAATTATCGTTGAAAAAAAGTTGCGTCTATCCACTACTAATTGGCGTTCAACGTCGATGATGGTGAGTTCTAAAATCGGTGGCGTCCTGAACGGCACAGGATTCGACAGTTGATTGGAAACGTAAATGTAACGCTCATCTCGCGACCTAATTATGTCGAACGGGTAAGTTCCTGCGAGCAGGCGTTTGACCTCAGTGAAATTATCCGTTTCAATCACTGAAATATCGTTCTCAGACATATTCGTAACAAAGAGATATTTGCCTTTCACATCTGTTGCCATCGCATGCGGCTCATCGCCCACGGGGAAAGTCCGCACAACCTCCATGCTGGCTACGTCCACCACCGAAACGCTATCATCCCACCGATTGCTAACGTACATTCTTTTCCCATCGGAACCGAACGTTATACCGAAGGGATGTCGTCCTACCCTCACCTTGCCAACTACCTTTCGGCTCTCCGTATCCACCGCCAACACTTCATGAGTATTTTCGCATACCACATAAAGCAATTTGCCGTCTTTCGATAAAGCCAACCGAATCGGCGATTTATACAAATCGTCCTCCGGCTCTGCATATTGTGTACGGCGGCTTCCGTCTACCCACTTCTTTGTTGATTGCGAAAAGCCGTTTTTAATTGAAAATAACACTACGGCGAATAGCATGCTAAAAAATAGAATGGTGATGCTGTAAAAAAGATGTTTTTGTTTCATGCTTACCTTCCTCGGTAAATGTTTTTATTATACGAGTTTTTAATCAAAACTTATAATTGCGTTACTCAAAAATCTCCGCCACAGTACACTGGAAGCCCTCTACCACATCTTCTCCCGTGAGCGTGTCGTTTTGGGTGAAGATTTTGATGTCGTTTGGTGAGCGGTAGACGGTGACAGTTTTGAAAATCGGCTCAATTACCCAAACCATTTGAGTACCGGCGTCCAGGTATTCCGCCACTTTCTCCAAGACATCGTAGACTGTATCGGTTGGCGAAACGACTTCGATTGCCAAATCCGGAGGGAGTGGACTAGCTTGGCGTCTGTTTTCAGGGAGGCGTTCCTGCAAAACAAACGCAACATCGGGTTTGCGTCCACTCTCCCCGATTCGGAATGTAGTCTCTGCTATATAGGTTCTGCCCAATTGATACTGACGAACGTGAGCCTTCAATAGGAAATGGATATTGGAATTTATTTCTCCGTGTTCCATCGTTGGATTAGACATCGACACTAATTCTCCTTTGACGTATTCATAAGATTGGTAGTCGTTTACTAAGAAGTCTTCAAGTGTGATGGTTTCTGCACTCATCGTTTACACCCCCTGTAGGTAGGTGGAATATTGTTGGCAAACCTACCCGACGTAAACTGAAAAATTGAGTAATGTAGCGGCGCTTCTCCGTCCCGCCAGTGGAGAGACAGAGAGCCTCCGCTACATATTTTGGACGGACAGAGAAGGTTCGCTACGTCAGTTTTCTTTGATATAAAAATTGATGTCAATGCGCTAAATGTCAAGTTCCAAACGTCCTGATAAATCATTTTTATTTTAGCCGATTTTCGAGAGAAAGTCAAGTTTTTTTTTGAACTGGTTTTTTTATTGAAAAATGCGATGCGGTGTTGTATAATTCTGATAGATTGCGAATTTGGCACACCGGTTTAAAAGCTGACGCTAACCAGTACGTGTCTTTCGACCGGTGACATAGTTATCTGTTTTTTAATACCATCCACCATGGAACGGCGTAGTGGACGCCCTCCGTCCCTCCTGATGGTCGAAACGATGGCGGGATAGAGAGCCGCCGCTACAGGGTCATGTCTAATTGACAAAGTAATATTAGCTTGACTTTGTTACTTTAAAATGAGATACAGTTGTAGCCTAACTTTCTAAGTTGGCTGTTTCGCACACCGCCAAGATAGAATCTGTCTATGTTTTGATTTCACTTCCGATTAGAAATCAAAACGAATCCGATTGGAAATCAAAACAAATTGGGCTACGGGGAAATCTAACAAAGTCAAGTTAGGAAAGGCAGGAGAAAAAAATGAAACGGAACACAGGAATTTTCTTGGGAGTCCTGCTATTTAGCTTTGCAGGACTGATTTCTACATCTTTTGAAAAAAAACAAGTTTCCGTCAAAAGCTCGGTTTCTGAACTTCCCGATCCATCTGACCAACAATCGGTGGATGAGGAAAGCAAATCAAAGGTATTCTCAGCTTTTGGCAAACTCCCTTTGCACTTTGTGGAAAATCGGGGGCAGTTGGATAGGGCTGTCGTTTACTACGCAAAGAGCGAAGGTATTTCGGTCTTTTGTACAGCCCAGGGGTTGGTTTTTAGAAACCGAGTTTTTCCGAAAAACTCGGTTTCTTTGAAATTCTCGGAAAAAAGATGCGTCAAACCAGAAGCAAGGAATAAACTTCCAGGAAAGGTCAATTATTTCACAAAAAATGACCCGGCTTTGTGGCAGACAGGCATCCCCACCTTCTCAGAGGTTGTCTATCGAAAGGTCAATCCGGGGATAGACTTAGTATACAGCGGCAATCAACGACGACTGAAATACACCTTTTATCTCCAGCCAAATGCCGAGCCGGATGAAATACAAATGATTTACGAAGGCATCGAAGGGCTTTCAATCGACGATGCTACGGGCGAATTGGTCATCCGGACGGAATGGGGCGGGATGCGAGATGATGCCCCGACAGCTTATCAGGAGATAGATGGGCTCAGGAAAAAGGTCAAAATCTCATTTCGGCTGATTGGCGACAAGCGCGTTGGCTTTGCTCTCGGAGATTATGATGCCAATTCCATTTTGGTAATTGACCCGGGCTATTCCTTAGAATACTCAACCTTCCTCGGCGGAAATGCTTATGATTACGGAAATGGCATAGCCGTTGATAGTTCGGGGAATGCGTATGTGACGGGACACACACAATCCACTAACTTCCCAACACAAAATCCCTTTGATAGCAGTCATAATGGAAGCGTTGATGTCTTTGTCACCAAGCTATCAAGCAGCGGCAACTCAATCATCTACTCTACATACATCGGGGGGAGTAGTAGTGATGCCGGAAGCAACATAGCCGTTGATAGTTTGGGGAATGCTTATCTGACGGGATACACACAATCCTCTGACTTCCCAACACAAGGGCCGTTTCAAGGCAGTTTTGGCGGTGGAAGCTATGACGCCTTTGTCGTGTGTTTCGGTTCTCCGGAAGTTGGCGATGTGTACATTAACGAGATTATGTACAATCCGCACTTCGCTTATCTTGGCGAAGAAGACCAATTCTGCCAGTACATTGAGCTAATCAACAACGGCGACGCGCCCGTGACGCTTGACGGTTGGTCGATTTCAGGCGTGATTGACTACACCTTCCCCAACGGTGTCACGATAACGCCCGGCGCGTATCTCGTCATTGCCCGCGACATGGATTTCTTTGAGGAAGCCTACGGCAGGCTCGATAACGTTGTCGGTACTTTCAACGATGCGCTACCAACTTCCGGCACGCTTAATCTAATCAATGTCGCCGGCAAATTGGTTGACAGAGCAACTTACAGCAACGCATCTCCATATCCCACCGAACCCGATGGAACCGGTCCTTCGCTTGAGCTAATCACGCCCTCGTTGGACAACAATCTGGCAACAAGTTGGCGGGCAAGCACAGGAACGGGAACGCCCGGAAGCGTCAATGGAGTTGTGCCGCAGATTGCTGTCGAACCAGATGTCTTAGAGTTCGGCATCGTCTACGTGTACATCAAAAGCAGATTTACGCTGACGTTCAGTAATGCTGGCGTGTCCAATCTGGAGATTAGCAACATCGCCAGCGCATATCCCGATATGCAGTTTAATAAAACGAGCGTCACGATTCCTGCTGGTGGAAGTGATGCAGTTGAGGTAATTGTCAAGCCGACATCCGCAGGGACAATCGAAGGTGAGATTAGGTTTAACACCAACGTCCCCGGTCTCGCAACGGGGTTTCCCATCGCATTTGAGGGTGAATCCAAGGCTATCACGACAATCGTGCTCAACGAGATTATGTACAATCCCGCAGTTGGACCGACCATTTCGGCGGCTGAGAGGGTTAGCCTGCTTGAATCTGAGGGAAAAATTGAGATAACAGGCACCTCCGGCGGCGAGTACCTTGAGCTTTACAACTGCGCACCTGTTACGGTGGATTTGAGCGATTGGACCTTCGTAGGCATTGACTACGCCATCCCAAGCGGCACTGAACTCGCACCCGGCGAATATCTCGTCATCGCAAAGAACGTAGGTTACATCAAAACTACCTATGGTGTCGAGAATGTAATCGGTGATTACGTTGGTCTTTTGAGCAACGCCGGCGAAACGGTTGAAATACGGAACGAACTCGGCACCGTAATTGACGCGGTTACCTACAGTAGCGGGTCGCCTTGGCCCAATGCCGATGGAAACGGCTCTGCGCTTGCGCTCAAGGTTTCAGAGTCCGACAACAGTTTGCCGGAAAGTTGGGAAGCCCAAGAGCCAACTCCTGGAACAGCTAACGGCGGAGATAACCCCAACATCGTTGTAGAGCCAACACTATTCAATTTTGGCAAGGTTGCGGTAGGCAGTTCCAAAGAGTTGGATTTGACCGTCAGCAACGAAGGCGATGCAACCCTTAGCGTCGGAAGCGTTAGTTCCAATGACGAAAGGTTTACAGTATCTGAAACCTCGCTGAAGCACGGATTACTATTGACCCAATCGCTCTTTCCAACGCCTACAAGCTCGTCAATCTACGCTACAACCCGATTCCCGGATGTACCGCGTTGTTGCAAAACTACCCGAATCCATTCAACCCTGAGACGTGGCTGCCATATCAGTTGGCAACAGACGCGCACGTAACCATTCGCATCTACAACGTCAACGGGCAACTCGTCCGACTGTTGAATTTGGGCAATCAAAAAGCGGGTAGCTATCTCGGCAAGGAGAAGGCGGCGTATTGGGACGGTAAAGACCGGATGGGCAAAGCTGTTTCAAGTGGCGTCTATTTCTACACGCTCAAGGCTGGCAATTTCCAGGCGACGAAAAAATTCGTCATCGTCAAATAGTTTCATTTGACCATAGGAGGGGTGGAACCCCGATGGATGCTGCCTTTCTGGTGTTTTTAAGTGGCTAGTGCTAGTGGTTTAGCCGAAAGAAAAGAAAAGCCCGTTGCAGCCTTATGTTTTCGGCTTTCCCAACACTATTCACTATCCACTGGCATTAACACTGTTACAAAGGTCGCAAATGCCCATCAACACAGCATTCTACTTCACGGGGTCAAATGATACAAACATTAAGTAGCCTAAGGTCTGTTGACGAATTCGGAGAAATCCGCTTGCCAAATTAGCCCATGTAGGTTGGGTTGAACGGAAGTGAAACCCAACAGGTGAGTATCTGGTTTTCGTTGAGTTTCGATACGTCGCTTCGCTCCTGCTCAACTGGCAATTTTCGGGCGACGAAAAAATTCGTCATCGTCAAGTAGACTAAGATTCTATCTTGGTTTTGCCAATTGCCAAATTAGAAATTTTGGCTACGCGGAAATCTAACATTATTGAGGTAAGTTATGAAAAAAAACTTTATGTATCAAACACTTATTGTAATGTTATTGGTGTTTTCTGTCCAGGCTTGTTCGGTCAATCCTGTGACAGGCAAAAGGCAACTTACACTGATAACAGAATCACAGGAAATCGCCATAGGCGAGGAACAGTATCCGCTGATGACGCAGGTAAGCGGCGGGGTGTTTCAGGCTAACGAGTTGCAAACTTACGTCAACGAAGTTGGTCAGAAGCTCGCTAAGGTAAGTCATAGGGCGAATTTGAAATACGAATTTAACGTTGTGAACTCTTCGGAGATTAATGCTTATGCACTGCCGGGCGGTAAAATTAGTATCACACGAGGTTTGTTAGCTCGGATGAAGCACGAAGCACAATTAGCTGCCGTTTTGGGACACGAGATAGGACACGTCACGGCGAAGCACATTGCTGCTGGAATCACCCGTCAGATGGCGGCAGTGGCGGTGCTGGCGGTGCTGTCAACTTATCTTGAGGAAAAAGAGGTAAAACACAGCGAATATTATACTTTAGGCGGGCTCCTGGCAACCCAATTGATGATGTTGAAATTCAGCCGTAACCAGGAAAGGCAGGCTGATGAACTCGGCATAGAATACATGAGCAAAGTCAGCTACAACACTGAGGGATACGTGGAACTGCTGGAAATACTTCTCTCTGTTCAGTCGCGTGAGCCGACCAAAATCGAAGGCTTCCTCTCGTCGCATCCGCTCACCAGGGATAGAATCGAAGCGGCAAAAACAAAAACAGTTCAAAGCAGCACTGGGTCAAAAAATGAGCGAGAGTTTGAACGCAGAACCGAAGTGCTAAGGCAGGTGGCACCAGCTTATACACATTATGATACCGCTGAAAAGTTGATGGCGGAGGGGAAAATCCAGCGGGCGATTGCCGAGTACAATCAGGCTATCAAGATGGCACCTGACCAAGCTGTTTTTTATTCTGACTTAGCGTTTGCCCATTTCAAAGCTGACCAGTTAAATCAGGCTAAAACGAACATCGACAAATCCTTGCGGATGTATCCTGATTTTTTCCAAAGCAGATTTTACAGCGGGTTGATAAATTCTCACCTAGATAACCACCAGCAAGCCCTCGCTGATTTTGAACAAGCAGAGAAATTGATTCCCAAGCAACCGCCCGTCAGATTCTATCAGGGAATGTGTAACGAAGAATTGGGAAGAAAGGAGATAGCAGTACAAAAATATAGAGAGGTGTTGAGCCTCACTACCGAAGGCGATTACGCTAAAAAAGCGCAAGAGCGGTTGAAGGCGCTTGGGTATGATGAGTCTGAGGAGCAAAAAGGAGTGAATCAATGAAATAACTACTGGTTCATTTCATAAATCCGTGTAGGGTTCTACAGAGAGTAGACGGACGCCGTAAGACGAAGTCGTCGTAAGACGAAGTCGTCGGGCTTTATCTCGGATGAGGCCCCTCCGCTTCGCTACGGGCGGGGAGATTTAAATCTTTGATTTAATCTTTTCCTTCATCGGAGAAAGTCCTCTACGATGGAAAAACGCCATGTAGCCTATGTGTGAACATAGTGTCTCCACTCTGTCTGGATACCTCTTACCCTACGCTGAATTTAAGACATCAACTGTAATACAGTTACAATTTCAAAAATGGCATGAGGAAGGATGGAACAGATGTATTATGTATGAAAAAGAGTTAGTGGAACAGACAAAAATGGAAATTCAAAAAGCATTGGATGAACTACCACCTGAAAATATTTCCCAAGTGGCGCGCTTTATCAATCACCTGAGATTTAAAGCACAGCCATCGGCGGATTCTCCTTTGGCTAAGAAAAATTCTACGCCTGGTGGGCTTTGGAAAGGCATATCCTTTACGGAAGAGGAGATTGCTGAAGCGCGCAGGGAAATGTGGGGAAGTTTAGGAAAAGGTGAAATATGAAATGCTACGTCACAGATACTCATTCGTTACTGTGGCATCTGTCTACTGATGCCCGTTTGTCCGGTGAGGCGCAAAGAATTTTTCAAAAAGCAGACGCTGGCACAGCAGAAATTTATATTCCAGGAATTGTGCTTGTTGAAGCCGTATATTTAGCAGAAAAAAAGCGAATTGACGAAGTTCTCATTGAAGAAGCATTAACTCTTCTTACATGCTCTGACTATTCTTACCGTCTTGCTCTTCTTAATGTAGGTACAGTTAGAGCTTTGCGTATCATTAATCGTTCTTCCATTCCTGATATGCCGGACAGAATCATCGTTGCCACCGCGTATCAGTTGGGATTGCCGCTGATTAGCCGAGACAAGCAAATTGCAAATGCAGGATTTGTAACGATGATCTGGTAACAACAATCACAAGGAGGAATTGATGAAAGTATTGATTACAGGTGCCAGTGGTAGGCTGGCTGGTTTTGTCATTCGTGAATTGGCGCAACAGCACGAACTTGTGCTTACGTCCCGTCGCAAACCATCGGAGGAGTTTTCAAGTTTCCCATGGGTACGGGGAGATTTAACCTGTTTTGAGGATTGCCAGCGCGCGGTCGAAGGAGTAGGGGCTATCCAGCATCTCGGAGCGCAGCCCTGGCCCGTTGACCACCCGGATATGCGCACAAGGGCTGAAGAACAAAAGATTCCATTCGATGCAACCTTCAAAACCAACATGCTGGGAACTTATTACCTCATGCAGGCGGCAGTTGAGGCAGGGGTACAGATTGTTGTGATGGCTGGGAGTAATTGCGCATTGGGACACGGATTTCGCATCAGCGACACTCCGTTTCCGATACAAACCTTACCGATAGACGAAAACCATCCCTGCTATCCAGAGGATTCGTATAGCTATTCCAAAAAGGCGGGAGAAACCCTGTTAGCGAGCTACACTCGTGCTTATGGCATCCGCACCTATGTAACCCGTCCGGCTGGAATCACTCCGTCGGAACGCCGTAGTCAGATGGCAAAGAACGCCAGTCCCACGAAGGGTTGGACTACCTGGCTATGGTGTTGGGTTGGCAGCGAGGATGTGGCGAGTGCTCACCGGTTGCTGATGGAAGCCTCCGACGAGTTGCCGCCTCATGATGTGTATTTTCTCAACGCCGATGACACAACAGCATTGGAACCTTCCTGCGAACTCGTGGAACGCTTCAAACCAGAACTCATGTCATTGGCGGAAGGACTCAAGGGACATCAATCATTTATCAGTTGCGACAAGCTAAGACGCGCTGTGGGTTGGCAACACAAAACTTCATGGAGGGAATTGGTATGAGTAACAGAATACGCGTGGGGGTTGTTGGGGCTGGCAGTATTTCAGTACGGGGGATTCTGCCTCATTTAGCGCAGAAGGATATTCAGGACAGAGTTCATCTGTCGGCTGTTTGTGATGTTGTGCCCGGACGTGCCAAGGCTGCGGCTGAGAAGTTTGGTATCCCCTCTGCTTATGAGAGTTATGAGGAACTGTTGGCTTCTGGGAATGTTGACGCCGTTACGCTCGCTTCTCCGATTGGCATACACTATGAGCAGGGAAAGCTCGCCATCGAACATGGCATACACGTCCACTTCAACAAAACCATGACGACTACGGTGGATGAAGCGGACGAACTGATTGCGCTCGCCAAGCAACGGGGAGTTAAATTAGTTGCCTCGCCTGGACAGATGCTCCGGCCGATTTACCAGCAGATGCGGCGTCTGATATTGGATGGGGCGTTAGGGACGCTCACCTGGGCTGTCGCAGGTGCGACATTTGGCACGTATCACGAACGGGAATCTGTGCGACATGGAGGCGATATACTCTCGAACATCAATCCTGCCTGGTATTTCAGGCGTCCGGGAGGTGGCCCGCTATACGACATGACTGTCTACGGGCTACATACCATGACAGGCATTCTCGGCCCGGCGAAGCGTGTTACTGCTTTCTCAGGCGTCCGCATCCATGAGCGGGAATTTCGAGGGGAGATGCTCCCGTGTGATATGGATGATAATACCCTGATGGTTCTTGATTTCGGAGATGCTTTTTACGCCTTTGTTTACGGCGTAGCTGCTGGCGGATTACCCAACATGGGGAACCCTCTCATCTTTGGTACGAAGGGTGTCATCAATGGGAATAAGCTAAATGGTGAGCCGATAGAGGTGGAAGGAGGGAATTCGACACTCCCTCATGTGGTTGGGCAACATCGCTCAATCCAAGAATCGCATGTCTACGAGGACATAATACAATTGGTGGATTGGATACGTGAGGGCAAACCCACCATCGTCACAGCGGAACACGCACGCCATGTGATTGAAATTTTTGACGCGGCTTATCGTTCTGCCAAAACCGGCGAGGCACAAACATTACGAACCAGCTTTGAGCCAATTTCATAATGTGTCGGTTTTAACGTAGCGGCGTTTCTCCGTCCCGCCATTGTGTGCTACCATCAGGACGGACAGTTCAGGGGCGGACACCACCGCCTACGAATCAATTCGTAGTCTAAAAGCTAAAGTCGTCTCAAGACGACTAAAAGTCCACTACGACAGGGAGGGATACAGATGACAGAAAAATTAGTGATAGGTATTTCAGGAAGCCCGCGCAAGGATGGCAACACCGATGTTGTCGTCAAGCGGGCTTTGGATGGAATTCAACAACATAGTGCGGACGTATTTACAAAATTCATTCGCGTTGCAGATTTTAACATAAAGCCGTGTGAAGGTTGTCGCGGGTGCATGGAGATTATGCGGTGTGCCATCAAGGATGACGATTTCGACGCCCTGTTTGAGGATGTCATGAAAGCTGATG
This sequence comes from uncultured bacterium, assembly GCA_964601015.1. GTDB lineage: Bacteria > Poribacteria > WGA-4E > DTYX01 > CAZRLY01 > CAZRLY01. The sequence continues at coordinate 22,226 of CAZRLY010000054.1, forward strand.
CGCTTGTCATCGGCGCGCCTGTATACTGGAACAGTCCGCCTGGCGTAATGAAAAACTTCATCGACAGAACGCATACTTTTTACGCTTGCCCCGAAAAATTCCCTTCGGGTAAGAAAGTTGCTCTCATCGGCGTTTCCGCCGGTGGAGGATTTAGAAGCCATGAGGACGCTATGGGGAGTTGGCTCCGATATTATGGAGCGGAGATTGTTGACGAAATCAGGGTTTATGCGCGTGAAAAGGGCGAGGTACTAACAAAACAAAGGGAACTTGAAAAGGTGGACACGCTGGCTGAACTCCTTTGTCAGCGACTCAACTAACACTGCAATGGCATCAAGAACGTTTTTCTGTGTTGTACTGATTATATTTTCATTCACAATTTTCATTCGCTTTCCCAAAACAGTTGGCGCGCATGGCAGTTTCTATCCACATCACACCCAAGATTTTGGCACCATTAAAGACAGAATCAATGAGTTGCGCGGCCCAGTTATCATCACAACGAGCGTATTCGTAATTGTGCTGGCAGGCGTGATATTCTTAGCGTTGCGGAGAGGAAGCGTTGAACGTAAAAAGACTTTTGAATCAGTCCATGCGCGCTTGAAACAAGCGGTTCATGACGCGGCAAAAGCGGCTCAAGCCGAACTAACCAACGATGAATTGCAGGCGTTGCGTTCCGCCTTGATAGCTTACGCCGAAAGCGTTGGCATACCCTTCAAAAGCGATGCTCTAACAATACATCTTGCCAACGCGTCTTCGCGTTCGCCCATTGTGTGCAAGATAAGGGGTGACCGGGTAATCGTACAGATGCGAGAAAAAGACGGCGAACTCGGAATTGAAATTCGCGCTACATGCGGTGCCGCCAGCGCGCATGCTTTTGTCCGAAAAAAAAATCCCCTGTAACATTTATTATCGCCGGTAAAGATTGGAAGTACAAACAATGTATAGGTACACGACTTGGAGGGTTATTTGTGCCGAATTGTGAAGCTCAAGCGATAATCGGG
>CAZRLY010000055.1:0-22739 GCA_964601015.1 uncultured bacterium
TACCAACCCAGATTTCTATTGGAGTACCAGGAGTATCACCGGCGTCAAAACTCTGCTCATGTGCTAATTCCCCGTCCACATACGCTTTTGTTACCCCGGCGGCATTATCTATCACCCCGGCAACATGATACCATTGCCCTGCATCAAATATTTTGCCCGTTCCAATACCTCTACCCCAGTTACCAGCCGTATCCAGTGTTCCAAGGTGAATACAGTCATGCGGTGGGCCTCCGTTCACCCAAGTTGAAAAGTAGAAGTATCTGTCCGAACCAGTGTCCGAACCTTTTATATACCCGAATTGGTTTTCAGCGTCGAAATTAGTAAATTTAACCCATAGGGTTTCTGACATGAATGTTGCGCTAACACTGTTCGCCGTGCTGGATACAATGTGGTCATCTGAGCCGTCTAACTCTAAACCTCCTCCAAATTCCCCTGCACCCCATGTGGGGCCATTCATCAGTTCCCCATCATTGCCATTGCCGCTCGAATCTACAGCCACATCACCTGAGCCCTCATCAAAGAGCCATGCTAATACGACGGAATCCGAGTCGACAGTATACCCCGGGCTACTGAACATCAGCCCAAGAACGATTAAACCGATGAATAGTGAAGTGAACCTTACTTTGTTTTTCATTTTTAATTACCTCCAGTTTTATTTTAAAAAACATTTTTATTACTTTATTTACTCAGCCTTTTTAATGCTGCCCCATGTGGTAGTAAGTTTGCCTGAAGGGGCAACTGCTTCATAACCTGTTGCTCTGGCAAGGCCATCATTCATAATACTCTTGATATCATCTTGTGTCAAGGCCACATTGAAGAAAGCAACCTCGTCAATGGAGCCGTTTACCCTGTTGCCACCCCCCGGCGTACTACCAACCCAGATCTCTATTGGAGTACCAGGGGTGTCACCTACGGCGAACTGTTGGTCATGTTTTAATTCTCCGTCCACGTACGCTCTTATTGAGCCTTCCTCATTGTTTATCACACCCGCAACAAAATACCATTGGTCTTCTTTAAACATTTTGCCTGTTCCAATACCTCTACCCCAGTTACCAGCCGTATCCAACGTTCCAAGGTGAATGCAGTCATGCGGCGGACCGCCGTTAACCCAACTTGAAAAGTAGAAGTATCTGTCTGATGCTGTGCCCGTACCCTTTATGTACCCGAATTGATTTTCGGCGGAGAAGTTTTTAAACTTTATCCATAGGGTTTCTGAAAAGAAAGTTGCTCCAACGCTTGCCGCCGTGCGAGATATAATGTGGTCATCTGTGCCGTCGAGCTCCAAACCTCCTCCAAATTGCCCTTTAGTCCATTCAGGGCCATTCATAAGCTCACCGTCATTGGCATTGTCGCTTAAATCTTTAACCACATCACCGTCGCCCTCTTCAAAGAGCCACATTAATACGACTGACTCTTCGTCAATCCCAGTATCCCCTGGACTGCTGAACATCAGCCCAAGAATAATTAAACCGATGGATAGGGAAGTTAATCCTATTCTATTTTTCATTTTTATGTCTCCAGCTTTTAAAAGCATTTTGATGATTCATTAGTATACCACACCTTCAACAACGTTGTCAATCGAAATTTGCACTTAGATTCTCTTTTGCCTAATTTTTTTACTTACCCAAAATATCCTCGCATATTTTTCCGCACCTTTGGCAACTAAATCTCCCTCTAAAATGCACTCTGGCGTATCTCCCCTTGGGTGACAAGCACCGAGCAACGAACCGCCAGATGTAGGCGAACTCGCAACTCAATACTCGTCAATAAGCCCAAATTTGTAATTAAAACCGATTCTTTAATGTTCCCCAGGTAGCCGCAAGTTTGTTCGTAGCTTCTACAGCAGATCCGTTGGCACATCCTGTATTCATTTGGTCGTTAATTTCCGCCTCATCCAACGCTCGATTCCAGATTCGTACCTCGTCAATCATGCCTAACAATTCACGGGTTCCTTCATGGGTTTTACCGACAAGAACGTTTGCTGTATCCGCTACCCCAGGTAGGACAATCCCCGCTCCACCAACACCGTCAGGTGCCCCGTTGAGGTAGTATTTATGTCCTCCATCCACTACTACGGCAGCAACGTGAACCCATTCATTGAGTGGGATTGTTGTACTACTCACAGTACCAATACCAGCGGTGCTGAAATGTAGCTTTTGTCCGCCACCTTCTGTATAAAGGCTATACGAGCGGGGACTGTTAGACTTTGCAACAATTCCTTGATAACCACCGTCCCCACCATGCGTTTCAGTGTTTATCCACGCCATGACAGTTACTTCATTGTCTACCGTCAAAATTGCGGCGTGTGGCACCTGCACAAAGTCATCTACGCCATCAAACTGCAAAGCCCCGCCGAACTTTCCATCCACCCATTCTGGACCGCCCATTAAATCACCATCATTGCCGTATTGGGAAGAGTCTGTTGCTACTTCCCCACTTCCATCGTCAAAGCACAAGCAAAGCACTAAGGATGGGTCTTCCGCTGCATTGCCTACAGAACACATCACAACTAAAATTGTTACTGCTAAGGTTAAAGCCAAAACTTTCATTTTTATTCCTCCTATACCTTTCCACAGAATTTTTCCCTATGTTGGACGTCAGACTTTAGTCTGGTTTTCCGATTGAAATCGGACGTCCTATATCCTAAGATTTTTTATGGAAAGGTATAATTTTGAGAATGATTAAAGGTGCAGCAGTTTTTGCTGCTGTTTTTCACCGGTTGCGGTGAAATACTAATATACCACACCTTCAGCAACGTTGTCAATAGAAATTTGAACTTAAATTCTCTTTTGCCTAATTTTTTACGAATCCAAAATATCCTTCGCATATTCTTCCGCATTGTCTTGTGGCGCGTATCCCAGAAGTTCCTGGGCGTTTGAGATGTTCCAGAATCTACGGGTATTCCCTGAAATCCCATAGAATATCTCAAACTTAATGTCGGTTGCCTCGATACATAATTCAGTCATCTGCGCGCAATCTCGTCGGCTGAACCACGTAGCGAGAATCCGTTCGTTACCTTTGCGTACCGATGGCGAGCCGCCTCCGATGAAAGAGCCTATCCTGAGACACATAACCGACATCTCGTGATTATCGACATAGTATCGTCCAAGAGCTTCGCCCGCTGCTTTGCCTGCACCGTATAGTCCGTCAGGTCGAACTGGCATCTCTGGCGTAATATCCTTATATTTATCCTTCTCGTACATGCCCATCACATGGTTTGTGCTGGCGTATACGATTTTTTTCACTCCGCACTGCCTCGCTGCCTCAAAAACGTTGTACGTCCCGCGGATATTGGCTAACATTGTTTCCGCTTCGTTTTCTGTGCGAGTCAATGCGAGATGGACGACAGCATCCATACCTTCACATGCTTTGAGCATCTGGTCAAAATTGCAAATATCCGCTACAATGGTATCCTCGCCCTCTGTAGTTTCCGGTATATTCTTGTGGAACATAAGTCTAAGGGTATACTTATCCTTGAGGTGGTTCCATAGAGTTGAACCAATTGAGCCTGCCGCGCCAGTAATCAAAACTTTCTTTTTTTCACTCATTCTTCAAAATTCTCCTTTTTATGGCTTTCTTGCACCAGCGTGTGTGAGAAGTCCCTTGAATGCCCACGTAGGTTGGGTTGAACGAAAGTGAAACCCAACAAGTGAGTATCTGGTTTTCGTTGGGTTTCGTGCCTCAACCCAACCTACTTTTCACTTTTTATGGCTTTCTTGCACCTTAGCCATTTTTACCTATAATTTAACAAAATTTTGTTTTATTGTCAATAGCAAATTCCATATTTCAATTGACAAAACGCCTAAAAATGAGTACAATATTTTTGTTAGTGAGTAAAAGAGTAAGAATTTTAGGAGGGATAATAATGGCTATTCCGTTACACCTTTTGATTCTTGAAGACCAACAGGACGATGCAAAACTGATGGTACACAAACTTCGCCAGGCCGGATTTGAACTCACCTGGCAGCAGGTGGAAACCGAACAGGATTACCTGGCTCATCTTGACCTAACTCTCGATGTCATTCTTGCGGACTACACCTTGCCGCAGTTTGACGCGTTGCGCGCTTTGCATATTCTACAGGAACGCAAACTGGATATCCCTTTCATCGTCGTCACTGGCACCATCAGTGAGGAGGTAGCAGTGGAGTGCATGAAGCAAGGCGCTGCCGACTACCTTCACAAAGACCGGTTGGCGCGGTTGGGGCAAGCAGTGACGAACGCTCTGCATGAGAAGAAACTGCGCTACGAAAAACGGCAGGCGGAAGAGTCGCTACGAGAGAGAGAGGAGATGTGGAGACGCTATGAGTTTATCGTCAATGCCTCTGGAGAACTTATGAGCCTCATTAACCGCGATTACATCTATGAAGCGGTGAACGAATCCTATTGCCGCTCCCAGAACCTGGAACGGGAAGATATTATCGGCAGGTCAGTGGCCGAACTTTGGAGCGAAGAGGTATTTAACAACGTAATCAAGGGCTATTTGGACCGGTGTTTCGCTGACGAGGAAGTACGCTACCAAACCTGGTTTGAGTTTGGGGCTCTGGGTTCGCGATGCTTCGAAGTCATCTATTACCCCTACCGCGACCAACAAAACACGGTTACCCATGTTGTTGTGGTTTCGCGCGACATCACCGAATTACGACGAACACTGGAGGCAACTATCAGTTCACTGGCTTCGGCTCTCGCAATGAGAGACCCTTATACGGCTGACCACCAGCGGAAAGTGACTAAACTTGCCTGTGCAATCGCCAATGAGATGACTCTTTCAGATAAGCAGATTGATGGAATCCGACTGGCGGCGTTGGCACATGATATCGGCAAAATATATGTCCCCGCTGAGATTCTCAGTAAGCCCGGTCGGTTGACAGACATCGAATTCAGTATGATTAAGACTCACTCCCAAGTAGGTTACGATATATTGGAGCCAATAAAATTCCCGTGGCCCATTGCCCAAATCGTGCTTCAACATCACGAAAAGATAAATGGTTCTGGATATCCTCAAGGGCTATCGGGTGAAGATATTCTCATTGAAGCAAAAATCATAACTGTAGCTGATGTTGTTGATGCCATGTCCTCTCACCGCCCTTACCGCCCGGCTCTCGACAAGAAAGTAACAATAAGTGAAATTTCACAAAAGAAGGGTATCCTGTATGAGCCTGAAGTCGTAGATGCCTGCTTGAAGCTTCTTGCCGAGGGAAGGTTTGAACTTGAATGAGAAATAAAAAAGGCAGGGGTGGAACACCCCTGCCAAATCGAAGACGGAGTCGATGCAAGATGAGACTGAGTACTTCACATTGTAGGTCAATTTTCCTTTCTTGACAGATATTGCAGTCGAGATCTGAATTTTGACCTACACATCAAAATTTGGTTAGAATACATAAGTCACGCAGACGTTGGTAGCCCACTTGTCAGCGGCTCCAGTCAGGAAGTATGGACCGCGTTCGATAATATCGCGCTTTAAAAGAACGTCGATAGTTAAACCGCGAAATATGGTTTGGAAGCCCATATTGTAATAGTAATCAACGCCCGTCCACTTATAGTCCCTGACTATTTCTTCTTCTGTGAAAGTCTCCTTGCCCTCGGCATCAATTTTCGTTTCTTCCTCCATCACTCCCCATTGTTCGGTGGCTGCGGTGAATGTCATGCTCACGCCACCACGTCCAATGAGCCATTTGGTAATCGGAAACTCATAACCAGCCAGAATGGCACCCATGTAAGTGTCTGTGGTTTCCTCCCACTCTTCGGCTTTCTTTTCGAAAATAACGTTGTCCTCTTCATCAAGAAGAGGGTTGCCCTCTTCATCTGTTTTCTCTTCCTCTAATGTTATAGTGGTTTTGTAGGTTATGGTGCCATAACCGCACTCCACACCGGCAATCAGCGTTCCCTTCTCTTTTATTTCCTTCCGGAAACCGATACCTATGTCACCCCCTGTGTAGGAAACCTCGGTGACATCCGGTGCAGCCTCTTCATCATACTCGGCTGATGGAACAGAGCCGATATTGAGGCTGAGTAGCGGAATCAACGTGTAATTCTCGCCCAACGGCTTGTTCAAACGCGCATTGAAGGCTATATCCAGCCCGCCTGTGCTCTCAATTTTGAGCGGCTCTGGCCGGACCCAGTCCTTCTTCTCTAGGTCATACTCATTCGGGTCTTCGTCAGTAAAGTTCTGCACCCCGATACCCAAACCCAGGTCCAAATCTCCAACGGGCGTTTTATACATGGTAGCCCCAAGGCTGAAATCGAGAGCTTTGGCGCAGGTGGTAATTTCTTCAGCGGCTTTAATTGTCTCGGTAATTTCTCCAGCCTCATTCTCGGTAATTTTTCCAACTACGCCTGTGGCGTCAGACTCCTTGCCCATAGCCAGCGCTAATCTGGCTCCTAAACTCATGTTTCCCATTTTCATGCCCCAAAATAGGTCAGGGAATGTTTTAATGTCAAGTTCAAACAGCCGGTCATTTATGCCGTCAAACTCATCCAAAGCATCCCTCAGATTCATGGCACCGACGGAAGCAAGATTGTAGTGGGCCGCCAATGTCATATTCTCTGTGACATTGAGCAATGCGCCACCCTCAAGTTCGTTATCGCCAAGTCCCTTAGGGATAATGAAAAGGGAGTTGGAAAATTGGTGAACGCGACCTGGGTAAACCAGGTAGTTTTCATCGTCGATAAGGAAACGATGTTCACCACCCAACGCTTCCCAACGAGCCGATGCAGCAAAAGCACCGGAACTTATAACCAATGTTAAAAGTATCGCTACTGCTAAAACCCTTTTATTCATTTTCTTCCTCCTCGTATAATAAGTTTGTCGAGATTCATATCTCGACAAAGAGATGTCGATTTTGGAAAATCGACCTACGAGATTTCATCATGAAACCTCCTAATATGTAGGTCGAGATTCATATCTCGACAAACTTTTTCCCAAGCAAGTGTTTATTACCAATACTCACTCAGGCTTCCTGTTATCGATTACCCTGACAGCTTTCCCATCTGTTTTTGGGATTATGCCCGGCTCAACTAAGTCAACTTGTGCATCAACGAGGATTTCCGTCTTCAGTTCAGCGGCAATCTTTCGTTGTAGGTTCGTCAGAGTTTTGATGTCATCATCAAAATACTCTGGATTTACCTCAACGCGAACTATCAGTTTATCCAGAAAATTTTCTGTTTGTAGAATAATTTGATAGTTCGCACCGACTTGGGGAACCGCCATCAGAGTTTTCTCGATTTGCATCGGAAAAATATTGATGCCTTTTACGATGAGCATGTCATCGGTACGCCCTTTTATCCTTGTTATCCTACGGTGGAGCCGCCCGCAAGGACAGGGTTCAGGAATCACAGCCGCTAAATCTCGCGAGCGGTATCTGAGAAGCGGCATACCCTCCCGCATCAGCGTTGTGAAAACTAATTCCCCCTCTTCTCCATCCGGCACAGTCTCCAACGTACGAGGGTTAATTACTTCTAATAAAAAATTATCCTCCCAGACGTGCATTCCGTTTTTGTGTATACACTCGAAAGCCACGCCCGGTCCATTCATCTCTGAGAGTCCATAAGAATTATATGCGTTTATTCCATAAGCATCCTCAATTAGTTGACGCATAGCCGCCGTATGCGGTTCAGCGCCGACGAAAGCTATTTTCAATTTTGTATCTTTTCCGGGGGAAAACTCCATCTCATCAAAGACGTTATAAAGCCTCAAAGCATAACTGGGCAAAATATGGATTGTCGTAGTACCAAAATCCCGCATGAGTTCAATCTGGCGTCTGCTGTTGCCAGGGCCCGAGGGGATAACTATTACGCCTATCCTTTCAGCGCCGTAGTGGAAACCCAATCCGCCCGTAAACAGCCCGTAACCCATCGTATTCTGGAACACGTCTGCCCTGCGAACACCAGTCATGTACATGCAGCGCGCTACCAAATCACCCCATACGTCTAAATCCTTCTGTGTGTGGAACACAGCGGTAGCGGAACCTGTTGTGCCGGATGATGTATGTACTCTGACAATCTCATCGGAGTGAACTGCGAGAAACCCATAGGGATAATTTTTTCGCAAGTCGTTTTTTGTCGTGAAGGGTAAATGTTTTATGTCTTCGAGAGCTTTGACCTTGTCGGATGAGAAACTGATTTTTTGAAATAATTCCTCGTAGAAAGGTGCTTGCACGGCTTGCGCGAGTGTCTGCTTCAGTCTGGAAAGCTGCAACTCTCTCAGTTCATTTTCCGGCATAGTTTCGATTTCTTTTTCCCAGAACACGATTTCTTTCTCCCACTATCTATAAGTGGCATTGATTTGAATAGAACGGCATCTCGTAGTTTTCGGTTTCGTAATATAATCCTCAAATTTTTCGTCAGCGCTTCCGAATACCTGTAAAAACTTTTCACCTAAAATTTCTTTCTTTAGCCAGGGATGGTTGAATAATCTCATCTTGTTGGAATTCGCCTTAAAAAAGCAACTCCTGCAATATCCGTTTCCTTCTGATAATGGGAACGGAGATATTTGCCAATAATAACTTGGTCATCGGTATTACCACCGCCAAATCCAGATGGCGCATTTTCATTAGGATAAGCAAGCACATATTTGGGACGTTTTCTTTCCAAGTCAACGACAACCTCTTTTTCCATTTTTTCCGTTGCTGCATAAGCAGCCAGATAATAACGAGTGGGGTTAGGGCGATTCGCCAGAAAATAGTATGCACCATGATTCGTAAAATCGAAAATGTATTCGTCTGGCTCAGTATGCGTCTGAATATACTCCACAATCTGTTCAAGCGAATCCGCTTGCTGTTTAGGCACTCGTGTCCTACCACCCCTCTCAATGGAAAGGGGAATGTGGTCATTACCGGGAATAGCGCCGTGACTGGTCAACACTCGTAGTCGTCCTTCTGCCGCTTGAAGCGGCTTGTAGGCAGTGAAGAGATACCATCCGAAAGTTAGCAGAAGAATTACGGTTAAAACGGCTCGCGTATGCGTGTTTACGCGTTTTAGCATTGTCTCACTTTTCCGCAAATCAGAAGCTATGGAAATGACCGGTCGCTCTAAAAGGAGAATGCAAAGAAGCCAGAACGGAGGGGTAGCGAAGATAAGGTGGACGTAATCTGACCGGCCCAGTGCCGTTCGGAAAAAGGTGATACCTGCCATTAAAAGCAAAACCAACTTCCAATCCTCATTCTCAAATCTTCTGTGAACAGCAAGATAGGTTAATTTGATAACCGCAATGACATATACAAGCACAGGAAGATACCATTTGAAAGTCGTGCTCAACAGAAAAGACTTCCACGCGTCAAGTGAAACGAGTTTCGTCAATTCCGGCAAGAGTGGGGGAAAGGGCAATCCCCAAATCGGCACCTGATAGACACATTCCATGTAAGATACCCAGAATAAGTCATCCAACGCGCCGTGTGCTCCAAAATAAATCAAAAAGGGAACAAAGCCTGCGAAGACGCCCAAAGCGTATTTTCCAGGCAAGGACAATCGCTCTCTCATACTTCCGTGTTGTAATGCCAGGGCGAATATTATTAAGAAAAGGCTGGAGGCAAATAGAGTATACAACCCTGTCTCCAGACTATTGAACACTGCCAGGGTGGTAATAATTCCAGCAATCCAAAGTTTCCAGCCCTTCTTGTTGTCTAAAAAACTCGCAATCAAGGCAAACGCAAAAAAAGCCAGGGCATGGCGTTCTGTAAGCCAAAGTTCAACGGAGGCCAAAAGAATTAGGGCTATAATCGCTGATAGCTTCTTGCGATAGAGTGCCAACACCAGAAAATAGGCAGCCACAAAACCCAGCGGGGTCAAAAATCCTGGGCGGCCAAATGGATTATTGCTCAGACTCCGGTCTGCTGATATGCTCACCCCAAACAGCTTAAACGCCAACCAAGTCTTATAGACGTTCTGAAACAGCCCATGCTGCACATAGACATCTCTATAAGGAATTTTGCCGCGCAGAAAGTCACTGGCCGGTCCCAAGCGTTCGCCTTCGTGAAAAAGGTCAATCCCGCCGTGGACATTGCTGTTATACAAAAACGCCCAGATGAGGGCGGGAATCAGGATGAAAATCAATAAGCGTGGGGCAATGCGATTCATCGTGCTGCCCATTTGCTCATCTTTCCACAGCATTAAAAACTTCCCGATGATACACAGCAAAACCGCTATTCCAAGGAGGATTTTGTCAGCGTGAGGTGTTGCAAAAAGAAAAGTCCGTCCAAGCAATAGCATAGCGGGAAAATATGTTGGCGCGGCAGAAAGTAACACTTTCTCCTTAGGCTTACTCAGCAGCACACTGACGAGCCTTGAGTAACCAAGCCAGAACAACCAGAGTCCAATGGAACTCGCTGCCAATATTCCGTATCCCCGCCTAAGTGATAGAGAGGAAGTTCCATATTCTACAAGGAGAAATACTCCCACGCACAACCCCGCTGAAATCGGATACCAGTGAACCCGGCGAATCGGTGGGGCAAAGAACCAGGGAAGCCTAAGTTTTCGTAGTGGGCGCGCAGTTAGTTCCCGAAGAGAACTTAATTTTTCAGCGAATGCGGAATACCTCGGCATTTTCACAACAGCCGAAGAGTCTTCAGGAGGAATACTTTCGGTGACATCCGTGAGTTCTTTTTTATGCCAGATACCTTTTCGACCACACGAGAGGGCAATAAGAAACAGAATTATCTTCATACCGACGAAAATCAAAGAGGGCAGAAGCAATACTTGTGAAAATGTTCTTTCGGGGAAATGCAGCCTACTAATGATGAATATAAAAGGGAGAAAAGTGAGTGTATCCCAGCGAAGCAGACTCTGGGCTGAAATTCGTGTCACTTTAGCGCTGATAGCGTTGTAAAACAGCCAGAAACCCCAGCATAGCAGTGAGAAAAAGGGCAAAAAAATCAACGCAAAAAGATAGTGGAAAATCTCCTGCTGTTTTGGGTACTTGGCGGCAGACATTGATTCTTCATTCCAGACAGCCACCCCCGGTTCATGAAATTGAAAGGAAAAGTGTTGTTGTAGGACGAGGTATATACTTAGCCCCAACATCAATCCCAACAACACCACTAATCCGCCGAACACCCGATTTTCGTTTCCTATGGCAATTCTGTAGGTTTGGTTAAGAGATTGTTTCAATCCTGTTCCAAAAATCATTCGGTCTCCAATTGGGCTGGCGTCAGCCAACCAACAACACTCGGATGAAGCCCCTCCGCTACGCTCCGAGTGAGGCTCCTGGCGTAAAGTCGAGCACTATCAGGAGCTTTTGCGCTGTCCGTCCACATCGTATACTTCCGGAGAGTTAAGGTTTTGTGATTTTTATTCTCACAGCAGGTGAGCGGGTGGGCTGGTGAGCAGATGAGCAGGTAAGTCTGTTACTTTACATGAAAAAATTGATACGGATGAGTTCCAAAACCTCTTCAAGCGTCGTGGAATACACAGGAAAGCGTGGTACTTGCGGCAAAGCATCTACCTCTTTTTTCCAGCCTGAAGCGTGTAGATGATACAAAGGATGTGTTTCGGGGGAGCCGACTTCTGGATGGTAGTCATACCGGAAGAACATTTGACCTTGTGGACGTTGGTAATGATAACCGTACTCATGGAAGTAGAGTTGCGGTTCTGCAACGGAGTCATCCGAATAACCATACTCAAAAATCTCTTTCACAACGAGAAAAGAGCCATCAGCGAAAACAAGCCCTGTCGGTTCAGAACTCGGAGTGATACGTTCAAAAACCGCCCGCGATGGTAGGTAAAACGCACCAATGCCGTCGTCCCGAATATCTATTGTTACAACATCCAAGTGTGCTATAATCTCAGTATACCTTGCCAAAACATAAGACTGTTCATGCCAATGCTTTCTAACCTCATGTATTTTTTTTGATTTTCTTAAACGTCGCATTTTTGAAGTTATTCAGGTGAATCTCCATTGTCCAGCCTGCCATTAAGAGTCTGTCAATCTCATCTGGCTCGAGTCCCATTTTTCTCAAGTTTTCATCCACAACTTCTGGGTGTTTGTGCAGATACTCACTGTAGCTGCCCGGTTTGATAGCCAGAGGACGTGTATGAGGAGGATACTTTGATGTTTTCTGTTCCACTGTTTTCACCCCCAAGCCAATCTCGGAATTTCCATTGGGTTATTATATCATAGTTTTAGCCAATTTGACAAGTCTTTTTTCTATCTCAACATCCTTCCTAGCTTTGCTTCATACTCAAGAGTCGCTGTAGGTTACCTCCCAGGATGAGATTTTTATGTGCTTCTGGGATAAAGGTACAGTGCTTGCGGAATACTTCCAGAGCATGTTGGTAGGTCAAAAAAAAGCGCACCACCGGGTAATCCGAACCCCAACAGAGACGCTCAGACCCGTAGTGTTCGTATAGTTTGCGTACAATCCAAAAGGTATCCGAGTGTGGGTAGTCCCAGGACACCTGCGAAACGTAGTGGAAGCCGGATAGTTTTATGTAGATATTCGGAACTACCGCTGACTTGAGAATCTCCTGAAAGTTCGGGTGCGGCGGTTCTTCATCAGCCCGCGCTCCAGCCATGTGATGGCACAAAAAGGTAACAGAGGAGAATCTTTCCGCTAACCGGCGCAGGGCCGGCATCCACTGCGGTCCCAGGGCTAAACTGGCGATAAGCCCCAATTCATCGGTTTTCTCGAAAAACTTCAATCCCTCTTCCGACTCGAACCATTCGTAGTCATTCTTCAGGTAGTGGGTATACCCTTTGAGTTGATATTGTTCTGCTGCTTCGGCAAGACGTTGAGCAGCACCCGGCGTATGGTAAGTTGATGTCCAAGAGCAGTCCACATCTGCGAACTGAACTAAGCGGTCAGGATATTTCTTCACGCAAGCAGCCACATAGTCGTTGTTGCCTGGGTTGTGGTCAATGCGAGCGCAGACCAAAATAGCCTTGTCCACATCGTTGCGGTCAATTTCCCAAAGCAATTGTTCAACCCGGCCGCGGCTTTCAAAGTCCGGCACAGGCGGCTTGTAGGGCCAATATTCCCAAGCGTGGGTATGAGAATCAATAATCATGACAAACTCCTTTCCGATTTCGATTTTCGACTGCTAATCGAAAATGGTTCTCCCTCACTTGACTTTGCTGGCGAACCTCTGAAGGATGAAATCGTGGGCATTGGAGCGTTGGGGCATTGGGGCGCTGGGATGGAGATTTTAGCGAAAATGCTACAATACGACTTTCTTTTAACGCTTTATTAGCCAGGGTTGAGGTTTCGTTTGCATCTGTACAAGTTTTCCTATAATTCGGTCATAGAGTTTATAGACATCTTGACCAACCTGCTTGGTTAAGTATTCACATTCTACTGCGGTTTCAATCCAGCATTGAGTTTCCCTTGCCTCACCTTCTGACATATTCAATTTGTTTACGAAATCAGCGCGATATGGTCTCCGTCCCCATGCCTCCGCAATGTGACTACACACCGAACGGGAGGAGCGTCGAACTTGATCCGTAAGAGAGTAAATCTCCTCTTTTGGAAACGTTTTGGACAACTTAAAAACTCTTTGCCTACCTTCACGGGCCAGTTGATAGACTTCAAGTTCCCAATGATACTTCACAGCCATTTATACGACTTCCTCCTCAGATATTATCTTGCATCTTCCGCTCAAAGGATGTATTATAACAACAAAACAGAATTTTCTCAAGGAGAAGATGTATGTCACTTAAACCCCAGAGCAATTATACCGTATCTGAGGAGACTGCTCGGGTCGCACGAGCAGTTTATCCGCAAGGCAATCTTTATATGAAGTGGTATGATACCTTTGGACTATTGTTCAACGACGAAGATTTCGTTGACCTCTTCTCTCATGAGGGTCAACCAGCACTTTCTCCAGTTCGGTTAGCTTTGGTCTCCATTGTTCAGTTTGTCGAGAATTTAACCGATCGGCAGGCTGCTGAAGCAGTCCGAAGTCGTATCGACATAAAATATTTGCTATGCCTCGAATTAACTGACCCCGGTTTCGACCATACCGTCCTTAGTGAGTTCAGAAAACGGCTAATTGAGGGCTCAAAAGAGGAGCTGGTCCTTTCCACATTACTGACTCATTTTCAAGAGCACAATCTCCTTAACGCCAGAGGAAAGCAGCGTACCGATTCAACGCACGTTCTGGGTGTTATTAGGGCTCTCAACCGGATGGAATGTGTTGGTGAAGCAATGCGTTATGCGCTCAATACGCTTGCCGTCGTAGCACCAGATTGGACACTTTCTCAGACTCCACCGGATTGGGTCGATCGATATGGTAGACGGATTGAATCCTATCGGCTTCCAAAGAGTAAAAGTGAACAGAAGGAGTACGTCCAGCAAGTTGGCGACAACGGGTTACAATTGCTGAAAGCGATTGATGCAAAAGAGACCCCAGAGTGGTTGAGGCAGTTACCCGCTTTGAGAACACTGCGTCAGATTTGGATTCAAAACTACACTTGGACCGAGGACGGACGGTTGCGTTGGCGACAGGCAAAAGAGAAACCTCCGGCAGGAATTTACATTAGTTCGCCCTACGATACTGTAATTTCGTTACAATCGAAAGCGTAGCACATCGTGGGTTGGATATAAAGTCCATCTGACTGAGACCTACGGTACTAACTCTCCTCACTTGATTACAAACGTCGAAACGACGACAGCAACAACACCAGATAGTGAGAGGACAACTCCCATCCACCAGGCCCTTAGCGAAAAGGAACTCTTGCCAGAGGTACACACGGTAGATACTGGCTATGTCGAGGCTGATTTGTTGAGGACTTCTACTGAAGAGTTTGGTGTTAATCTCCTCGGCCCTACCCGCACTGGAGGACGGCAGAGAGAAGGATTTACGTTGAGTCATTTTTTTATTGACTTTAAACGGAAACAGGCTCTTTGCCCTGCCGGAAAAAGCAGCATCAATTGGACACCTGCGGTCACAAAAAGCCAAAAAACAGTCATCAAAATCAAGTTTTCAACGAAAGATTGTGGAAAATGTCCATTTCAGCCTCAGTGCACGCACTCGAATCCCCCACGGAGGACGCTAACGGTGAGCGATGAAAAGCGATATGATATTCTGCAGACAGCTCGTGAGAGGGAGAAGACAGATTCATTTAAAAGTGAGTATGCCAAACGAGCCGGGATTGAGGGTACCATTTCTCAAGGTGTCCGTCGTTGCGGTATGAGGCGCTCACGTTACAGAGGTTTGATGAAAACACACTTACAGCACATCTTCACCGCTTGTGCTATCAACATCGTCAGGGCGGTGAGTTGGCTTGATGGAGAGAGACCAGGGAGAACCAAGTATTCCGCTTTTGTTCGTCTGCACAAAGGGATAGCGGCTTAATTTCTCAGGTAATAGGAGTTCGCTAGCAAAACTTTCGCATTTTCGCTAAAATCTCTACCCAAGTGCCCCAATGCTCCAACGCCCCAACGCTCCAATGCCATCAATCACCGATTATCGCTCGTTTTTAGCAGCTTAGAAGTTCGCCAGCAAAATCACTTGCGGGAGAACCATATTTTATCTATTTTTCCGAGAACCGCTATTTTACTCAGGTGCTTCGGGTTCTTCTTCAGTTTCTTCTTCGGTGCTAACGGCTATTCTTCCTGAACTACCAAAGAGTTTCATATAATCCTTGATTTTTTCTTTCATTGCGTCTCGTCCCGGTCCTGTGATTTTGCGGGAATCCTTCTGCGTTGGGTCAACGTCCCAGGCAGCCTTCATTCCAGCGAGAAGTGCCATAGAGATTGCAGTGGCGATATTTATTTTTGCCAGTCCTTCCTCAATGGCATCCTGCATACATCCCCAGCCGTCGGGGATTTCAGCGCCTTTCGCCTTCAACGCTTCCAAGTCTTCGCGCGTGCGGATGACACCGGAAGAACCGTGGCATACTATTGGGATATTCGGACATCGTTCATTAATCTTTCGTAACCGTTCGATGCAGAGAGGTTGGACATCACTTTTCATGCCGTGAATACTTCCGATGGCGGCGGCAAGGAAATCACAACCTGTTCTTTCTATAAATTTTTCAACGTCATCCGGCTTTGCCATCAAGTCTATTACATCTTTTTGAACTTTCCAGGGCGGTGGAAGACTGTAGTCGTAATCTGCCGGGAGCATATCCGTATATTCTTCGATCTTCGGTATTTTTCCTAACTCCGCCTCTACAGGTATGCCACGCTTGTGAGCTTCCTTTACAATTGACGCTGTAATTTCGATATTTTTCTCAAAAGGCTCCGCTGAACCATCGTACATCAACGAAGTAAATCCTGCATTGAGGGCTTTAATATTTAGTTCATAAGTAATGCCGTGGTCAAGATGCAGGACGACGGGCACTTCTGTTAATTCGGCAACGGTTTTGATTATTGCCACTGCCACCTCTAATCCGAGATACCTTGCCGCGCCCGGACTGACTTGAACGATAACAGGCGCTCCCTCTTCTTGCGCAGCCTGGGTGATTGCCTGGACATATTCTACACCATTTACGTTGAATGCGCCTACAGCGTATTTGCCTTCCAAAGCAGCTTGTAAAACGTCTTTTCCGTTTGCTAACATTGTGATTCGCCCTTTTTGGGCTTCCTCCTTTTTTATTGTCTAATCGTTTTGGGTTCTACCAACTTAAAGAAATCATTGTCATTCCGCCCAGCATTACAAACTCGCCTTGAGCAAAATTAATTATGTCCGTTGCATTATAAATAATGTTAAATCCCACTGCTACCATCGCATAGATGCTGCCAATGGTAATGCCGCTTAGTGAACATTTTGAAAGGATAATTGTCCCGCAAATCATCCTTGACGGTGAACGGCAAAATTGATAAGTCAGATAACGATTGAATGTCTCCTGGCTTCACCCCCTTTTCATCAAGAGCTTTTTTGTAAAACGGTACTTTTTTGTAGCAAAGTTTAGCAGTTTTTTGTAATCTTTTCAACTGTATTTGCTCAAGTTGCTCTCTCGGCATGCACTGAGATTCTTTGTTCCACACAATTTACCTCCTTCACAATCTTAAAATCGTGAGCTACTCACCTTAGATTTTCTTTGAATGTATTCTCATCTATTTCTGCCTGAATGAGCATTTTATGGAATAATTTAGTAGGAATATCTTTGCCTTTTTGATGACTCACTCGAACTCTCAGTGTCGTGCCATCTTTTAAATTTCTAACCCAACTTTCATGCTTTTTGCTTCGCACCAACCTGAAGCCCAAATTTCTCAACACCTTACGAAATTGTCTGTAAGTGTACGTCGCCATATTTTATCTCTATCATCGTCATTAGCGCCCAATCCGATTCGCAAGATATGATTTTTTTTACAAGCGGCGCATGTTCTGCTCTATTTGGGCTTACTGAGTATTCCTGATAGAATTCAATGTATTCATCCGCATACTCCTTTATCTCACTAATCATCTCCTTTACCGCTTCCTCTGGCGTGTCCATTGCAATCGCCAAGTCAAGTTGGGGGCAAAAAGCCGAGTATTGGGCATCGTCCTCTACCACTATTATTGATAGGACTGGTAAGCCCGCTTTGATAGCAATAATATCATCCCTGTGCAGAGACTTGCTATTTAGCTCTGTTCCCTCTGTTTTTATTGAGCTTTCCATGTATAGTTCACACCTTCTTTGATTCCCAACATGAATGTTGCTACTGCCCTACATCTGGATAAAAATCCAACGTGGCAATCAATGTATCACAAGCAAGCGTTAATGTCAATATTTTTCTTGAGGTTCGGGGAAGAAAAGTTTGTGTCATATTTGCTCACCGGGCTAAAGACTTGGACTAAAGTCACGGTGTTGGTTTTCTTTTGATAGATTCAAAAACCAACGCTACGTCTTTAGACATTTAGCTCGGTGTCTGTTAAAGGCAACCGCATAGGGTAGTCGCTACATTCGACCGCATCAGATCAACGCTACATGCCTTGTTGTTATGAGTTTCGTTTAAAACTCCAAACGGTATCATTTGCCCAGCCTTTGCTTTCTCAAGGTATCATTCATAAGTCTGAGTGCGTTTATTTTAATGAAACCCGTTGCATCCTGTGGGTTATAGCCGCCTGCTACCTTCATGCTCGACTGCGCCTCATCGTACAGGGATTCCTCAGACTTACGCCCGATAACCGTGACATTCCCTTTGTACAACGCTAATTTGACCTTTCCCGATACGTGTTCCTGGGATTTGTCGAACAGCGCGCGCAAAACCTCCATCTCCGGAGAATACCAGAAGCCGTAATAAACCAGTTCCGAGAATTTTGTTATCAAACTATCGCGCAGGTGCATTACTTCTCTGTCCATAGTAACGCCCTCAATATCCCTGTGTGCAAGGTGCAAAATTGTCCCTGCTGGCGTTTCGTAGACACCTCTGGATTTTATCCCCACGAATCTATTCTCTACCATGTCCACTCTGCCGATGCCATTTTTCCCCGCCACTTCGTTCAGATAGGTAAATAACTCCAGAGGAGTCTCCTTCACCACGCCATCCGTCAGGTTGTGTATCTTCACCGGGTTGCCTTTGAGAAACTCTATCTCGACGATGGTTTCCTTGTCGGGTGCTTGCTGTGGCGATATGGTTCTTTCAAACATGCTTTCAATTGGTCTCAAATTTGTATCTTCGAGTTCTTCGCCAGATTCATAGCTCGTGTGCATCAAATTTGCATCCATACTCCAGTTTCTGCCCTTAGGTTTGACAAAAATGCCGTTTGCCTTGGCGTAAGCAATTAAATCATCTCTGCCCTCAAACTTGTTCAAAAACTCCTCATCTTTCCAAGGCGACACGATCTGAATTGAAGGTTCTAATGTAAAATAAGTGAGTTCAAATCTCACTTGGTCATTTCCCTTGCCCGTTGAGCCGTGGGAGACGTAATTTGCGCCTTCCTTCCGCGCCACCTCAATCTGCTCTTTCGCTGTCAAAGGGCGAGCGAGAGACGTACCCAGAAGGTATCTGCCTTCGTAGACAGCATTAGCTCTGATAGCTGGAAATATAAAATCGGTGATGAATTCCTCTCTGACATCTTCTATGTATACCTTCGACGCGCCTACCTTCAACGCCTTTTCTCTCACTGCGTTCACATCACCTATCTGCCCTAAGTCGGCAGTGAATGTGACTACATCGTATCCTTTTTGTATCAACCAATGCAAAATCACGGAGGTATCAAGTCCTCCGCTGTAAGCCAAAACAACCTTTTCCATAATATTAACCCTCCAATCTCGTAGAGCGCGGACGCTTCACGCTTTACGCTCTTCGCTTCACGTATTTTACCATCTTATCGCACTTATGTCAAGGACATTTTTGTATAGAGGCGAGGCGTTCTTTTATCTCTTGGTCACAATGCTGGAAAATGCCTCGCCCCTACTGCGAACCTGTTCGAGCGTTGGTATGCCCTTCGTGCCTTCCGCTTCGACGGCAAAGGAAGCCACACAGTGGGCGAAATTCAACGTTTCTATCACGTCACGCGTTTGACAGTATTTCACCAAGAACGCTGCTGCAAAAACGTCACCGGCACCCGTTGGTTCTGTTTCATCAACCAAATACGCTGAAGAATCAATAACCTTCCCGTCTTGATAGAGCGTAGCACCGTCTTTCCCTTTGGTGACTACGACGATTTTCGTAAGTTCGATGTATTTGTCCAACTCATCGGGGAAAGCGGCGATGTCCTCATCGCTCAAGACCAAAATATCAACCTTAGGCAAAATTTCCGAAGCCGTATCCCACCTCTTGCAATATACTCTGTTAGATTCGTCCCACCTCCGCAACCAGCCCTGCGGTGTGGCACCGATGAGAGCGTTCGGAAAACAATCAACGACGGAAACATCCACCTCGTCGGCAACGGGACACAAATAAGCAATCTCGGCGTCTTTCCACTCCGCCGGCACATCCTCCGCAAAAATCTTGTCGGCAACGTTCAACAAAAATTGCCGGCGCTTGCCGGCTTCGTAAATGTTGTGAAAAGTTGTGGTGGAATCGGAGATTTTGTAGGAGATTTCAATGTCTTTTAACAACGGGTTATCCTTGCGAAAATCGCCGCCAACAGCAGTTACCACCTTTGCCTTCAAGTCGAGATTGCGCACTGTAATGCTGGAGTACGAGGCAGCACCGCCTATGATATACCCCCCCGGCGCTACATCATGGACGATATGCCCAACCGCAACAAAATTTGTGTTCATACGCATCCTTTCTTGTTCTTTAAGAAACCGAGTTCTTCCATGAATTTTGATTTAATTTTGGGGGAATCATTCCGAAACACTGCGTAGTGTCTCCCCTCTGTCTGGACAGTTTTTACGGAAAACAGGCAAGAAAGCTCCCGCTTTCAAGCGTGGGGTATCTCGTTTTCCCGTTTTCTCGTTTCTCGTTTTCGTTTTTTTCTTCACCCTACATGAATTTAAAAATTGAACCACCAGGTAGTCCTTCATCAATCGTAAGGAGCAAGTCGCATTCCAGTTTCCACGAAGGCCTTATAGTTTGCGATATTTTTTTCGCTCAAAGTAGGAGTAGTGCTCGGGGCTGAAGTTGGGCACAGGATAAAACACCCGCCCGGTTTGCCCATCCTCACAGTCTCTTCGACCACTTGAACCATCTCCTCTGGCTCCAGCAGATAAAAGTCTCCATCCTGAATCCCGCCGTCAAGGGACATCCTGCCGGCGATACGTTCTTTTGCTTCTGCGAGAGTCAGACTCCCACATGGCGGCGGTTCTATCGGATTCAAACAATCTAAGCCCATCTCCACAAAATCTTCCAAAACAGGCCCCATATCGCCGTGGCAGTGAATCCAAATAACTTTCCCTGCATCGTGTACCAAATCTATTATCCGCTTGTCGTAATCAAACACGAACTCTCGGAAGTCTTGCGGCGAGGTAAGCGGCGGTATGCAAAGCTCGGGCCCTACCCAGCCGTAGCAATCCCCAACGTCGTGAGCGAGGTAGTGTTTTGTCAGTTTTTCGATGCGTTCATACGCGCGCCCTATCATTTCGTGGAGAAGTTCACGCTCATCCTTCAGCCAGAACCCGAACGTCTCCGAACCCATCAGAGCTTCGACACCATACATCGCCTCGCCAACGCCCACCATTATCATCGCGCTGCCTTCTGTCTTTTGGTCTAATTCAAAATAGGAACCCACCCCAACGTTAGGTTCGACAACCGGAATCGAAAGCCATTTTTTAGCGTCCTCAACGGTTTCGATGTAATGTTTACTAACCCGCCCCGGATATCCGTTTTTCGGTGTGTAAGAGGTTTGGGTTAGCTCACCCGCTGGCGTTTCCATAACGGTTACACTTTCCCACATATCGGGTTTATCAGACTCCCGCCTCTCCGAACGGTACTTCACCAAAGGTGCGTCCTGTTCATCTCCTCTGGGGCCCCAACTGCGTATTACGTCCAATTCGTATTTTTCAGCCAGTTCATAGAGCGGCTTCCAAGTTGGTCGACCGGACGGAAACATTGGGTCAATTCCCCATATTCTCACGGGCATTCGGTCAGTCGGTTCCTGACGAAATACACGCTGAAGCCGTTCACGACATGATAATTTTTTCATTTATTTCTCTCCAATCTTGTATTGTTGTTACGATGTCCTCCCCAATTTTACCACATAGCACTCTATTTTTCAAACGTAAAAAACGTTTGGACGACAATTGGCGGGACAGAACCCCGCTGCTACGCAGATTTGAGGAGATTTGCAAACACGATTTATATTTTGTGATAATTAATATTACAAACGTTGAATTTAGGTATTTTTGATAAAATCCTTAATCAAGACTTTCCGCATTCTCTCTTTCCAACGCCCTCCGCAAAGAGCCATCGCATTCCGCCAGCATTTCAACCGCCTTACTTGCGGAAACTCCCCTTTCAACCATCACAATCGCCACCTTCGCGCTGCCGTCAGCTTGTTCCAAAAATTCACCCGCCGTTTCATAAGATATGCCCGCTATTTCCGAGATGATTCTCTTTGCCCTATCCACCAATTTTGCGTTCCACGCCTGCACATCTACCATGAAGTTGTTGTAGACTTTCCCCATTTTTATCATGGAGATGGTGGTGAGCATGTTCAAGACGAGTTTTGTCGCTGTTCCAGCTTTCAAGCGCGTGGAGCCTGTGATAATCTCCGGCCCGACTATGGGCGTGATAAAAACATCAACGAAGTTGCTCATGAACTCAGGTGGTGGGTTGCAGGAGAAGAGGATGGTTTTTGCGCCCAGTTTGTGGGCTTCCTGCAATGCGCCAATGACATACGGTGTTCTGCCGCTTGCGGTGATTCCCATGACGACATCGCACGCGGTTATGTGCTGTTCGCGGATGACTTTCGCGCCGTCTTCTGGCTTATCCTCCGCGCCTTCGATAGCAAGCGTGAGCGCCCGGTTACCGCCGGCAATGATGCCCTGCACAAGGCTTGGGTGAGTTCCAAAGGTGGGCGGGCATTCGGAAGCGTCCAACACTCCTAACCGTCCGCTCGCCCCCGCGCCGACATAAAAAAGCCTGCCGCCGTTTTTGAAGGCCGCAACGATTAAATCAATCGCTTTTGCGATGTTGTCCGTTTCCTTCTCTACCGCTTCTACTGCTCTTCTATCCTCGGCATTGAATATGCGGATAATCTCCGCCGTTGATGTTTTGTCGATGTCCAGAGAATTGGGGTTGCGTTGTTCGGTGATTAATTTGGAGATGTCTTTCCTGTTTATCATGTGGATGTGGAATGGCAGGTGGAGCGGAAAGCGTGAAGCGTCAAACGAACGTAGAGCGATGTATTGAAAAGCGGCACTTCCCTGAAGCCTGCTTCTTATACCAACTTAAATAATTAATGCAATATTATCTTCGGATAAACCCCCGTAT
>CAZRLY010000056.1:0-22499 GCA_964601015.1 uncultured bacterium
CACGGAGCTTACGTCCTGATATGACTAAGGCATCGTAGCCATCGGTCATACTTATGCTCACTTCGTTCGGTGGTTTACATAAAACCGTAAACCACAAAAGCCGCATGGATTTCCCCCATGTCGATAGCAGCGACGTTATTTCCTGTGACTTGTTGATTATCATCAACTTTGATAGTCAAACTAAGCCAGTATCCGTTACGCCAGAGCAGTTGAACTGATTTAGGTTGGCAATCAGCAAGTGATTTGGGTAGACGCAGTTTAAGAGGTTTGTTACTTTTACCGTTGGAGAGTTTGATATTTCTACCGTTCACACGGATAGCCTGTTGCTTCCAATGAACACGGAAGTATCGTTTGGTCTTGTGTGGATAGCGAATATCAGGATTGGATTTACGGAGTTTACGTGCTGTCTTACGGTTAGCGTCAAATTGCTGTATAACAGATTGAACCGATTGAGAATGCAAGTTGAACGGCATGTCTAACTGGTCATTTCTGTTATACTTCGCCAGTGAGTTAGCAGACAACCAGATGTCCTTCTTACGATATGTACGCCAGAAAAAGCGGATAGTTCGATTCCAGACTTCTGCTGATTCTTCTTGCAAGAACTTACAATATTCGTTTGTACGTTTGTCAGGGTTAACCTTGACTTGAATAGTGCTATAGTAGGACATTTGGCATTAATTATACCATATTATGGCAGGAATATCAAGGATATTCTTCAATTAGTTGACGATATGCCAATTCATCTGCCGTAAGACGAAGTCGTCGTAAGACGAAGTCGTCGGGGAGAATTAAATCTTTGATTTAATCTTTTCCTTCACCTGCGGGCTTTTCCCGACGCATAAATGCGGGAGCTTTCTTGGCAAGAAAGGATGTAATCTGCGTTTTACGAGAATTAGATATTTTGGGTTTCTCACACACGCCCTAAGGAATTGAACACCAATGCAAAATACCAAAAAGGAAATGCTCGCGTGGGCTATCGCGCATGGAGATTTATTTTGTGCGAAAACCGCCTTATCTCTCCCTAAGGACGAACTTCTTGATGGCGATGTTTTATCAAGATTCAGCTACCTTATACCTGGCGATTCCGCTCAAAGTGGTACTTTATTGGGGACAGACACAGGGAAGAATGAAGAACTGTTACAACGCAAACAGATAGTTGATGAGATGTTCAGCGAATCGTTAGCTTTTTTGACCGATGAAATGCTTGATGCTGAATCTCTGTCTGACCAGATACTTGCCAACATCGCCCAAAATGCTCTCAGGTTAAAAAAATTCTCCTTTGCCAGTAAAGCTTACGACGAATTGGATGAAAAAGAGCAGGTTATTTCAAATTACATGAAAGAGGGTGGTTCCCTTCTTGAGGGGGACAAAATTCAGCAGGCGGCAGAAAGTTATCTCATAGCGGCAAAACTCGCCTACGATTACAAGCAAAGATTCGGCCCGGACTTCCAACAGCGCGGGCTGCAGTTGCATGCTGATTGCATGAACCAGCCGGAAAAGTGCATCACCGCATCTACGGATATTCAAAACATTATAGACGAGGGCATAAAATACCTGCTTGACAATCAGGCGATTGCTGAAAAGTTGCTCCAGCAGCCGCAACCCGCAAAGAAATCTCTTTTGAAAGCTCTTGCCCAATTGCAGGATAGCAACTACCACGCGTTCGCAGAAAATTATAAAGCCGCTGTGCAAAAACTCAAGGAAACTACGCAGGATTACGAGGAGGGCAAAATATCTGATGAATTTCGCATGGAAGAGGTGCAAGAAGCAGAGGAACAACACAAAAGTGGCGGGCTTTCGTCTGAAGAACTTGAGAACATAAAACAGAAAAAGCTGTTGGAGGATAACTGGGAAAAGGTTCTCGACATACAGCAGACTTTATTGGGGCGTGCCATGGTGGGGGATAATGTTCTCCAATACATCAGAGAGTTGTTGTGGGAACACCCTGTGAGCGCGCTGGTGGTGTGCATCAAATATGAACATCAGCCCAAAGCTGTGGTGACGCCAGCGATGCAAAATTCAACATCGCTGATGGAATTGCTCGGATTGGGTTAGCCAGCGTTACGAAGGCCCCTTCCGTTCAATCAAGAAATTGCTGAAGATAGACTCAGAATGTAAGAGGTGATGTTGTTATAGCCGCTGATTTACAGATTGAATTAGCCGGAAGATTAACACAACCACAGCGCGAAGCCTTGACACAGTATGTGTTGGATAGTAGCCGCTTGCGACGGGAACAGTGGCGTCAATTGCGCGAGGTTATGACAATATTGGCGCGCAGTTTTGTAACCATTACTGGACATACACGTACCTTTGGGCGATTTTACTACAAAGAAGTTGACATTCCTCATGCCGAGTCGTTCTTAGCGCGGTTAATGACATGCGACGATGTAGAGCGTGATGGAGCGCGGATGCAAGCGGATATAGCGCGTACAGTAGTAGAGCGTTTCCAGAATCAGGGATTTTTTCAGCCCAGTATGGTAGAAACATACTACCTGCTGGCTTTCTGTCTGTATCGCTGGTGGAATTTTGCACACGGCTATATCTTTGAGGTCAATATATTGCGTAATCTTGAGCAAAGTAATATTATCTTTGCCGCTCATGACTTGAGTCAACCTGGTGAGCGATATTCAGACTGCGATTTGATTGTGTTGGGACTGAAAGGCGATATCAAGCGCTCGCTTTATTTTTTGGATGACTTGACGAGCAGGCCGCTTGCGCATGACTTTTACCTGACGCGGTTGTTTCATCCACAGACGCGACGTCTGTTACTCGTTGCCGTTATGACTGAACGTGCATGGAACGAGATTAATGGCGATACTGTCATCGTTCCTATGGAGGATGCCGCGTGGTACCTGCCCCGCGTGGTTCAGGCAGATTTACGAGGTATAACATTATTCATCGCTGATTATGGCTTCTGGAAAGAAAAGGTACAAGCCAAACAGGTACTTTTATCAGGAGGTGAATTCAATGGCGAAGACTTTTGAAGATATGACACCGGAGGAATTTCTGTCGGCGATAAAGGACTATATCAACCGACAGGACGAAGAAATCCCGGCCGACCAATTCTTCCAGTTAGCTGCTCAAGAAGCCAAACGCCCAACGCTGGAAACCGTCGAAGTACCCGTTCGCACTGTGGATGGTGAAATACATTTGGCACCGGTTGAAAACTTAGTTATGATGGAAAATAATACTCTTATTGTCGGCGGGAAACGTTTGGTTTTCAAGCTCGTCAGTTAAACACGGAATCTTTGAAATAGTATAGCTTATGAGAGAGGAGAATAAATATGACATCAAGAGAAAGAATTTCTTTAGCCTTACAACATAAGGAAGCCGACAGAATAGCAATCCATGACAGTCCCTGGGGGACTACTGTTCGCAGATGGCATCAGGAAGGATTGCCGTCTGACCAATCGCCAAACAGTTACTTTGGGTACGAGATAACTTCGCAGGGCGCTGATACGTCTCTGCAATTGCCATCTGAAACTATCGAAGATGCGCCAGAGTATACGATAACAAAAAATGCGAATGGTGCAGTCGCGCGGAATTGGAAACACCAAACCTCCACGCCGGAGATGATTGATTTCACCATCAAAGACCAAAAAATATGGGAAGAATACAAACCACGCATGGCTTATAACGACTCGCGTGTCAACTGGGAAAGCGGGTTGCAGCACAACAAATCGCTCAGAGAAGGCGACTTGTTCGCCTGCTACTCCGGCGTGATAGGATATGATAAAACGCAGGGGATAATCGGTTCTGCAAACCTGCTGATGGCGATGTTAGACTCCCCGGAATGGGTGAAGGATATGTTTTTGACCGGGGCTGAAGTCCTGATAAACGCGGCGGAGGAGATGATTTCACGCGGGTTCGTATTCGACGGCGCTTTCCTTTACGATGATATGGGCTATCGAAACGGGATGCTCTTTTCGCCACGCGTTTACAGAGAACTACTCTTTCCCGCACACAAACTGGCTTGCGACTTTTTCAAAAGCAAGGGTTTGCCAATCATACTGCATACTTGCGGAGGTGTCAAAGCTGTTGTTGCTGATTTGATTGAAGCCGGTTTCACTTGCTTGCAGCCGTTGGAAGTCAAGTCGGGAATGGATTTGGTCGAGCTGAAAAGGGACTTCGGTGACCGATTAGCGTTCATGGGCGGAATCGACGTCAGAAAAATGGCTGACCCAAATCCGGCGGCAATTGAGGAAGAGGTACGCACTAAGATTCCTATCGCCAAAAAAGGCGGGGGATACATCTACCATTCTGACCACTCAGTGCCTGACAATGTCAGCTTTCAACAATACTGTAAGGTTATTGAGTTGGTGCGAGAATGCGGAAAATATTCGTAGAGCGTATTCTCGTGTAGCGTAGAGCGTAAGGGCGTGGAGCGTCTTTTTCGTAAAGCGTAGGGAATTTTCTCGTAGAGCGTGTTCTCGTCGTTTTTTCACGCTTCACGCTCTACGTTTTTTCACCCATTAGGTGCGATAACTGCCTTTACAACCCGTAACCTCTCCACATCATCCAAAGCTTCCAAAACCTCATCAAGGGGATATACTTTTGAAACGAATCCCTGCCAGTCAAAACGTTCCCTATGTTTCGCCATAAGTCTGACAGTTTTATGGAGATGGCTGTAATCAATCCCCCAGGTTCCTCTAATATCAAGATGTTTTTTGTTAATCTGTCGATGCGGGTTGATGAGTACATCTCCAGCGTCTGTATATTGTCCCACAATCACGTAAGTACCGTTGTCCCGCGTCATCTCCATCCCCTCTGCAACCGCTTTTGGGTTTCCCGACGCTTCCACGGTTACATCGGCACCCCGTCCATTTGTAAGTTTTAAAACTTCGGCGATTCTGCCTTCCGGGGTTGAAACACCAATGGCGTTATCAACGCCGATTTGTTGAGCCATCTGCAGTCGGCTGGGAGCCGGGTCAATTATGATAACTGCTCCCGCGCCACTGAGCATAGAAAATATCGCAACGTTTAAACCCACAGGCCCACTACCCTGTACCACAACAGTGTCATCCAACTTGATTGTTGCTCGCTCTACCGCATGAAGCGCAGTGGGCGCGCCGCATCCCCCTGCAATAAAGTCCATCGGTGGAAGGTTTTGTGGAAGTTTGATTATCTTCACCCCAGGCTTGAGGTAAATCTTCTGGCTCCAACCACCGAGCAGTCCGTCGTTGGCTGAATACGTGATACCGTAAACCTTACGATGCGGACACCGTGTAGTCGCTTTAGCAACCAAACAGTACCAGCATCTGTTACAAGTTTCGTGAACGTCAAGAAAAGTCATCACATCTCCCACCTCAAAGGGATTGCCCTCGACGTCGCATACAAACCCGTTGATGTTCTCAATTCTGCCGACGTTGATGTGCCCGGGGATAATCGGGTAGGGGACTCCAGCCAGTTGTCCGTGAAGCAGATGAACATCAGTGCCGCAAACTTCAGTGAAAATAGTTTCGAGTAGCACAGCCCCTTCCTCAAGAAACGGCTCCTCAAACTCCCTGATGTCAACTTCAATCTCCCCGTTGACTTTGTCCATTACAGCAGCTTTAACTTTTCCCATATTTTCCTCTTTTCGATAATTTTATTGCAGTATATCATATTGTGAGCTTGTGGTCAATTAAATTTTTCGTTGACTTTTTCAGCAGATTATGTTAAAATTTGGTACGATTAAAAGGGAGAATATATGAAATGAGCGTTGACGATTATCTCAAGGAAGTTTTGTCAAAGTTCGCGCAGACTGAGCAAGGTGATGCGATAAACAGACTTGCGAACTGCGTGAATGAGCCGTGCGCGGAGAACTTTCTGAAGGAACTGAAAGAATCCATCACAGGTATCGGGGACACTGGGGAGTTGGTGAGGCGATTCATTGAAATCGCTGAACAACACATTGGAGATGATACAATGACAATTGATGATGCTCGACAGTTAATCCAACAGAATATTTCCTCCGGATTTGTTGACCCGCGCACCCATGAACAGACATGCCGCAAGGTTGTAACGAACTATCAGGAGCATCCGGAAGAGCAAGATGTCATCGGGCAAGCTCTTGTGGAGGTAGTCAGTGAGTATGATTGGGCCGCGGCTTCCGCTGAACAACTGGAAAATGCAGCCTACCTCGCTGTAAATCTGGAGAGCCTCGAAGTGCTGCAAAGCATTGTTATGAGTGTAGCCAATCTGGATGAACCTTCAGATGACTTCGTAACTGTGGCGATAGCTGCGATTCGTAGCTTCCCTGGCAATGGAACAGTTCGCTCCCTGTTTTTTCCGGCGTTGTTTCGATGGTTGCGGTGTGAGTCTGTAGCACATCTCGCATTTGAAGCGCTGTGCGAACTTACGCCGGATGACGCAGGTGCCTACTTTTCAGCACTATCTCACTATCATCGCGGCAATCCGGACGTTATCCAGAAAGCGTTGACGCACCTCTATTACCGCGGGGGAGATACTGACCGGGGCACGTCTGATGTGCGCTCCGTCGTTGAAAGTTTTACTGCCTTGGTTGACTCAATCAAGATACATCCTTTCTTACCAGATACCTTCAAAAGCGATGTCGAAGATGCCATCCGTAAGGCAGCAGAAAAGCTTTCCCAAAAGGTTTCACCGCCTATCGTATTCGTTAGGATTTCACAGGAAACGATGGTGAAATGCCGCAAGGCGCGGGATGTCATCGCGGAACATGGCATGTGGGGAGGGAGTACACGATGAGAACTATTACTTTTTATTCATACAAAGGTGGCGTTGGCCGAACGCTCGCCGCCGCTAACTTCGCCGTTTACCTTGCCAAGCTTGGGCAGAAAACGGTTGTGATAGATTTTGACCTTGAAGCGCCAGGAATGGACTCAAAATTTCCCGCGCTTGAACTGCCAGACGGTCAAAAAGGGATCCTTGATTATGTCCTTGACTACCAGTTGACAAATGTTGACCCGGGGAGCATTGAGCAGATATGTCTACAGGTGCCAGTCGAGTCTTCAGGAGACAATATTCCGTTGTGGCTCATTCCTGCTGGCGACTACCGCTCTTCGGAATACTACAGAAAACTAAACCAGCTTGATTGGAGTCTCATCTTTTCTGAAGAACGCGAGGGGGTTGCGTTTTTTCAAGAGTTCCTTGCCCGAATCAATAGGGAGTTGCAACCAGATTTCGTGATTATAGATTCGCGCACTGGCATCGGCGAGATTGCCGGTTTCTGCACACAGCAACTGGCGGATGAAGTCATGATGCTTTCATCCTTGAGTGCAGAAAGCATCAAGATGACCGGGCACATTGGGCAGCTTATCCGACAGAGCGAGATAGCCGAGGCGCTTGGGAAGTCCATTGACGTCAAGGTTGTTGTATCGCGTGTGCCGAAGCCTGAAGATCTGGAGGTTTTCAAGAAGCGGTGCTGTGAACTATTCGAGGTGGACGAAACCAAACTTTTCTTCCTCTTTTCCTGCCCGACTCTGGAACTGGAAGAGTTTCTCGCAATTGCCGCACCTAACAAGGACGACGAATTGGTCGCTGGCTATGTCCGGCTGTTCTATGGGCTGAACATCGAACTGGCAGGTGAAAGCATTAAAGCTGAAATTGAACGAATAGCCCACGGGCTACTTTTTACCTCGCCCGAAGAGGCGGAAAATGGGATTATGGAATTAGTTGCCCTCTACCCCCATTCAGAAGTGTATCGCGCAGCAATGCGTTTCTTTCGCTTGGTGAATAAAACTGATGCGATGAGAAATTTTGGATGGAAACTCCTTGACTTTGTGCCAGGTGATGAAGAAGCGCAACGTATCCTCGCTAAAAGCTATTTGGCGGACCCTTGGCTACCCGACAATGAGGTGATAGATGCCGCGCGAGCGATAGAACCATCGTGGCGGAAAGAGGAACTGACTCCTGAAGAGTCCGTGCGCTACGCGAATATCCTTGTGGATACCAAACAATTTTCAGAGAGCCTTGATATCGCTTTGCCCTTATGTGATGATGAGCGGCTAAATGAAGAAGTCCAAATACAAGCACGCTCAATTGCAGTTCAAGCCGCTTTGCAATTAGGCAAAGGCGACATAGCGACTGAGTTAATCCCAGGTATTCCACCAAAAAAATTGCATGACGTAGTCCAGCAGGCGATGAAAATTGGTGATATGAACAAAGCGTTCGAAATTGCAAAACAGATTTTGCAGCATGGCACCACGTCAGAAGTTATAACACAACAAGCGTTCCGTCTTGCTCATCAACTTAACCGTGTCGAGGAGTTAGAGGAAGAAGATGACATACCCTTTTGAATACCTCGCGCTTTTGGGGGGTGTTTGGACTTGTGTAAGAATTGTAACAGTCTGGCGCGCAAACTTGATGTTCTTGGAATGTGTCTGGTGTAAAATCAGCGGCATTCTCCCACCCAACACCTTTGTCCATCAGTAATTATTCTAATTGCGCCCGACTCATCTGTCTGATAAATTTTGACATTGCGTTCTTTGTAGCGTTTCAAAACTTTTTCCGATGAAAAGCGTTTACTTGCACTGATGACAGCAATCGCCGGATTGACAGCGTCGATAAATGGTTCGCTGCTTGAGGTGATGCTGCCGTGATGTGGGACTTTAATGATGTCCGCCCGGACATTTGCGCTATTTATGAGCATCGAACGCTCGATTTTGGTCTCAATATCGCCCGTGAATAGGAAAGTTACCCGCCCGTAAGCTAACCTGAGAACTATCGAATCGTCGTTCACATAACCATCCGTGAAATCGGTGGATTTGGTTGGGCTAAGTATTTCCAACTCGTATTTGGGGCTTACAAGCGTGGTTGCGAAACCGGGTTGATATTGTATTCGCAGTTCTTCGGCGATAGCCCTGAGTTTTCTATGAGTGGACGAGGGGATGTCCTGATGATGGATGCCGATGATTTTTCCTACCCGAAAGTTTTCCAAAATGTACGCCAAGCCACCTCCGTGGTCAGTTTCAGGATGGGTTAAAATGACAGTGTCTACCTTGCGGATTCCTTGATGTCGTAAAAAAGGCGATAGTATGCGTTCGCCTGAATCGAAACCCGCTCGTTTGGGGCCGCCATCTATCAGCATGTTTGTGCCGTCGGGAAATCGGACGAAAGCCGCGTCCCCCTGCCCAACATCAAGAAACGTAACCTCCAGAAGTCGCCCTCCTGGGTATAGTAGCGTAACCCAAATACATAGGGATATGACAGCTAAGGCGATGATGAGTGCTTTTTTCGTCTCTTTGCGAATCCAGTCCAAATTGGCGATGGCAAAAAACACACCTGTGACGAAAAAACACAAGGAGTGAGGGAGTCCTTCCACAACAGCGTGGGGAATTCCTGCAAAGAAGTGGACAACCTTTAGCAAAAGAAAGATGGTTAGCTTGTTTGCGTGGGCAAATGGAATGGCAAGGGGTGGGAAAATCAAACATAGTATGATGGTAACAAACGCAACGCAGACGATGTACCAGACTAACCAAACTGCGACTAAGTTTGTCAGGACGGTGACAGTGTAGATGCTGTTGAAGTGGTAGGCGATAATTGGTAGGCTGGCAGCCTGCGCCGCAACGGAAACACCAATGGGCAGCAAAAGGAACTTATTGGCGAGGCGAAGGAAAATTGACCTGTCTATTGCATCTTGCATTGCAAAGGATATTAGTCTCTGCCATTTTGGCATGAGGTAAACTATGGCAGCGGTTACCGCAAAAGAGAGTTGAAATCCAACGTCCCACAGTGATGTAATATTGAATAGCAAAAGCAGGAGAGCGGCAAAACCCAGCAAATTCAAAAGGTCAGAATCTCTATCAATTATCTTTGCGATAAAAAATAGGATGATGATGATAGACGCCCGAACAACCGATGGACGATACCCTACCAGACTGGCGTAGACAATCAGCAAGATCATTGTCAGCGCGTAAATAAATTTTTCAGGTAGTCTGAGAAATTTGAAAAGGGAAAAACAAGCGAGTGCTATCATACCGACATGCAAGCCAGAGACAGCCAAGAGGTGCATCACTCCGCTATTTCGGAACGCGCTCAAAATGTTTTCTGGCAAGGCTTTCTTCTTACCTAAAATGATTCCCTTTAGTATACCAGCGTAATTTGGCGTATCCCGCATTGTCTCATCAAAGATTTTCTCAATCTTCCCGCGCAGCCTGTCCATCCACCGCAACCAAAAAATTCCGTCGCCTTCACCTACTTTCTTCAAGTCGTCAGCCTTTTTCAAATAGATGATACCGAATATACCTTTTCTGGCAAGATACGCGCTGTAATCAAATCCGCCCGGGTTTCGCTTTCCCTGCGGCTTGCGCAATTCGCCTGACATTTCTACGATGTCCCCGTAACGTAGCTGTTCTATCCGCTTCGCCTCTTCGGGCAACCACACGGGGTTGCTGCTACATTCCGAACCGCTGTGAAAAGGGCTGAATTTAACGAAAATCCTGCTTTTGATTGAACCACCACTCTTAAAATACAGTTTCCCCTTAGTATAGATAGCGAGGGACGCTTCTTCGGGTTGAGTTTCCTCCGTTTCCTCTTCAAGATTATCCGTAACGTAACCCGAAAATCGAACCTTTTGATTGTATAAATCAGGCAGGATAGGTGAGCGGATTGCTGATTGGTAGCGAAAACACCCCAATGTAAATAAGGAAAGCGCAAGCAACACGCTCCCCACCTTATGCGAATGTATGCGTCGCGTCTTATATGCGATAGCCCCTGCCGTTGCGAATGAGGCGGAAAGCAGCCAGGTGTGAAATTGTGAGATGGAGATGCTCTGCGGAATCAGGAAGTAGCATACAAATAAGCCGCCTGAGAGGTATGGAAATAAGGCTTTTAATGCAGGACGGTTCATGTGACATTCTCCCCTCCTGAATCAAAGATTCAGAAGGGGCTTCATGAAAGCGAATGTTGGTTATAGATTCGTAGACAATGTGCATCAGTCCGAGAAAGCACTAATGTTACTACAGGCAGTGCCACACTACCACTACTCCGATAACGGAGATACCTTTTTGATGGTTATCTTCACGAGCCAAGCCATAAGATAACAAATCTTATAGGCAATAACAGTATTGTAGCTCAAAATACCATCCACCGTGAGTTTTACACGCAAAGGACTTTATGCGAAACCTCCACCCGTAAAGTCTTGCGACTGTAATATTTTATCATATCAGTTCAGGGAATGCAAGTTATTTTTGCCAGGTCGCAAAATCCGCCAACTGCGTCGGCTAAAATTTTGCGGCTGACAAAAATTCGCATTCATCCCTTTCTGATTCAAGGAATCAGAAGGGGACTTCTGCGACGGAAAGTTAAAAAGTATATCATAAAAACTTCGATATGTACAGATAAGCAGGCATTTTCAGCCGGAAGATAATTTATTCGGAAATGATGCAAAGAAAACTGAATACCTTCCTTGCCATGAAGATGATAGATATGATAAAATAAATATCATTTGAAATTGCTCGGGGAGAATGTTAAAATGTGCGTAAGATTTGCCTAAAGATTAGCCCTAAGGTCTGTTGATGAATTCGGAGAAATCTGCTTGTAGCCCAAGTTTCTAACTTGCCAAACTCGCCTTTCCAAGATAGAATCTACGATTGGCTCGGTTAAATAATTCGTCAACACGCTAGGGATTGAATATGTATATTAATGTAGAGAAAGCCACGGCTAATATCGAAAATCTTCAAAGAGAGTTCGAAGCAGTAAAAAAACAGGTGAAAGAAGAAATTCTGATTGATTTTTTGGATCAAATCGCCGATGAGAACAGATTGCGAGTGAGCGTTAATACAAACTACAGGGGCTTGATGGGATTTTTAACGGATGGGATATATAAAAACAGACACAACCTTGTTGCAGAGGGAAAGCGTAGTGTGAGGAGAGCTTCATACAAGCGCGAGTTTGCCGAGGATATTTTAGGATTCGGTGAAGAGAAGAAAAATATCTACTATGGTGCTTTAAACACCGGCAACTGTGGTATGTACCCAGACAAATTTATTTAATGGTACACTGCTCGACTTGGATTGCTAAATCCAAGTCTTTCCCGATGGATTTAGCAATCCATCGGAAGCGGGGAATATGAAAATAATTATGTCCGACTACTTATCATCTTATATGATATACCTTATTGTCTAATCTTAAAACCGGAAAGCATCGCGCATCGGACAAGCTTTTTAAAAGATAACAGTTTTGCTTATGTTATGGAAAGAGCTGACAGAAGAGGTGTATTGCTCCAAAACCCCGAACGTGAACCACTCAATGATACGGCTATCTGGAACAATGTCAATGTTCTTGCAGCAATCAAGCATGTCAAAACATTAGTCAGTAGGCGGGAACCCTTCTCAAAACGAGAGCTAAACGATTTATTGTGTAACGAGGCTAACTTCATTGAGGCACACATCTTTGGAGGTTTCTCAATCAAGGAGATCGAGGAAATAAGATTACCAAATAATTTTGTGACGGAGATGATGTTTTGGCAAAATTTCCCGAAAAGAGAAAAACTTGACCCTTCTGAACAGGCTTCGTTAAGCCGTTACGAAGAGTCCGTCATTAAAATTAAAGAAAATGGCATCAAAATCAGTATTCGATAGAGGAGGAAGATAGTCATGGAAACCACACAAAAGCGCATTCAACTCCTTGCTATATCACCGAAGGACGGGGTTGCATATGCAAGATATAAAAATAACGGTATTTATGGTATTGGTCCACCGTCTTTCGTGCTTAAAGCCGTCAAAAACTGGGAAGTAATTGAATCACTGTTAGGAGACTTTTTCATGGAAGAAGAACTGATTGATTTCAAATCCAGTTTTGACAGTTGGGATGAATTAGCCAAATATCTCCAAGAACTCTATGTTAAAAACAATCAGCCCCTGCTGGAACGGGTGCAAGTTTACCAGGGTTGCCGATGTTGTTTGGGTCAATCTTGGTGAAGGAGGAAATACCACCGATGTACCTACTATATTGTGACATTATTGTTGCCATGGCTGTCGGAGTTGCCACGCCAGCAAATGCTTTTGACGTGGCTATTAACGCTGAACCCTATGCTAACGGCGGGCTGTTCACTAATCCAGTATTGCCCACTGAGAAGGAAGTCGTTACTATCACTGTGCGGGCCACCATTGAAGGCGAGGCACCCGGCCATATTAACGTTGACCTGACTATCGTGGCTCCCGATGGAACAGCGCAACACTATCCAGTTGACCTTATTTCTGAGAAAGGTCAAGCGACTGGCAGCATAGAGTGGGAGGCTGGGCGAAACGGACTGTATACCGTCACCGCCAAACTGCCCCCCGGCAAGACAATGGCTGGAGCCAGTGAAACGGATAACACTGCCCAGATTATGTTGCCGGTAATAGCGAAAGACAAGAAGATGCACTTCGTCTGGTACCGAGAGGTACCAACAATGCGCTGGACAACTTGTGTTACTTCAGCGAATGACTTGGCGCAACGCAAGCGGTTGGCAGAACGCGGAGTGATACCGCTCAATTGGGAATATGGCGGCGCGAGTTGGAGTTACTACGATAAGGAGAAAGCTGAAGAAGAACCCGCAACAGTGATTAAGGAATTAGAGGAAATCTTTGATGGCAAGTTCATGGACGAGTTGCCTGAATACTCGCGGGGCAAGGGCATTGACGAAACTGGTGGGTACCCAGGAACCTGGAAAGAACAGGCATCGGCAGCGTCTATGCGAGCGCTGGTGAGAGCCAAGCAACAACACCCGGAGCGTTTTTTCGCCGTGTGGCACGGAGGCGGTTTGAGGAGGGAGTTGGCGCAATACTACCGCCAAGGAGTTGACCTATTGCTCCTCGAAACATACGTTTTCCGGGCAATCCCCCAGGCCTTGGGCATTGACGACATCTACCAGATGATTCGCGACCGTTTTGACCCATTGATTCGGTCAGCAGATATGTTCGCTCCCGCCTACGGCAATTACTGTTATACCTTGATAGCACTCGATAGTTCCGAACGCCCCGATTATATTGACCTTGGCGAGCAAGAGCAAGTTATCAGGTTCATTCGGCGTATTTGCCCAGAAATGTGTGGCATTGCCTGGTACAACGGTGGCTACGGCGGGTATGGCCTTGAGAAGTCGTCAGCGATGAATGCTCATCACGAGGCTGTGCTGGCCAACGCTGACCAACTTTTCTTCGACTATTATATCAAGCCTTGCGTGACGCTAATGCGTGAGAGCCTATGGCTGGGCAAAAATGAAGAGGGAAGCTATGAATTGACAGCAGCCATCAGCAACATCGGTGGAATTGACTCAAGCGAAGTTACTGTAGAATTTCTGGTCGATGGCAAGCATTTCGCAACAAAAATGACCCAAGGCATCCCCGCTGGGACCAACCGAACCGCCAACCGGGTTTTACTGAAGCAGCCGTTATCTTTGGAACCCGGTCTACATGAGTTCGAAGTACGATTAATGGCGGCGTCGGATGCGACGGTACTCGACGCAGTCGCCCGTTGCGAGCGCATGGTGCAATGACGTTGCATCCTGTTACCTACCGCATAAAGCGCATTTTGAAAGTCTGTAGGGACATGCCAGTGGACCAAATATGATTCCACCGCCCTCCCTCCCGCCACTTCAGGGGCGGACACCCATGTATATCATCTGAAGACGCTCGCTCAAGGCTCCCAAAGGGTTTTTCTTTCGTACCTGGATTGGTGTCGTTTCCGTTTGTCGCGATGAAAAGCTCAACATTATTTGACATTTTAGTTTCTCCTTCTGCTATTAAATTGTACCCACGGTTCTTGCTTCTATTTCGTTCCAATCTATTTCCCGCCCTAAACCGGGACCCTGCGGAACATACATATATCCGTCTTCGCCAATGACTGTCATATCCCTGATGATTCCCTTCTCAGGAGGTTTTTTCGGACCGCCGGTCTCGAAAAATGGGTCATTGCTGATTGCGGCTACTACATGTGGACTTCCGCCGTG
The DNA here is from genome assembly GCA_964601015.1 of uncultured bacterium. Taxonomy (GTDB): domain Bacteria; phylum Poribacteria; class WGA-4E; order DTYX01; family CAZRLY01; genus CAZRLY01. The sequence continues at coordinate 14,891 of CAZRLY010000056.1, forward strand.
GACTTTCGCTCCAAATGCTTCAGCGAGGTGTGCAGTCTTGATTTGTCCAGTAATGCCAATCCCACGCTGGCGGACGATGTCCACAGCACCCAATGCGAGATATGGCGCTGCTATATACGGTTCGCCACCTACCGCGCCCATAAACTCCAAAGCAAGGATAGGAAGGTCAAGCGTATCACAGAGTTTCTTTAGCCCCATTAGGTCATAATCCTGTAGCGGTTCCTCCATCCAGAGGAAATTGAGTTCTTCCAACGCCCGCCCCACTCGGACAGCTTCATTGTATGTATACTGCTCAACCGGGTCATGCATCAGGAGGAAATCATCACCGACAGCTTCGCGGGTGGCTTTAGCGGCTTCGATGTTCTTCTTTGGACCAAGATAAGAATGGTCTTTGTACCCAAAAAAGCCGGCCTCTTTAGCGGCAAGGGCGGGTTCCGGAGCAAGCGCCATTGCGGTGATATAACATGGTACTCGGTTCCTGTATGCCCCTAACATCTTGTGGATGGGCATCTTGGCGTATAAACCAGCCACGTCCCAAAGGAGCGTATCAATCAAACTTACCCAACCGGGCGAAATGTACATAAACCGCTGGGCATACCAGAGCTTATGCCAGATGTACTCTCTGTCTAAAGCGTTTAAGCCAACCAGTTCAGGTGCCATTCTTACCTTAAAATTTCTTGCCTCCCACTCGACAGCTTCCCGAATCCATCCATTCCCGAAGATATCGCACGTTTCGATGCCCGTGTTGGTCTGAATCCTTAGAAGGCTTGAATAAGAGGTGCGAGGTTCTTCCTCCCTTATCTCAGGCGACTTGGGCGGCCCACCGACGAACCGGGGCCAAAGAAGGTCAGGAATTTCAGTCATATTCCCATTGGACCGGGCTGTCGGATAAATTGGCTCCATCTCTAAAATGTCTATTCTTAATTCTGTTATCTTCATCTCTTTTTTAAGGGGACAAGCTTTTCACCCACATGCGCATCAATTTCAGCCTATGAATCAATTCATAGGCTGAAAGCGAAAGTCGTCTCAAGACGACTGAAGCTGTGGTTTAGTCCACTTCGAGTGGACTTTAGCTATTAGCCTGAAATTGATTTCAAGGCGATTGTGGCGCACAAATGAGAAAAATTCCTTAACTTGATACGCATGGGGGACAAGCTTTTCACCCCAAACTTCCCTTTCTTTCGCACGTTTTCTCGGTTTCGGTCTTTTTTCACTCTTCTTGTGAGCAGGATAATACTTTGTCCGTCCGGTCATTTACAACATCCCAATCCAATATAATCCCCAGCCCCGGTTCCGTGGGAACGCTTACATACCCATCTTGAAAAGTGAGCGGATTTGTGACTATAGGTTCTCCTTGAAGCTTTCCTGTTGTGATTGCTGTCCGGTCACCAAATTCAAAGAAATCGCAGTTTCGTATTGATGCGATAGCGTTTGCATGAGCGAAACTCCACACAGGACCATGTGAGGTAATTTCGCAATTGACGCCGAAGCTTTCGGCGAGGTGGGCAATCTTGAGCAAATCGGTGATTCCGCCGCGCCAGGTAGCGGAAGCCCGGACAGTATCAACCGCTTGCAGCGCGAGATACTGAGCGGTTGAATACAAGCTCCCCCCGATATATTCCGGAGCGACAATTGGAACATCAAGATTATCACTCAACTTTTTTAGCCCTATTATATCAAAATCTTTCAGAGGCTCTTCAAACCAGTGGTAATTCAACTTTCCTAACACACGCCCGACTTTGAGAGCTTCGTCGAGAGTATAATTCTGGAAAACCGCATCGTGCATCAAATACATATCTTCGCCAACAGCCGCCCTAAGTTCGGTTGCGAATTTTATCATCTTATCCGGACCATCACGAAAATGGTCTTTGTAACCAAACAACCCCGCTTCCTTGACTTGCAGTGCATCCTCAATTGAATTTCCGCCATTCCAGTAGGCAGGGATTTTCTCGCGAAACCCACCAATCAACTTATGAATCGGTAAGCCCGCTGCTTTACCCGCGATGTCCCACAGAGCGACATCAACAGTACCCCGCAGAGCTTGTGGTAAATAGCTCACCCTATCGTGATATATCAATCGCTGCCAGATATATTCTCGGTCCAATGGGTCAACGCCGATTAAATCTTTTCTGTAGGTGTGAAAAATACTTCGAGCACCCTCCTCCGAAACACCATTGCACCATCCTTCAATGCCTTCATCCGTGATAATCCTCATGAGTGAAAGAGGAAAATGAACTTTGATATCTACAATTTTCATAAAAACCGGCGACGGAAACCCCCGTATTCAGGCGGGGGAGGAAGTCGCCTTCCCCCTTTTTTGCTTGACAAATTAATGTCAGTATGAGATAATATAAGTATGATTCGCCCAAGACAAGTCCTAAGAATCCTCGCCCTTTAGGGCGGGGAGTACGTCAATTTATTGTTTTCCCCCTTGATTTTTTCCTTGCATTACACCCTTTAATATGTTACATTTGGTATTCGAGGAGAGTGAAATGGAAAAATCACAAGCTTTCTCTACCGGGGAAACAGGAGTGGCAAAGATAGCGAGAAGTCGAGTAAAAGTAAAAGGTAACTTAGTGGTGTGTTCCAGAAGTTTTAGAGACTTTCCAAGGGATTACTTTTCCCAGTGTTTGCGCTGATTTGACCAAGTATTAAGTAAGTAGTATTGAGTATTAGGCTGCGAGTTAATGTCCCCCGATAAGGCCCGCAGGTGAAGGAAAAGATTAAATCAAAGATTTAAATCCGACCCCTTCGTCTTACGGCAATACTTATTACTTCAATTACTTAATACTCCTCAAAGTGCGAAAAACCTGATGAATTAACAAAGATTAAAAGCGAAACAGATTTATGGAACACACCACTTAGTGTAGGACATGCAAAATGGTTGTCCTATACTAAGAAAGAGGAAAAACATCAATGTCTAAAGAACAAAGAAAGAAATCAAGCGCATCTCCCAAAATTCAACCAAAAAAGTATGTAATGCCGGAGCAAGCGCCTGAAGTACGAGCAAAGAATTTTAACGAAGTAGCCTTAGGATATGATGACGAGTTAGCAGTATCGGAAGCTAAACGCTGTCTACAATGTAAAAAACCGCTTTGTGTGGATGGTTGTCCTGTGCTAATCGACATTCCAGCGTTTATCAAGCTGGTTGCCGAAGGAGATTTTATCGGTGCTGCCCGAAAAATCAAAGAGGACAACAGTTTGCCCGCTATCTGCGGAAGAGTTTGTCCGCAAGAGGTACAGTGCGAGGAAACCTGTGTGTTGAGCGCTAAATATGAGCCAATAGCCATAGGAACTCTCGAACGATTTGTCGCTGATTACGAACGAGAGAAAAACGCTGTTGAGGTACCACCGATACCAGAGCCTACGGGCAAAAAGGTGTCGGTCATCGGTTCTGGCCCGGCTGGATTAACCTGTGCTGGAGAATTGGCGAGGATGGGGCATAAGGTAAAAATCTTTGAAGCATTACAAAAACCCGGAGGTGTGCTTCTCTACGGCATTCCGGAATTCCGTATGCCTAAGGACGTACTCCAGGCTGAAATCGAATATGTCCAAAAGCTGGGCGTTGAGATTGAATTGAATGCCCCAATCGGCAGGCTTTACAACGTCGAAGAATTACTTGATGACGGGTACGATGCCGTGTTCGTTGGCACCGGCGCGGGAGCGCCACATTTCCTTGGCACACCGGGGGAGAACCTGTTGGGCATTTACTCTGCGAATGAATTTTTGACCAGGGTAAATCTCATGAAGGCCTATTGCTTCCCTGAATATGACACTCCAATCTTCGTTGGTAAGAGAGTAGCCGTTATCGGCGCTGGAAACACGGCGATGGACGCTGCAAGAAGCGCGTTGCGTCTTGGGCCTGAGGCGGTATATATCGTTTACCGCCGAACGAGAACTGAGATGCCCGCCAGAGAAGCAGAGATAGAACACGCACTCGAAGAGGGCATCAAATTCGAGGTGCTGACAGCACCAACTGAGTTTACCGGTGATGAGAACGGCTGGGTTAAAAGTATGAAGTGCATTCGTATGCAGTTGGGCGAACCGGATGATTCAGGACGAAGGCGACCGGTTCCAATCGAGGATTCCGAGTTTGAAATGCCCATTGATACGGTTATCAACGCCATAGGCAGCAGCATCAACACCGTCCTTGCAAAGGCAACGCCCGACATAGAAGTAGGCGGACGCGGCGAAATCCTCATAGAGGAAGAAACAGGCGCAACAAGCAAGAATGGCGTATACGCCGGGGGCGATGTCGTCACAGGTACTGCTACCGTCATCTTGGCGATGGGAGCGGGAAAGACGGCAGCAATAGCTATTCATGAGTACCTTATGAAAGGATAGAAGTTGCGCAACTTGGAAAAGTGAGGAAGCGTCGTGGAGCGTTTCCTCGTGCGATAAGCGTAGGTTCTTTTTTTGCCCATACGCTTATCGCTTTACAAAAAATAGGCAAGAAGGCTAAAAGTGAAGGAACCTCACCTGCACTTTTTCGCTTTTTCGTGTTGGGTGCAACTGAGAGCTAACTTTCAGTGGCATTGATGCCATTGACATTTTAGTCTCTCTTGCAGCCAACACAAATTCAAGCGTGGGGTGTCTCGTTTTCTCTTCGTTTTTTTTTCACGTCTTTTTACGCTCTACGCTTTCCGCTTTACGTTTTTTCACGCTCTACGTTTTTTACCGCTTTACAAATTATTTCACCACTGCCACTTTCTTTGCTTTTCTTTCCACATTCCCCTCATCATCCGTGACGGTAATATTTACGATGTATACCCCAGATGCTACCATGTTGCCCGACGCATTTCGCACTCTCCAGTTGAGGTTGTTTACGCCCAACTTCCCGCCATCTTCTCCCATCGTATGTTGTTCGCTGTAGACAAGTTTTCCTGAAAGAACATAGATTTCAAAGTTGACTTGGGCATCTTTGCTCAACTGGTAAACTACGCGAAGGGTTTGGCTTTCCTCGTTAAATTTCAAAGGATTTGGGTAAACAGAGATGCCAGACAATCGCAACGTTGAAGATGATACCTTCATAACTTTTTCCAGAACGTTATTGTCATAATTTTGCTCAAAAATTGTGACGTTAGGGTTGACGACAACGCGGATAGTATATTCGCCCCAGTCGTCTACCCGGAATTCCCCGCTTACAGTTTGTGGAACGCCAGTTTCCAGGTTAAGTTTTTCTGCTCCAATTATGCGCATTTCGCCATCAGGCATTATGACGATGAACTGAACTTCCGCATTAGCGACTGCGCCCGGTCCAAAATTTCTAACAACAGCGAATAACCTCACTGTATCGCCTCTAATTGGTGTTGGATTGAGCAGCACAAGGCTATCAACGTCAAGGACTAAATCAGGATTCAAGTCAGTTGGTTCAGGCAAAAGGTCAACCAGTTGCGCCAGGGTTGCCACCGCCAGTTGTACTGCGCGTTCGCCAAGTTTGGGATTGAGTTTATCAAGTGTATCGTTTTCGCTGTGTATAAAAGAGGGCCAATCTGACGCATCAAAATCGGGAGACTCGCTTATTTCAACTGCACTATAACCCTGTTCCCAGAAAGACGATTGGTCGCTATAAACAAACTCTGGATTGATTACCTTGTGGAAATCTATGTCGATATTGTAAAGCTGGTAGGTTGTTTGGATTGCATTTGCCAACCATTCTGAACGGGCGTCAGCGACTACCCATACATCCAAAATATCGTCTTCGTCATGTCCCAGGGTATCGAAATTCAACACGCCTGCTATCTCCTCTCCCCGTTCCTTCGCCTGTTTTGCATAGTGTTTGCTGCCATGCAAGCCCAATTCCTCGCCGGCGAACGCAATAAACTTGATGGTGAAATCAAAATCCCATTGACTTAGAATTCGGGCGGTTTCCAGAACTTCAGCCACTCCGGATGCGTTATCCACCGCCCCGGGCGCTTTAAGGGTACGCCAATTCTGCTCCCAATCTTCGGTTTTGGAAGCGATGCTGTCGTAGTGCGCTGTCATCAAATACATACGGTTTTTATTTGGTCCTTTGCCTGGCAAGGTAGCGACTACATTCCGCATCGGATACTCACCCTGTTTTTTGCCTTCAAGCGTCCATCGAACATGCTCAAACGAATCGAACTCAACTTCGAGTCCGAAACTGGAAAACTTCTCTGCGATATAATCAGCGGCATTGTCACAAGCGCCGTCGGGTTTTGGTCTGCCATCTAACACATTCGCGTCGTGGACACGCAGGGCATACCTGCTATTATAACCCTCATTTTCGACCAACTCTTTTGCTATCTGATACCACCGCTGTCCGTCGGCTTCCAATAGCAAGTTCTCTACGATTGCCCTGTCGCTAAATTGACTGGCATACGCACATGCAATTGTTAGTATGAAATACATCGCCAACGCGAAGATAATATATTTTTCACGCATTTACAATTCCTTACCTTCCCAAAAATTATTCAATGTTTAGAGGCTTCAAATAGAGTAATGCCCACAAGTTGTTCTCCACGATAGCTGAGTAGGATACCCACATCATCCAACATAATGCTATCGGTGGCTTTTTGCGGGCGTTGTAGGCTGATGTAAAGTACATCAACCCCTTCGTCGTAATCAAGCCAGAACTTATGAATTGGTGATTTTACAATATGTTTGGTGATGTTAACCGCTGTGTCAACAGCACTTTGTGTTGTTGTGTCTACTGTCATGGTTTCCATACAATAGCCCTCCTATTTATCTTGGAAGTAAAGTAGGCTGAAATTACAAACCCGTCTTTAGCGGACAATTCTCGATATACAACAGCAAGATAACGTATTCGCCCATACCCTTTGACTGCTATTAACGCGCTTCTGTAACCTCGAAGTATCAAATCAGGTTCCTCAATAACATTTAGACAAGCGTCTTGATAACCCGCCATTTCATCCAGACGTATAGGCACTCTGTTTATGGAGTAAGCAATGTCCATTAGATAACCTCTATTGACTGAGCATTCGTACTCCAAAATCAATATTATTCAAAATGATATTATAACCTAAGTTGAATGTCAAGATAAAAACCATTAAAATCAGGAATGAATAAAGAAAAATGTGATTTAGCCTTGCTTAGTCAAGAGATGTACAGTATAATGTAAATAGGTGATTAGTTTTACGCCGCTTTTATTCAATTGACCGCCGAAGTTGTGTGAAAGGAGGGTGGCATACCACAGAGTTCATGCCGCCTGATTTCCGGTCAACTACCCCTCCTGATTCATAGAATCAGAAGGGACTTGTGAAAGCAAGCCCCGAGGTTGACCAGCTTTAGTCTTTGACTACGTTAGGAACGAATAGTCATTACGAGATAGGTACCGTTGCGGTGCTTCACCAGCCCGACGCACTACGGTATGTTGTTAAACAGCTACAGAGGGATAGGCAGTGCAGCATACGAGAAACCGTTCCATAACATTAGCGAGGTGACTCTTACCCGGGAAACCGGAGACGGTTCGAGGGGACCGACCAAAACCCCTCACTTATTCTAAGGGGAATCGGCATTCCTCCCCGCCTGATGTTCCCTGTCTGCCTTCTGCCTGCCTTCGGCGCAGACATGTCAGCACAGGCAGGCATTTCATTCCAAATCAGACGGGGTATCCTGCCGTAAAAAG